>CAVCAV010000075.1:0-13029 GCA_963600165.1 Christensenella sp. UBA1685 | reverse complement strand
GATGGCGCGCGTCTTTGGCGTGATGGCTTCTTCGAGCTGCTCGGGAGTGATTTTGAAGTCCTGTTCAATCTTGGCTTCCACAAACACGGGCTTGCCGTCGGCCATCAGAACCATTTGGGGGTAGCTCACCCAGTAGGGAGCGGGGATGATCACCTCGTCGCCCGGTGAAACGATGGCCATCACGGCGTTGCACACACACTGCTTGGCGCCGTTCGATACCACGATTTGTTCCGGCGTGTATTCAAGGCCGTTCTCCGTGAGGAGTTTGTTCACGATGGCTTTGCGCAGCGCGGGGTAACCGGCTACGGGAGAGTAGCGCGAGTAGTTTTCGTCGACGGCTTTCTTTGCAGCCTCTTTGATATGGTCGGGGGTATTGAAGTCGGGTTCGCCAACGGAGAGGTTGATGATGTCAATGCCTTGTGCCTTGAGTTCGGCACTTTTTTGCGACATGGCCAACGTTGCCGAAGGGGCAAGTCGGTTAACGAGTGATGAAAGCATATGTGTAGTGCTGATTTAGATAGGAATTGTGTTGTGTGCTATTGTTATGCGACACACGGGGCGTGCCGCTTGCGACGAACGTGTCGGAAGCAGCATGCCCCGTGGTGTGGGTGTCAGTTCTTGCGGTCTCCGAAGAAACGTAGCAGGTAGAGGAAGAGGTTGATGAAGTCGAGGTACAGACTCAGGCTGCAGAGCAGCGCAATCTTCATGAGGTTCTGTTCGCCCAATGAAGCGTACTGCACGAGCATCTGCTTCATTTTCTGCGTGTCGTAGGCGGTGAGTCCGCAGAAGATGAGCACGCCGGCAATGGAAAGTCCCCAATTGAGGCCGGAGCTGTTGAGGAAGATGTTCACGATGGAGGCGATGATAAGGCCGATGAGCGCCATGAAGAGGAAGCGTCCCACACCGCCGAGGTCGCGCTTCGTCACCGCGCCGACGATTGACATGGCTCCGAACGTTCCTGCCGTGATGAGGAATGTGGACGTGAGGCTTTCCATTGTGTAGACCAACAGAAGGCTCGAGAGCACTACACCGTTTATTATGGAGTAGGCGCCGAAGAGAATGCCCGCCGTTGCGAACGACATGCGCATGATGCGGGTGGAGAGGAATGCCACGATACCGAATTCGGCAATGATGAGCACCCAGAATGCCAGGCGGTTGTTGAGCAGACTGAATACGAGGGCTTCGTTTTCAGCTACGCAAAATGCAGTTAGGCCGGTGATGGCGAGGGCAAGTGTCATCCATACGTACACTTTCGTCATCAGTGCGGGCAACGTTCTTGTGGCTTGTTCCTGATAGGAGGCATACCCCGTGTCTTGGGGGTCGTACCAGTTCATGTCTAATGCCATAGTTTCTTACGTTTAAAAGGGTTTAGGGTGGTTCTATAAATTACCACCGATTAATATGCAAATTCGCTCAAATAGCGTTTTGTCATCTTTCGGGCTCTTTTCCGCCCCAATTGCTTGTTCGCTCAGTCGCATAGCCCGCTATGCTCTTTCGTTCACAAACAATTGGGACGAAAAATAGCACCGAAAGCTGACAAAGCTAATTTATAGAACCACCCTTTATAAATTGTGCAACGTGTGTCCCATGCGCAGTTTCTTGGTGCGGAGGTAACGCTCGTTGTAAGGATTCGGAGTGGTTTCGATGGGTACGTTCTCCGTGATGTCGAGACCGTAGGCTTCGAGGCCGACGCGCTTCACGGGATTGTTCGTCATGAGGCGCATTTTGTGTACACCGAGGAGCGAGAGAATCTGTGCGCCTACGCCGTAGTCGCGTTCGTCGGGGTCGTAGCCGAGATGCACGTTGGCGTCGACCGTGTCGTAGCCTTCTTCCTGCAGTTTGTAGGCTGCAATCTTGGCCATCAGGCCGATGCCGCGTCCTTCCTGGTTGAGGTAGAGCACCACGCCCTTGCCCTCTTCTTCCACCTTGCGCATGGCCTTGTGGAGCTGTTCGCCGCAGTCGCAGCGTTCCGAGCCGAAGATGTCGCCTGTTACGCAAGAGGAGTGAACGCGCACGAGGATGGGTTCGTCTTCTTTCCATTCGCCTTTGATGAGCGCCACGTGTTCAAGTCCGTTGCTTTTCTGGCGGAAAGGAATGAGGCGGAAGTGGCCGTATTCGGTGGGCATGTCCACCTTTTCGCCGCGTTCCACGAGACATTCGTGCTGAAGGCGGTAGGCGATGAGGTCTTTGATGGTGATGATGTGCAGTCCTTCGCGAACGGCAAACTCCTGAAGCTGCGGCATACGAGCCATGGTGCCGTCTTCGTTGAGAATTTCAATGAGACAAGCTGCGGGCTGCATGCCGGCAAGGCGTGCCAGGTCGATGGAGGCTTCAGTGTGGCCTGCACGGGCGAGCACGCCGCGGTCCTGGGCATAGAGCGGATTGACGTGGCCGGGACGGCCGAAACTTTCGGGGCGGCTGTTGGGGTCGGCGAGGGCGCGGATAGTGGCTGCGCGGTCGTGGCAACTTACACCGGTGGTGCAGCCTTCGAGCAGGTCGACCGTCACGGTGAACGGAGTGCCGAGCATGCTGGTGTTTTCCTGCACCTGATGGTCGAGCTTTAGTTCGTTGCTTCGTTCTATGGTGATGGGAGCGCAGAGCACGCCGCGGCCGTTGTGGAGCATATAGTTGACTTTCTCGGGCGTGACGAGTTCGGCTGCCATAATGAGGTCGCCTTCGTTTTCGCGGTCTTCGTCGTCAACCACGATGACGAACTTGCCGTCCTTGAAGTCTTGTATGGCCTCTTCTACGGAGGCGAGTTTGAACGTGTTCATGAATATGTAGTATAGTTGTTTGTGGAGATGCGTGGGGGCATTTATGGCGGGGGCTTAGTAATGCGCGGTGTGCGGGCTTTGGCTTTCCCTTCGGTCGCCGATTTTCAATTCAGCCCGTCTCAACCTAATGATACTTATTTCCCGAACGGGCTGTCGGTCGCGGGTTGGGGTAGGGGCGCACCTTGGTTGGGGAGCACGTTGCCTTCGGGCGAATTGGTGCCCGACTGTTCCACGCGCATCATTTTTTGTATGCGGTAGTGCTTGTAGCGGCCGTAGGCCCAGTTGCCGGCTACGGCGGCAATGGCGGCGGAGAGGATGAAGATGAGTGCGGCCTTTTTCCATTTCCGCTTTTTCTTCGTGTTCTCCGCGGGTGCTGCGGCGGTGCTTTCTTCCTCGGAGTCGTTGGCGCTGCCGCTTATGACCACTTCAAGTTCGTTGCACGTGCGGACAATTTGTTTCAGCTCGCGCAGCAGGATGAGGCGGAAACGCCAGATGCGCAGCCAGAGGATGAGTCCGACGGGGAAGATGACGCCCGCGGCTTTGTTCCACTTTGTACTGTGGAAGGGGCTGACGTGTGCCGTGGTGTAGAGAATGGGTAGCTGGTTGACGGCGCTGAGTATGCGGTAGTCGCGGCTGTTGGAAAGTTCTTCCACCATTTCTTCCATCTTCTCGCTGATGCGTTCCACGTGGTCGTCGGCGCGGTAGCGGAAGAAGGTCTGTATGTAGCTTGGCGCCTTGAGCAGCCGGTTGGTGTGCATGTAATCGCTGCTTTCCGTTTTTATCTCTTCGAGCAACTGGGCTACGCGCTCCATGTCGGGGTCGTTGATGACCACTTCCTTGGCGGCCACGTGGCGCTTGGTGTGCAGGCCGAGCAAGCGGCGGAACACGTTGACGTAGGCTTCCATGTTGAAGAGCACGGAGTCGCGGTTGGCCTTGTAGGTGAGGAAGATGGCCAGCGGGGTGATGATGGCCGTGCTGAGCCACATGGCAAACATCATGTTGATGTTTCCGTCGCGCGCCATCTTGGTGGTGGAGGTGTCTATGACATAGCGGAAGATGAATACGCCCACGGAGATGAGCACGGGGAAACCGAGACCGCCTTTGCGGATGATGGCTCCGAGCGAAGCGCCGATGAGGAAGAAGATGAGGCAGACGATGGAGCCGGTGTAGAACATATACCAGTAGGACCAATGGCGTCGGATGGTATAGTCCGTGTCGTGCGTTGTGAGGGCTTTCCATTCGAGGTCGGCTTTGGCCGACTGCACGTTGGTGCGTGCGGCCTGTTCCACGTTCTGCATCTTTTCGGCCGGCAAGTGGGCCAGGAGCGAATCGATGTTTTGCGGATGTGCCTTGAGTTGGCGGTAGAGGCTGGCGGAGTCGGCTTTGGAGAGCGCGGGGCGGCGGAAGAACATGTTCCGCGCGTCGGTGTAGTACTGTTTGCCCACGGAGTCCATGGCCATTTCCATTGAGTCGATGCTGTGGCGCAGCTGGTGGAGGTCCTTGCCTTCCGCCATGGTGGCGAGCACGTTTTTGTCCACCATGTTGAAGTTGCTGTCGAAGTCGATGATGAACTTCTTGTAGTCGAAGGTTTCGCGGTCGTAGGGGTCGGAGGCGTTGCTGCCTATCATCTGGGTGCCTGCGCTGTTGCCCTGAAGGCTTTCAAACTGTTCGCCGCACCACATGTCGAGCACGAGGTTCTTTTTGTCTTCCGTCATCTCCAGACGTGCGGAATCGGCGAGTACGATTTGTGCGCGGTTGAAGCCCTGGTCCACCTTGTAGATGATGGTTTGGTAGAGCATGCCCGTGCTGACGTCCTTCTTCTGCACGTAGATGTTGATGTTCGGCACGCCGTTGTAGAACACCCCTTCGGGAATTTCCACGGCGGGCGACTGCAGCTTCATGCTGAAGAGCAGCGTGCGCATGTCGAGGTAGGCCGGCGCGGACACTTTGTTTTGAAACCAGAAGGAGAAGCCCACCGTGCCGATGGCGAAGATGAGCAGCGGCCGCATGACGCGGATGAGCGGAATGCCGGCTGCTTTCATGGCGAGCAGTTCGAGCGACTCGCCGAGGTTTCCGAAGGTGATGAGTGTGGCGAGCAGAACGGCCAAAGGCAAGGACTGCGGCACGAGATAAAGCGTCAGGTAGCCGAAGAACTTGCCTAAAATTTCTATAGAAAGTCCTTTGCCTACGAGGTCTTCGATGTATTTCCATGCGGCTTGCATTTCGAAGACGAAGATGCAGATGCAAAAGGCGGCCGCAAAGAGCAGCAGGAACTTCTTGAGTATGTAGATGTCTAATTTTTTGAATCCGATCATGCGGTCGTCAGTGTTCGGCGCTGCTTGTGTTGAGTGCCTTGTTGCTGTGCGGAGCGGTGCGTTTTGCGTGTGGTGCACACCGGTTCGCTGCAAAGGTAGCATTTTTCGGTACGTCTGCGAAGAGTTGCTGGGGCAAAAGTATGGTGGGGGAGGGGGAAGGTGGGGGAGAGCGTTCCTGAGGACGCTTGGCGAGCCGTGTAGAACGCGACGATTCAATCGTCGCCTCCATGGAGGGTGGAAATGTCGCCGAATAGCGTTTGCAAAGCCGCGCAAGCGAAGTTTGGAGACTTCGCCCCCATGCGCTTGCGCCCCCATAGTACACAAAAAAAGAAGGACAAAGACAAACTGCGTTTCACCGGAATGTGTTTGCGCAATTGTTACGGAAGTGCCGTTGGCAACATCCTTGTCTTTGTCCTTCAGAACAGATTGCCGGGTCTCAACCGGTCAATAAAAGTCTCTCATCTCTTTTGTCCAATCTGTATTATTACCATTAACCTAATTATTCTTTCAGAAAAACGCCCAAGTTTCATTCTCTGAAACTAACGCCTCTTTGAAGAAGATGGGCGCCGAATCCGTGATGCTCACGCACCCCGTATCCTTTTCTTTACAGTGCAAAGATACGGGTGTTTTGCGCCTTGCGGAATCACAATTTGTACATTTGAACTATACATTTGTTCAAAAACGTTTGGGGGGGTCTATGGGGGCGAACGATGGGGGCGACGTCTCCATAGCTTGTCCCCATCGTTCGCCCCCCATAGAGGGGTTAATTTACGCTGACGGCTTTTACTTGCACGGGGGTGATGGGGAGGAGCTGCGAATTGTTGCAGATGATGGTCTGGCCCTTCTGGCCCTTGGTGTAAAAGTAGAAGTTGCGAAGCATGGACTGCGAGCGTGGGTCGGTGCAGATCATGTATACGGTGCGGAGCAGCGGGTAGTCGCCTGTGGCAATGAAGTACTGGAATGGACGGACGGCCTTCGCGGCGTCGGACTTTGCCACACGGAGCACGTTGACGTCGAGCGAGTCGAACGAGGAGAGGGGCGAGTCGGAATTTCCCTTCAGCCAGTTGGTGCCCACTACGCCGATGATTGTCGGGTCTTTGCGCACCATCTCCAGCACGTTGACGTTGGTGCCTTTGTCGGAGGCGAAGACGGGACCGCTCATGGTCTTGCCGTTGCAGAGGCTGTCGCGCATGAAGCGCACGGTGCTCGAGCCGGAGTTGTCGAACACTACGCTGAGTTTACCCTGCTGCGTGTGGTTCTTGAGTTGTTCCCAACGGGTGATTTTTCCTTGAACGATTTGCTTGAGTTCGTCCACGGTGATGACGGAGTCTTTGTTTGCCTTGTTCACCACGAGCGCGATGGCGTCGGTGGCGATGAGCGCCTGCTTGGCTCCGAGTCGGTGACCTTCGATGAGTGCCGTCTCGCGGTCGTTGAGTTTGCGGGTGACGATGCAGCAGCGTATGCTGTCCATGGCCATGAGCCGCAGCGCGGAGTCTTCGCTTACGTAGACGGCTTTCATGTTGGCTTCGGGGTTTGCCATGCCGAAACTCTCCACGATGTTTTCCATGATGGGACGGAAGGTTTCGTCGATGGCCACGGGCACGTCGTCTTCTTTCATCCAGTTGGGGTTGCCGGTTTTGCCTTTGTTGTGGCAGGATGTGAGGGTGAATATGGCAGCGCAGAGGAGTGCGGCGCCAAGGAATGTACGTTTCATATAGGTGTGGGTGTTTTGATGTTTTCGAAGGCGTGAGGTGAGGGGGCGGCGTTGATTGCGACGTTTTAAACGTCGCCTCCATGGGCGGGGCAAGCTGCGCTTTGATTTTTTCGCGCAAGCGAGCTCGGGAGAGCTCGCCCCCATCGTTCGCTTGCCCCATCGTTCGTTATGGGCAAAGATAAAAAAAAACGTTGAGCAATCTGTCTCTTTCGGGACGATTGCTCAACGTTTAAATAGTTTATTAACCTCAGGCAACGGTGTGTGTTGCCGTGTTAACTTCGATTACTGAATGCGGAAACGGATGGGGAGACGGAACCATACGGGAACGGGGTGACCCTGCTGCTTTGCGGGGGTGAAGCGGTGAAGCTTCTTGACCACCGTGACTGCTGCCTGGTCGCATTCCTTGGAGAGGCTCTTTTCTACCTTGATGGTACCTACGGAACCGTCGGTTTCCACGCGGAAACGAAGCATTACAACACCCTGGAGTTCCTGTTCCTGTGCGATGGCAGGATAAACGAGGTTCTTGCCGACGAACTGGAGGAGTGCTGCTTCGCCGCCGGGATAGGTGGCGGGCACTTCTACGATGGCGTTATCCACGACTTCTTCTTCCTTGGGAGGAACTGAAGTACCGCCAGCCTGCTGGTTTTCCTTCAAGTCGTCGATGTTGATACCAGTACCGCCGTCGGGGTTGATGTAGTCCTGAGAAGCGATGGCGAATTTGCTCTTCGTCACTTCATCCTGGGTCTTGAGTTCCTTGGAGTGGTCCACTTTGTCGTCTTCCACGATCTTAGGAACGGTGAACTGGATGGATGACTTTACAGCCACCTTCTCAACGGGCTTTTCGTATTCGACTTTGGGCTCTTGCTTCTTCTTTTCCTCTTTCTTGGGCTCGTCTTTCTTGAGCTGAGAGAGTTCGGTTACGGACTCGTCTTCCAGGCTCTGGTTGGCCTTGAGTGCTGCTTCCACTGCCGACTTGGCAAGGATGGCGGCAACGATGGCCACGATGATGATGAGCACAATGATGATGGCGCGAAGCTGGAACTTACCTTTGTTTGCGCGTGCACGGTAAGCTCCGTATTCCTTGTTACGTCCTTCGAATACCATGTCGCACCACGCACGTGATGCCAAATCTACTTTAGACATATCTGTTATACTTCACTTACTGTTAATTACTGCGCAGGGTTTTTCTTGTAAGCTTCAATCTTGAGCTTGTCGCCCTCTGCGAAATTGTCAATCACGTAACGGCCGATGTTGCAGATCTGCATTTCATCGAGCACGTCAATGAGGTTTTCGTACGTAGCCTTGTCAGAAGCCTTGATGATTACGCTGGGAGTGTAGTCGGCGTTCTTGATTTTGGCCAGTCGTTCCTTGTATTCAGCTTTGATTTTCTGTTCCTGCTGAACGTTGGAGGTTGCCTTGCTGGCGAACTCGGCCTTCAGTTTAGCTACTTCTTTCACAGCCTGGGGGTTGGCTTCGAGGAGTGCCTTGCGGATGCCCTCTTTGCCGTAGGAGGTTGCGAAGAGTTTGCCTTCGTCGGCGATGTCGGTACCGCCGTCGGGTTTACCCTTGAAGTAGTAGATGGTGTTGTTCTCGTCGAGGAGGATGGTGATGGCCTTAGAAGCGGCCACCTGGCTCTTGTTCTCTTCTTTGATGTCTTCCTTGTCCGAAGGCATGGTGATTTCCATGGTCTGCGGTTTGAGAAGTGTTGTACACAACATGAAGAAGGTAACAAGGAGCATGATCATGTCCACCATCGGCGTGAAGTCCACGCGCGAGTTCATCTTCTTTTGTTTACTTCCACCTTTTTTTGCCATAACTGTAAAATTTATTCTTCTGCGCCTTTAAGTGAGGTGATGAGGTTGTATTTGTTCTCATCAATCTCACGCAGAGTGTCCATAACTTTTTTGATTACGGCGTAGGAAGTAGTTTTGTCTGCCTTGATGGCGATACGCATACCATCGCCACACGCCTCACGGGCTGTGCTTACCCAAGTCTTCAACTCGTTGTTCAAACTGTCGCAAGGTATACCAGCCTCTTGGCTCTTGGTAAGAATTTCGTTCTTATTGTCGCGAGCCAACCATCCTTTGATGGTGTTGAGGGGAGTGCCGAAGGTGGGAGCCTGGGCGAAGGTTTCGACTTCCTGGGGTGTAAGGCTCAGCTTGTCGGCATCGTTCATCGCGTTGGCGAGTTTGCGGAGGCTTTCAGGCGAGTCCATGGTCATGAACACCTTGCCGCTTTTTTCTACGAAAATGGTGAGCAAGTTGTTGGCGGGAATTTTGATTTCCGAAACCGAACCAGGAGTGTTGACCTTGACAGGTTCTTCCTTGACGAAAGTTGCAGTCAGCATAAAGAAGGTAAGCAGCAGGACCATGACATCGCTCATAGGCGTCATGTCTATGAACGTATCTTGTTTTTTGACTTTAAAGCGTCCCATGTCTTAAATACCTTGAATATACTGATTAGTGAGTTGCAGAGAAAGTTTCTACGATGGTGAAACCTACTTCGTCGAGAGAGAAGGTGAGGCGGTCAATCTTGTTGGTGTAGTAGTTGTAGGAGATAACGGCGAGAGCACCGGTCAAGATACCGGAAGCCGTATTTACAAGTGCTTCGGAAATACCGGTAGAAAGAGCGGAGGAGTCAGCACCACCGTCGCCTGCACCCATGGCGGAGAACGACTTGATCATACCGAGCACCGTACCGAACAGACCGGCGAGAGTACCGAGGGTTACGATAGTACCGATGATGGGGAGGTTTTCCTGCATCATAGGCATTTCGAGAGCGGTAGCTTCTTCGAGTTCCTTCTGGATGGAGAGCACCTTCTGTTCCTTGGTGAGGGTGGTGTTTTCTTCCATTTCCTTGTACTTCTTGAGCGTTGCGCCTACCACGTTGGCAACGGAACCGCGCTGCTTGTCGCAGATCTGCTGTGCCTTTGCCATGTCGTTGTTCTTGAGGGCTACCTTGATGTCAGCAACGAACTTGGTGAGGCTGGTGCGGCCGTAAGCGTTGCGGATGGCGAAGAAGCGCTCGATGGCGAGTGCGATGACGGTGATGAGGAGCGTCCAGATTATGGGCACCACGAAACCACCTTTGTAGACTGTACCCATCAGGTTGGCGGGTTCGTAAACTTCCTCGCTGCCGCAAAGGAAGGAGAATGCAGCACTTGCGTTTTCGGTACCCTTGAAGTTGGAGATGTTACCGAAACCGAAGAGGTAGATGCACACTGCGATTACTGCGCAGACAATAATCACAGAAAGGCCAGACTTGATGCCGGTGAAACCAGCAGACTGTTTCTTGGGCGCACTCTTGGGCGCGCTAGCATTTGTAGTTGCCATTGTTTTGAGATTTGTTTGTTTGTAGAAATTTTGGTTATTTGTTTCGTAGTATTGTTAGTCGCGCTTTGCATTTGGCGCTTCTTTTACGTGGCAAAGATATACATTAAAAAGGAATCAAGGTATAATTGCCGTGTGAATTTTAGGAGAATTTTTGTGTGCCTTGCGCAAGGTGTTGTGTTTCAGTTTATCTGCGTAGCGGGAGGGAGATGAGTAATAATATGCTTGTGCGCAATGCGCGCGCGTATACACCGAAGTTTGTGCAAACTGCTGTCAGCCTTCATGCACAGCAGCGACGCCTTGTGCACCTTCTATGGGGGCGACGTTTGGAACGTCGCGCTCTACACGGCACTTTGGGGCGTAAGCGCATGGGGGCGAAGTCTCCCGACTTCGCACGGTTGCTGTGTGCCGTAAAGCGACGTTTCAAACGTCGCCTCCATAGGCGGTCCGTGCCGTGTAGAGCGCGAAGTCTGGAGACTTCGCCGCATGCGCTTTCGTTCGCATAATTGCGTGATAATGTCAGAATCCAATGCAAAAATTCTGCTTTATTAAGGATTTGCCATTACCAGCGGCTGTGACCGATTTTTATAGGGTGATGACGAAAAATTTGCGGCGATGATATTTCTACTGTCACCGTTGAATGGTTGTTTATATATCTGTTGCACAAGATTATAGCCTGCCAATCTGCTTCTGTGGCTGACAGATGAAGGCAGATTGCATAAACTTCGGTGTAGTGCGCATATGTGCGCGCGTATGCACGAGTCCTTCCGCTGCGGAAAGTGTTCCTTTGGATTATGCTAAAGGATGCAAACAATTTGCTCTGAGCCCAACACGTTGGGGTGGGGGATATTTAGAAAAGGATGCCTTGGAATTTTTACGCCGTGCCTTGGATTATTTACGAGATGCCAGGGGGTGCGCGCTCTATGGGGCGTAGCGCATGGGGCGAGCGATGGGAGCGAAGTCTCCTGACTTCGCATGAGCGGCACTTACACGCACCATGGAGGCGACGTTTCCCGTGTAGAGCGCGAAGTCAGGAGACTTCGCCCCCATCGTTCGCGCGCTGCCCATTTGCTTCTTCCCCCGCATTCTCTTCCCCGCCCATCCTTGCATTTCACCAAAACTTCCTTATATTTGCAAACTAATAGCGGTGATGCACGTTTTTGTCCGCCGCTTTCTCAATCTACTACTCACAATTGAAAAACAAGAACAAGAACATGAAGAGATCTTTCAATTACAAGGAAGAAGTGTCGCGCTGCCTTTTGTGCGACAACGCCGTTTGTTCGGCTGCCTGCAAACACGGCGACCCCGCCAGAATGCTCCGCGCCGTGCGTTTCGACAACGATGCCAATGCGCTGAAATGGATTGCCAACTGCAGCGACGACGAACTCCAGGCCTCCGAAGAAGCTTGCATCCACTACGACCGCCCCATCCGCATTCGCGAAGTGGCAAAAGCCTTGGAATCCCAAACCGAAATACAGCCGAAAGAAGAAGCAACTGACGTAAATCCCAGTCTCGAAATAGAATTCTGCGGCATCAAGTGCGAGAACCCCTTCTTCCTCGCCTCCTCTGCCGTGTGTACCAACTACGATATGGTGGCCCGCGCTTTTGAGGCAGGTTGGGCGGGCGTGTT
Organism: Christensenella sp. UBA1685; assembly: GCA_963600165.1. Taxonomy (GTDB): domain Bacteria; phylum Bacteroidota; class Bacteroidia; order Bacteroidales; family Bacteroidaceae; genus Alloprevotella. The sequence goes on along the minus strand of CAVCAV010000075.1, from coordinate 1,267 downwards.
TTTCAAGACCATCTGCTTGGAGGACATCCACGAAGTGTCGCCCCGTTTCGACTCCGTCAGCGAACAGGGCGAAGCCGGAAAGTTCTACGGCTTCCGCAACATGGAGCAAGTAAGCGAACACCCCGCCGAAGAAGACTTCGAAACCCTCCGCCGCCTGAAGAAGAACTTCCCCAACAAGGTAGTCGTGGCCAGCATCATGGGTCAGTCGCTCAGCGACTGGGCAAAACTCGCCCACATGGCCGAAGAAGCTGGTGTAGACGCAGTGGAACTCAACCTTTCGTGTCCGCAAATGGGACTTGAAGGCATGGGTAGCGACGTAGGACAGAACACGGAGTTGGTCATGCACTACACTTCCTATGTAAAACACCGCGTGAACATCCCCGTCATTGCCAAAATGACACCCAACATCACCCACATCAGTGTTCCCGCCGTGGCCTCCACACTTGCCGGTGCCGATGCCATCGCAGCCATCAACACCATCAAGTGCGTCACCATCTCCGACCGTTCGATGGTTAATTCGCAGCGCACCGTTTCGGGTTATTCCGGTCGTGCCGTCAAACCCATCGCCCTCCGCTACGTGTTGGAAATGGCGAAGAATCCCATCCTCGAATATACGCCCATTAGCGGCATCGGCGGTATAGAAACGTGGCGCGACGGCCTCGAATTTCTCCAGCTCGGCTGCACCAACCTTCAGGTGTGCACCGCCGTCATGCAGTATGGTTTCCGCATCATCGACGACCTCAAGGAAGGCCTCTTGACCTATATGAAGCAGCGCGGCGTTTCGAACCTCAACACCATCGTGGGCGAAGAAATCAAAAACTTCGTGCTACCTTCCAACCTCAACCGCGACACCGTGGTGTATCCACTCGTCGACAAGGAAATGTGCATCGGTTGCGGCAGATGCCGCGTGTCGTGTGCCGACGGCGGCCATCAGGCCCTCACGATGGACGCCGACCGCAAGCCCCATCTCGACGGTTCGAAATGCGTGGGCTGTCTCCTTTGCCAGCACGTTTGCCCCGTGGGCGCCATCAAGATTTCAAAACGTGTGAAGAAACACGAGAAGTATTGAGGACGGCTCAGTAAGAAATGAGCAAAGTTTTGGTCAAGAATTGGAGAATTTGAGAATTTGCCCATCTCCGCAAGGTGTTTTGGGCGGTGAACGGGCTGAAAGCCCAGCACAACATAGCCCAGGGCAAGCGAAGCGACACCCTGGGTAAATGCACCCACCCTGATTATGCGCCCTGAAAGGGCAACACAATGGCTACAC
>CAVCAV010000074.1:0-13032 GCA_963600165.1 Christensenella sp. UBA1685 | reverse complement strand
CCATAGGAGGGCGCAAGCCGTGTAGAACGCGAAGTCAGGAGACTTCGCCCCCATCGTACACCCAAAAACTTTGCTAAAAAAGCCAAGGCGGAAAAACCATTACGATATTTTGCAGTATTTTTGTGTGGCAAATGCCAAAGGCGGTCCGCGCACCGCCATTTACCGCCCGCACACGGGGGCACGGCACGCACTACGTGATGAACAAACACTCTCTCCCCGAAGCACCACGCTTTTCTACAACGCCGCAGCCCCGCACCATACAATAAAGAACATACACACAACCCAAAAGATGAAAGTAGGACTCTTCATTCCCTGCTATGTCAACGCGGTCTTTCCCGAAGTGGGAATGGCCTCCCTCCACCTTTTACAGCAACTCGGCGTGGACGTGGAATATCCCGAACGCCAAACCTGCTGCGGACAGCCCATGGGCAACGCCGGCTTCGAAAGCGAAGCGCGGCCCCTCGCACGCCATTTCGACGAAATCTTCAGCAAGTACGACTACGTGGTAGGGCCCTCCGCCTCGTGCGTGGCTTTCGTGCGCGACCACTACGGCAACCTCCTGCCCGAAGGCACAAAGTGCACGGCAGAAGGACGCGTCGTGGAACTCTGCGAATTTGTCCACGACGTGGTACGCCCCGCGAGCCTCAACGTGAGTTTTCCCCACAAGGTAAGCCTTCAGAACAGTTGCCACGGCGTACGTCTGCTCCACCTCTCCTCCCCGAGCGAGCTCAACGTACCCTATGTCAACAAACTCCGCAACCTCCTCTCCCTCGTGGACGGATGCGAAGTGGTGGAACCCGAGCGAAGCGATGAGTGCTGCGGATTCGGCGGCATGTTTGCCATTGAGGAACACGCCGTTTCGGGACAGATGGGGCGCGACAAGGTGCACCGCCACCTCGCCACCGGCGCCGAGTACATCGTAGGAGCCGACTGCTCCTGCCTCATGCACCAGCGCGGCATCATAGAGCGCGAAGGCCTCCCCATCCACACCCTTCACATCGCACAAATTCTTGCCGGCGAAGCTGAATAGCCAACGCGGAAGACCGAAATAAAATATGGCAAAAGAACAAAACAGATAAAACGAGACTGCGTCTCCATGCTGCGCCTTGCCACGTCTATAGCGTATGATTTTAGTCGTTTTGCCTGTGGCTTGCCCAAAGGCGAAGCCTTGTTTTATTCGTTTTGAACGTTTTATTCTCCAAACCCGCCTCAGTCCATACTAAACTATACTTTCCTAACCACACAACGCACCCCTATGTCGCAACACGCCAAGTCAGCCTCATCCTTTCTGAAAAACGGCACCTATGCCAAATGGCACGACGAAACCCTTTGGATGGTCCGTGCCAAACGCGACAAACTCAGCCGCGAAGTTCCCGAATGGGAACAACTCCGCCAAATGGCTTCCGCCATAAAAATGTACAGCAACTCGCACCTCGCCCAACTCCTCGAAGAGTTTGAACGCAACGCCACACGCAACGGCGCCGTGGTCCACTGGGCGAAGGACGCCGAAGAATACCGCCTGATTGTGGCCGGACTGCTGCAGAAGCACGGTGTGAAACGCTTCATCAAAAGCAAAAGCATGCTCGCCGAGGAGTGCGGACTGAATCCCTATCTCGAGAGTCTGGGCATCGACGTGGTGGAAAGCGACCTCGGCGAACGCATCCTGCAGCTCCTCCACCGCAAACCCGTGCACATCGTGCTCCCCGCCATCGCCGTGAAGAAAGAAGAAATCAGCGAACTCTTCGTGAAGGAAATGGACGCCGAACCCGGCAATTGCGACCAGACTTACCTCACCCACGTGGCGCGCCGCAACCTCCGCAACAAGTTCATCCACAGCGAAGCCTCCATGACCGGTGCCAACTTCGCCGTAGCCTCTACGGGAGAGTGTGTGGTGTGCACCAACGAGGGCAATGCCGACATGGGCACTTCGCTCAACACCTCCAAACTGCAGATTACCGCCTTCGGTCTGGAAAAAATCGTCCCCGACCGCCGTTCGCTCGGCGTGTTCACCCGTCTGCTGGCGCGCTCCGCCACGGCACAGCCCACCACCACCTACACCTCCCACTACCGTTCGCCGCGCAAAGGGGGCGAACTCCATATTATTATAGTGGACAACGGCCGCAGCAAGATTCTCGGACAACGCGACCACCGACTCACGCTCAACTGCCTGCGCTGCGGAGCCTGCATGAACACCTGTCCCGTGTACCGTCGCTCCGGCGGCTATTCCTACTCCTATTTCATTCCCGGCCCCATCGGCATCAACCTCGGCATGCTGCGCGACGCCCGCCGCTACTCGGGCAACGTGAGCGCCTGCTCGCTCTGCCATTCGTGCCAAAACGTATGCCCCGCAAAGGTGGACCTCGCCGACCAAATTTACCTTTGGCGACAGAAGCTGCAGGGGCTCCACGTGGCCAGCACCTCCAAACACCTCATTTCGAAAGGACTCGAACTGACCATGTCCCACCCCGCGCTCTACCACAGCGCGCTGCGCTTTGCCCCGTTGGCCAACCATCTGCCGCAGGCCCTGGTGAAAGCCGACTTCAACCCCTGGGGCGCGGAGCGCAACATGCCCCACTTCGCCAGCCACACCTTCGAAGACCTGCTCCACAAGGAACAGCGCGAAAAAAGCAACCCGTCGTCCCACACCCACAACGCCTAAGCCCATCACATGACCAGCAAAGAATCCATTCTCCAGTCGATCCGTGAAAACACGCTCGACGTTTTCCCCATGCCCGACCTCTCTCCGCTTGAAGAGCAGGCCATACGCTATGCCGACCCCGTGGCGCAGTTCACGAAAGTGATGGAACAGGTGGGCGGAAAGGTTGCCACGCTCGCAGAAGGCGAAACGCTCGGCACTTTCGTCCGCAGCCTCTACCCCGACGCCCAGCGCGTGGCATGGGCCGTGGACCGCACCGACGGCCGCGACCTCTTGGGCGCAAGCGCTTTCGACCCCGACGCCATAGAGCAGCCCGCCGAACTCAATGGTACGGACGTGGCGGTGATTCCCGCCCAGCTCGGCGTGTGCGAAAACGCCTGCTGCTGGATTGAGCAGCACGTGCGCCACCGCGCCCTCTACTTCATTTCCGAAACGCTCGTCATCGTGCTCCGCCGCGACGCCCTCGTCCACAACATGCACGAAGCCTATGCCCGCATAGCCGACCGCCCCGAAGTGCCCTTCGCCGGATTCATCTCCGGCCCGTCCAAAACCGCCGACATCGAGCAGGCCCTCGTTTTCGGCGCACATGGTGCAAGGGAAGTGACGGTGGTTTTGGTGTGAGCAATTCATTTCGGATTTTCATTTAATGCCCCGTAACGAAATGGGGCAAGTTATCAAACGGCAAGCGCACCGCCCCATTTCTTGCATATTGCAAAGAAAACCTTGAAAATCAAAAAGAAAAAGCGCTACGGACTTGCACCACACTTGAAATGTTCGTAAATTTGCACACAAGATTGAGTGAGGGGCTTTCGAAAAGTTCCTCACTCATGTTTTTACCACACAACTTGAACGAATGATCGACAAGAACATTGTACGCACACTGGTAGACCAGTGGCTTGAGGGAAAGGACTACTTTCTTACCGACCTTACCGTAAGTCCCGACGACCGCATCGTAGTGGAGATAGACCACGAAGAAGGCGTGTGGATTGAAGACTGCGTAGAGCTCAGCCGCTTCATCGAAAGCCACCTCGACCGCGAACAGGAAGACTTTGAGCTCGAAGTGGGAAGCGCAGGCATCGGACAGCCCTTCAAAGTGCTGCGCCAGTACGAAATCCACCAGGGCGACCGCGTGGAAACGCTCACCCTCGACGGACACAAATTCGAAGGCGTGCTCCAAAGCGTCAGTCCCGAAGGCTTCGTGCTCACCGTAAAGGACAAAGTGCGCGAAGAGGGAGCCAAGCGCCCCCGCATCATCGACCGCAACGTCATTTTCAAGTTCACCGAAGTGAAGTGGACGAAATATATCATCGACTTTAAATAAAAACCTCACCAAGGGGCATCAGCCCGGGGCGGAGATGGCTGCACACGAGGCATTCACACTCGTCCCCATAATTCCTCTATATTTATGGCCAAGAAGAAAGACGACACAGTAAGTCTCATAGAAACCTTCGCTGAATTCAAGGAAAACAAAAACATCGACATCGCCACCATGGTAGGCGTGCTCGAAGAAAGTTTCCGCAGCGTGATTGCCAAGATTTTCGGCTCGGACGAAAACTTCGACGTGATTGTAAACCCCGACAAGGGCGACTGCGAAATCTACCGCAACCGCGTAGTCGTGGAAGACGAAGCCGTCGAAGACGACAACAAGCAAATCAGCCTTACCGACGCACGCACCATCGACCCCACCTATGAAGTGGGCGAAGACGTCAGCGAAAAAATCAACTTCGCCGACTTCGGCCGCCGTGCCATCCTTACCCTCCGCCAGACGCTCGCCAGCAAGATTCTCGAACTCGAGCACGACGCCCTCTACAACAAGTACAAGGACCGCGTGGGCGAAATCATCGTGGCAGAAGTTTACCAGACCTGGAAGAGCGAAACGCTCCTCCTCGACGAAGAGCGCAACGAACTCTACCTGCCCAAGTCGCAGCAGATTCCCCGCGACTTCTTCCACAAGGGCGACACCGTGCGCGCCGTCATCGACCGTGTGGACAACTCCAACGGCAATCCCAAAATCTACCTTTCGCGCACTTCCCCCGTGTTCCTCCAGCGCCTGCTCGAATCGGAAATCCCCGAAATAGCCGACGGCATCATCCGTCTTGAGCGCATTGCCCGCATTCCCGGCGAGCGTGCCAAGATTGCCGTTGTCAGCCTCGACGACCGCATCGACCCCGTAGGCGCCTGCGTCGGCGTTCGCGGCAGCCGTATCCACGGCGTGGTACGCGAACTCCACAACGAGAACATCGACGTCATCAACTACACCTCCAACACCGCCCTCTTCATCCAGCGTGCCCTCAATCCCGCACAGGTCAACAGCATCCAGCTCAACGAAGAAGAGCACAAGGCCAACGTTTACCTTCGTCCCGAAGAAGTAAGCCTCGCCATCGGTAAGGGCGGTATGAACATCAAGCTCGCTTCCATGCTGACGGAATACACCATCGACGTGTTCCGCGAAGTGGAAGGCGAAGAAGCCACCGAAGACATCTACCTCGACGAGTTTGCCGACGAAATAGACCAGTGGGTCATCGATGCCATCAAGAGCATCGGTCTCGAAACCGCCAAGGATGTGCTCAACGCTCCCCGCGAAATGCTCATCGAAAAGGCCGACCTCGAAGAATCCACTGTCGACGACGTCATACGCATACTCAAGGCCGAGTTCGAAGACGATGAACCCCAAGCGCCGGCTCCCGCAGACGAGCCCGCCGAATAAACCATTGCACGACGCAACGGCACAGCCCACAACGACGGTGGCTGAAGCCGTTGCGCCCCGCATTTTCTGCCCGTCACGTTCCTTTAAAGCTTCACATCATGGCAAAGGGCTGACGCGGCATCAACCTCCGAACCGTCCGCCAAATCCATAAAAACTCCAAACCAACTGCATGAATATCAGACTAAATAAAGTAATCAAAGAATTCGGCGTCGGCCTCCAGACCGTTGCCGACTTCCTCAAGAAAAAAGGTCTTCCCATTGCCGATGACGACCTGAACCAGAAAATCGACGAAAAGCAGTACGACCTTCTCAAGCACGAATTCGGTGCCGACAAGGAACTGCGCGGAAAAGCCGAGGAACTGATTCAGAACCGCCAGCAGAAGCGTCCCGCTCCTCAGGTGAAGGAAGCCAAACCCGCTGCAGCACCGGAAATGGTGGAGACGGAGGTTCCCGAAAGCATGCGTCCCCGCATCGTCACCAAAGGCAAAATTGACCTCGACGCACAGCGCAAGCCCGCAGCTCCCGCTCCCAAGGCAGAGCCCGCAACGCAGCCCGCCCCCGAAGCCGCTGCGCCCGAAAAGCCCGCACAGAAAGAAGCCGCTCCCGCCGCAGCCACAACGACCGCAGCCGCTGCCCCCGCAGCACCTGCCGCTGCCGAGAAGCCCGCACGTCCCTCCGTAGAAGAACGTGCCGCCGCCATCGGCGAAGAGCAGGGCGGTGTGTTCAAACTCCACACGCAGACCGAAATTTCAGGTCCCAAGGTGCTCGGCACCATCGACCTCAGCAGCATCAACTCCAACACGCGTCCCAAGAAACGCTCGAAGGACGACCGCCGTCGCGGCGCCAAGAACGGCACCGCACAGGGCCAGGCTGCCGGTGCCGCCGGCAATGCCCAGGGCCAGAGCGGCCAGCGCAAGAAACGTACGCGCATCGGCAACGAGCGCGTCGACGTGAACAACGCTGCCAACCAGCCTTCCGGCAATCCCAGCAACAACCGCCGCAAAAACCAGGGCAACAACGCTCAGGGCGGCAACAACGCCCAGGGCGGCAGCAAGCGCTCCAACGACCGCAACCGCCGCGCCAAGGAAAACACCAAGACCGAAGTTTCGGAAGAAGACGTTGCAAAGCAGGTAAAGGAAACGCTCGCACGCCTCACCAGCAAGCAGAAGGGCGGCAAGGGCGCCAAATACCGCAAGGAAAAGCGCGAACAGGTCCACAAGCGCGAAGAAGAAGAACGCCGCGAAGCCAAGGCCGAAAGCAAAGTGCTTAAGCTCACCGAATTCGTTACCGCCAACGAGCTCGCCAAGATGATGGACGTGCCCGTGACGAAGGTTATCGGCACTTGCATGAGCATCGGCATCATGGTCAGCATCAACCAGCGTATGGACGCCGAAACCATCGACCTCGTGGCCGAAGAGTTCGGTTTCAAAACGGAATATGTATCTGCCGACGTGCAGGAAGCCATTGCCGAGGAAGCCGACGCTCCCGAAGATCTCGAACCCCGTGCACCGATTGTCACCGTGATGGGTCACGTCGACCATGGTAAGACCTCCCTGCTCGACTACATCCGCAAGTCAAACGTCATTGCCGGTGAAGCCGGCGGCATCACGCAGCACATCGGTGCCTACAACGTGACGCTCGACAACGGCCGCCGCATCACCTTCCTCGACACACCGGGCCACGAAGCCTTCACCGCCATGCGTGCCCGCGGTGCCCAGGTGACCGACATCGCCATCATCATCATCGCTGCCGACGACGACATCATGCCCCAGACCAAGGAGGCCATCAGCCATGCCGTGGCAGCCAACGTGCCCATCGTGTTTGCCATCAACAAGGTGGACAAACCCCACGCCAACCCCGACAAGATCAAGGAAGGCCTTGCTGCCATGAACTTCCTCGTGGAAGACTGGGGCGGCAAATACCAGAGCCAGGACATCAGTGCCAAGAAGGGTACGGGCGTAAAGGAACTGCTCGAAAAGGTGCTCCTCGAAGCCGACATGCTCGAGCTCAAGGCCAACCCCAACCGCAAGGCAACGGGTACAGTCATCGAGTCGTCGCTCGACAAGGGCCGCGGCTATGTGGCCACCATCCTCGTGTCCAACGGTACGCTCAACCAGGGCGACGTAGTGCTCGCCGGTACTAACTTCGGCCGCGTAAAGGCCCTCTTCAACGAGCGCGGCCAGCGCATCAAGGAAGTAGGTCCGTCCATGGCAGCCACGCTCCTCGGTTTCAACGGCGCTCCCCAGGCCGGCGACCAGTTCCACGTGATGGACACCGAACAGGAAGCCCGCGAAATTGCCAACAAGCGCGAACAGCTCCAGCGCGAACAGGATTTGCGTACGCGTGAGGTGCTCACCCTCGAAAAGATTGGCAAGCGCCTGAAGATGGGTTCTTACCACGAACTCAACATCATTGTGAAGGCCGACGTGGACGGTTCGGTGGAAGCACTCGCCGACTCGTTCATCAAGCTTTCTACCGAGCAGATTGTAGTGAAGGTCATCTTCAAGGGCGTAGGTCAGATCAGCGAAAACGACGTAACGCTCGCCGCAGCCTCCGAAGCCATCATCGTAGGCTTCCAGGTGCGTCCTTCCCAGCAGGCCCGCCGTCTGGCAGAGCGCGACGGTGTGGAAATCCGTCAGTACTCCGTCATCTACGACGCCATCGAGGACGTGAAGGAAGCCATGGAAGGCATGCTCGAACCCGTCATCAAGGAAGAAGTTACGGCCAACGTGGAAGTGCGTCAGGTATACCACATCTCCAAGGTGGGTTACGTGGCCGGTGCCTACGTGCTCGACGGAAAAGTCAAGCGCAGCGACAAGGCCCGCCTCATCCGCGACGGCATCGTCATCTTCACGGGCGAAATCAATGCCCTCAAGCGTTTCAAGGACGACGTCAAGGAAGTCAGCACCAACTTCGAGTGCGGTATTTCCCTCACCAACTGCAACGACATCAAGGAAGGCGACATCATCGAAACCTTCCAGGAAATCGAAGTCAAGCAGAAGCTCCAGTAAGCAACGAAGGCGAACGGACCTCCGTCCGTCCGCTTCGCACCAACCATAAACAAGTCTGATATTCTTTTCGAGAGGCGTACGAACCGCAAGGTTTGTACGCCTCTCATTTGTTACTTATAGCGCTCAAAGTGCACACGCGTGACGAAAGCAATCTTTCCCTTGATTGCTTACGCCCTCTATGGAGGCGACGTTTGGAACGTCGCGTTCTACACGGCAAAAGTTACTGATGCGGCGATGCGAGGTTGGGAGACCTCGCCCCATCGCTCGCTCCCATCCTTCATATATGCAAACAAAAAAAGCAGCAGCGGCTTGAAACCGTTGCTGCTTTACAATTCGTCGGGGTGACTGGATTCGAACCAGCGACCCCACGCCCCCCAGACGCGTACTCTAACCGGGCTGAGCTACACCCCGAATTGCGAGTGCAAAAGTACGCATTTATTTTTAAGTTGCAAGCCTTGGCGGCTTGTTTTTTCGCTTTTTCTTGAAAAAATGCGGAGGAGAGTCTCTAGGAGGCGTATTTTCTTATGCTTTGCCGGCTGCTTGGCGGCGTATGCGCGCTTCGTTGATGAGGCGTGCGCAGTGTGTGGGGTCGGCCTTGCGCTCTTCGGCGTAGCTTTGTGCGAGCAGACTGAAGAAGGCTTCGTCGCCCGAGAGCTTGGCAAGGTTTTGGCACCCCTTTTCTATGCTTACGGGCTGTCCGCACTTCAGGCTGTTGGTGTCGACAAGAGAGAAGTGGTAGCGTCCGTCTATGAGGTCGTAGAGGATGTTGGACGAGGAGAAGTCGCGGTGGAGGAATCCGTCTTCGTGCAGGTGGGCGGCGAAGCGTGCAAAGGCGCGCACCACGTTGTTGTCTTCTTCGGTGGCGAGCTTCGCCACGTGTTCCATGTTGTAGCGGTAGGTGGATTGCAGACAGACGAAGTAGGTGGTGTTGCGCAGCAGGCCGTGGCGGTACACCACGAAGGCGATGCTTTCGGGACTTTCAAATCCTCTTTCGCGCAGCAGCAAGGGGCGTGTGTAGGCTTGCTTGGCCTTGTTGCTCTTGTAGAGCATCTGCTGAATGCGTCGGCGGATGGAGGGCGGCGCATAGCGTTTCACGCAAAGTGTGAGCGCGCCCACCTGCAGTGTGCGTATGACGTTGCGTCCGGCATGTATCTCGTGGCCTTCGTTGTTGAAGTGCTCTTCGAGCTGTCGCATGTAGGGCCGCAGCTGTTCGTATTTGGGGTTGAGAATGATTTTCATGATAGGCGTACGGAATGGGCTTCGTGCGGGTGTTAGAGGGTAAGTAATGTTCCGTAGCGTCGGGCTTTCGCTCTTTTGCTAAGTGCAAATGTAGTTAATTTGCGCTTAAATGGGGCGTTATGGGGTGCAAAATGTGGCTATTGTGCGACCCAGCCGTCTATGGTGCCTGTCTTGCTGGAGAAGTTTACGCCTACCAGGTGCAAGGTGCGTTTGTCGGCGGCATATTCCCGTGCATATCCTTTTTCTTCTATTTGGCGGAGTGCGGCCTGGGCATTTCCGTCGCGTTTGAACTCAAAGATGTATACGTGGTCGGGGAGCTCCACCACGCAGTCGAGCCGGCCCTGGCTTTGTTGCTTCTCGGCATACACGGTGTAGCCGCTTATCATGCGGGTAACGAGGTAGAACGTGTATTGGAAATGCTTCTCCTTTTCGCGCTCGGTACCTTTGCTTCGCAGAGGATAGGGAATGCCGGCAAAGAAAGAGGTGAAAAGTTCTTCAAGCTTGTTCACCTGTCCCCGCCTCATGGCCATGACGACCTTGATAACCCATGCTGCCGGCGTGGCATCCTGCGGTTTCAGATAGTTGGCGGCAACGAGCGTGACGAATCCGCGGCGCACTTCGTCGTTGGGTATGCCCAGTTTGTAGCCTTCGGTCTGGCTGTCGTAGTCCTTGATGGTAAGGTAACCGCTCTGGTAAATCATGGGGAGCGGCATTTCCTTGTTGGCGCGATAATCAATGAAGAGTTCTGTGGGCAGGTATTCGCATGTCATCTCGTTGAGGTCTACCTTGTTGTCTTCGAGCAGACGGATGAGGTAGGACGGCGAACCTGAGCGGAACCAGTAGTTGTCTAGCCTATGGTCGGAGAAGGCGTTGAGTATGCTGTAGGGATTGTAAATGTCGGTCATCCGGGAACTGAAGTGGTAGCCGTCGTACTGCTTCTTGAGCCGGATTTTCATTTCGTCGGCCGACACGCCGACATCCTTGGCAAAGTCTTCAATCTCCGCCCCCATTTTTTCGGACAGTTCGTCTTCGGTGATGCCGCAGATGGTCTCGTATTTCTTCGACATGCTGATGTCGTCGGGCTGGTTGAAACCGCTGAAGACGCTTATCTGCGAGAATTTCGTCACACCGGTGAGGAATACGAACTGAAGGTTTTCGTCGGCTCCCTTGAATGTACTGTAGAATGCCTTGAGCACAGCGCGGTTCCATTCTTCCATCGTCACTTTCTCGCCGCCCGAAGTGGTGGTGTGGCGCGGAAGCCCCATCACGTCGAGCAATGGCTTGTCGTATTCGTCCACGAGCACTACGGCGCGGCGTCCCGTTTTCTGGCGGGCATTGGCCAGTACGGCACGGAAACGGTCGCCGAGCGTTTCGGCGTTCTTTCCCTTGCCGTAAAGGTCCTCGGCGTCGGCCACGAATGTGTTGAGGGCCGATTCGAGCGCACCGGGTTCTTCGTAGTTGTTGGAGTTGAAGTCGAGATGGAACACGGGATATTCGGCCCATTCCGTCTCCAGCTTTTCAATGGCAAGTCCTTTGAAGAGTTCCTTCCGACCTTTGAAGTAACAGGCGAGGGTGGACAGGAGCAGCGACTTTCCGAACCGTCGGGGGCGGCTCAGAAAGTAAACCTTTCCGTTGTGTGCGAGGTCGTAGACCAGGGCGGTTTTGTCGAAATAGAGATACCCGTCTTCTACGATTCTCTCAAATGTCTGGATGCCTATTGGGTACTTCATAGTGAAAGGATTGTTGGTGGCGGAATTTACCCCACGCTGCCTTCGAGCGAAACGCTGAGGAGCTTTTGGGCTTCTACGGCAAACTCCATGGGGAGCTTGTTGATGACGTCCTTGGCGTAGCCGCCCACGATGAGCGAAACGGCGTCTTCGGTGGGTATGCCGCGCTGGTTGCAGTAGAGGAGTTGCTCTTCGGAGATTTTCGAAGTGGTGGCTTCGTGTTCTATGGTGGCGTTGTCGTTGGCGGCGTCGATGTAGGGGAAGGTGTGGGCGCCGCACGAGGAGCCGAGCAAGAGGGAGTCGCAAGAGGAGTAGTTGCGTGCGCCGTCGGCTTTGGAGCCCACCTTCACGAGTCCGCGGTAGGAGTTTTGGCTATGGCCTGCGGAGATGCCTTTGGATATGATGGTGCTGCGCGTGTTGCGGCCTATGTGTATCATCTTTGTGCCGGTGTCGGCTTCCTGGTGGTTGTTGGTGACGGCCACGGAGTAGAACTCGGCCTGCGAGTTGTCGCCCATGAGCACGCAGGAGGGGTATTTCCACGTGATGGCGGAACCCGTCTCCACCTGTGTCCAGGAGAGTTTGGAGTTTTTGCCGCGGAGCTGTCCGCGCTTGGTCACGAGGTTGTACACGCCGCCGCGTCCGTTTTTGTCGCCGGGATACCAGTTCTGCACGGTGGAGTATTTCACTTCGGCGTCTTCTTTTACCACTATTTCCACAATGGCGGCGTGGAGCTGGTTTTCGTCGCGCATGGGGGCGGTGCAGCCTTCGAGGTAGGAAACGTAGCCGCCGTCGTCGCACACGATGAGCGTGCGCTCAAACTGGCCTGTGTTGCGGGCGTTGATGCGGAAGTAGGTGCTGAGCTCCATGGGGCAGCGCACGCCTTTGGGGATGTAGACGAACGAGCCGTCGGAGAAGACGGCGCTGTTGAGCGCTGCGAAGTAGTTGTCGCGGTAGGGCACCACGCTGCCGAGGTATTTGCGCACGAGTTCGGGGTTTTCGCGCACGGCCTCGCTGATGCTGCTGAAGATGATGCCTTTCTCCTGGAGTTTTTCCTTGAAGGTGGTTTTCACGCTGACGGAGTCCATCACGGCGTCGACGGCCACTCCGGCGAGCTGCATACGCTCTTCGAGGGGAATGCCGAGTTTGTCGAAGGTCTTCATCAGTTCGGGGTCGATTTCCTTCTTGCCTTCTTCCTTCTGTTTCTGTGTGGGGTCGGCGTAGTAGGAGATGGCCTGATAGTCGAGCTGTGGCAGTGCCACGTGTCCCCAGTTGGGCTGCTCGAGGGTGAGCCAGTAGCGGTAGGCTTTAAGGCGGAAGTCGAGGAGCCATTCGGGTTCGCCTTTCTTTTGTGAGATGAGGCGTATGACGTCCTCGTTGAGTCCGCGTTCTATGATTTCGGTGTGTACGTCGGTGGTGAAACCGTATTCGTAGGTTTTGTCGGCTATTTCTTTTACCAGATCGTTGTCTGCCATGGGTGTGTCGGTGGATGAGGGGGCGTATGTTATGGAGGAGTTCTTTATGTAGAAACAAAAACCGGAAAAACACCCTGTGGTGGGCAAAACTCTTCGAGTTTTCTTGATGTCGTTTGCCTGTCCATTGCTTCGTAAGCAAGCTTACGGCGCAACGGGCCGACAAACGCCATCAGTGCCGTTCCGGCACTTGCCCACCACAGGGCGATAAACCACGCCTTCGG
>CAVCAV010000073.1:2662-13125 GCA_963600165.1 Christensenella sp. UBA1685 | reverse complement strand
ACAACATAGCCCAGGGCAAGCGAAGCGACACCCTGGGTAAATGCACCCACCCTGATTATGCGCCCTGAAAGGGCAACACATTGGCTACACATGAGCAGCTGTTTATCCAAAACAGACATTATGCTGCCCTTTCAGGGCGCATGATCATTATTGACACCCTAACCCAGGGTGTCGCTTCGCTTGCCTTGGGCTATGTTGTGCTGGGCTTTGGCTTTCCCTTCGGCCGCCGATTTTCAATTCAGCCCGCTCCTTGCGCAAAACACTGTGCTGAAAATTGGGCAACTTATTTTTTACATGTTACTAAAATGAAAGTCAATTCAGCGCTTTTTCTTGTTCTTGCGTTTGAAAAGCGAGGCCACATTGCCCAGGCGGCGGCAGAGTTTGTAACCCGTCATCACGCCGTCGTAGATGGCAAAGGCACGCTCGCCCTGGTTTACCCAGTGCTGGAATTGGTTGGCCTCGGGCGGAGGAGTGGTAAGAGCGGTCCAGCGCTTGCTAATCCGCGAACGGCTCGTTTCTATCTGACTGCGGAGTTTTGCACGCTCGGCATCGAGAGCTTCAAAGGTGTAGTGTTGGCTCATATCAGTTTCTTTTTGGGTGATTCGGTGCATGCCGTTTTGGTTAGCGGGCATGCTCTATCGGGCTAAATTCGGCATTTCTTGCGACATGGCAAATGTTGGCGGGGGAATTTTGTGCGCAGAAGATTCAACTCACTAACGCAATACTGCGCTAAAACGTTAGTGATGACGCGCAAGCGAGCTCGGGAGAGCTCGCCCCCATCGTTCGCCCCCATCGTTAGCTCCATAAAAGGTGGGAAAAGAAAAAAGAGAGCGAAAGGAAAGAAGAAATAGTTGGCAACTCTTTGGCACTATGCAAATATTCGTACCTTTGCAGCAAGAAAACATAAAGGTACCTTTACGACAATTATGATTAACAGAGAACTGATAAGGCTGAAAGTGGTTCAGCTCGTGTATTCGTACTATCAGAACGAGGGCAAAACGCTCGACGTTGCCGAAAAAGAACTTGCTTTTGCCTTGGGAAAAGCATACGACCTCTATCTTTACCTGCTCTCCATGCTGGTGAAGATGAAGCGCGTGGCCGAACACAAGGACGCCGTGAGAATGGCACGCGAAAAGCGAACAGGCAACACTATCGGCGGCATTTCCGCCGTTTACCAATTTGCCCACAACAAGTTCCTTGAACAGCTCTCCGACAACAAGGTGCTCATCGAGTTCCAGGAGAACCGCAAAGGCAACTGGGCCGACGAGGACGCTTTCATCAAAAAGCTTTACACCACGTTCGTGGAAAGCGACGTATTCCAGAACTATATAAGCAAAGAAGATTTCAGCTACGAGGCCGACCGCGAAGTGATCCGCAAACTCTACAAGACGCACGTTTGCTACAACTTCGATTTCGACCCCTATCTTGAAGAGCACTCGCTCTACTGGAACGACGACAAGGAAATCATCGACACTTTCGTGCTGAAGACCATCAAGCGCTTCACGCCCGAAAGCACGCCCGACCAGCCGTTGCTCCCCGCCTATGGCTCAGACGACGACCGCAAGTTCGCCCACGAACTCTTCGAAACGTCCATCGTACGCGGCGAAGAACTGCGCGAAATCATCAAGGGCGGTACGAAGAATTGGGAATTCGGACGCCTGGCGCTCATGGACGTGATTATCATGCAAATTGCCTTGGCCGAAATCCTCACGTTCGACTCCATTCCCCTGAACGTTTCGTTCAACGAATATCTCGACATCGCCAAGGTTTACTCCACTCCGCGCAGTTCGTCCTACATCAACGGTATGCTCGACGGCATCATGCGCCGACTCACAAAAGAAGGCCGCACCACCAAGGTCCGCATCAAGAAGGCACGCCGCTTCAACCCGCAGGTGAAAGACCTCACCATCCCTGAGGGACACGAACCTGAACACAATGCGTAACCTGTGCGAAACTGAAGCACGCCCCAAAGCGCAATAAAACTTAAGCACCAAACAAAAAACTACATACAAAAAGACATGAACACATTTCTCCTCGATGGTGGACAGCAGACCGCTCAAGGCGGCGGCATGCAAATGATAATCATGATGGTGGTTCTCTTCGCCATCGTATATTTCTTCATGATTCGTCCCCAGAACAAGAAGCAGAAAGAGATACAGAAGTTCCGCAACTCGTTGACCGTAGGCCAGAAGATCGTTACCATCGGTGGCATCCACGGCGTAATCAAGAGCATCAACGACGAGGAAGGCACCGTGAGCGTGGAAGTAGCCACGGGCGTGAAAATGGTATTCTCGAAAGACGCCATTTCTCTTCCCGCCAATGCCGGCAAAGCCAACACGGCCAAGGCCGACACCGAAGAAAAGAAATAAAGAACCACACATTCACAGCTTGCCGGAAACATCGAAACGTATCACGTTAGGGCTTGCTGAGAAACGCCCCCAACGGAGCAAGCACCTTTGGATCCGCAACAGACTGCGCGGGTCCAAAGGAGCGGGCTCCGTTTTTGATTTAGCGAACGATGGGAGCGACGCTTCGCAAATGTGCAAATGTGCAAATGTGTAAATGTGCAAATATGCAAATGAGCTGCGCTGTAAATGCGCCCTCTATGGAGGCGACGTTTGAAACGTCACGCTCTACACGGCACATGATGTTTCGTGTTGAGCGCGAAGTCTGGAGACTTCGCCCCCATGCGCTTACGCCCTCAAAACGTCGCTCAAACGCCGTGTAGAACGCAATGTTTCAAACGTCGCCTCCATAGAGGGCGCACATCGCGCGCAAGGCATCTTTCATTTGCACATTTGCACATTTACACATTTGCACATTCGCAAAGCGACAAATCTGCACATTAACCACCCTCTTTTCCGCCAGAATGAAACTGAAACCCATCATAAAGTATTGCTGCACCAAACTCTGGAACAAGCATACGCTCGTATTTCTCTTCTTCCTTGCCCTCTCCACGGTGTTCTGGCTTTTCCAAACGCTCAACGAGACCTACGAAGAGGACTTTGCCGTGCGCATAGAGCTGCGCAACGTGCCGAGCAATGTGGTCATCACCACCGACATTCCGCAAAACTTCCGCATCTCGCTGCGCGATAAGGGTACCGTGCTCTTCACTTACCGCTACACCAAGAAGCTGGCACCCATTGTGGTTGACTTCAACGTCTACGCCAGCGCCACGGGCCACGTGAGCATTCCCGTTTCGGAACTCGTACGCCAAGTGGCGGGACAATTGGCGCCCAGCACGCAGCTGCTCACCATGAAGCCCGACACGCTCGACTTCTACTTCAACTACGGCGAGTGCAAACGCGTGCCCATCGTGGTACAAGGCACTGTGCGCACCGGAAAACTCTTCACGCTGGCCAACACGCTCAAGCAGCGCGACTCCGTGACGGTCTATGCCTCGCGCGCCATCCTCGACACCATCACGGCGGCCTACACCCGTCCGCAAAACCTGAGCAACCTCACCGACACCACTACCATTGTGGCAAACATCCAATCCGTTCACGGCGCCAAGTTCGTGCCCAACCGCGTGGGGCTCACCTTCTGCGTGGACCGCATGGTGGAAAAGACCGTACAAGTGCCCGTTCAGCAGGTCAACTTCCCGGCTTCCAAACAGTTGCGCACATTCCCTGCCAACGTCAACGTGACGTTCCAGGTGGGTATGGGACAGTACCGCAGTGTGACGAAAGACAACTTCGTGCTGGTGGTCAACTACGAAGACCTGCTCCGCAACACGTCCAACAAGTGCCACCTCTCGCTCAAAACCGTGCCCACCGGCGTGTCGCATGTGCGCATATCGCCGCAGGACGTGGAATATATCATTGAAGAAATTCCCGAAAGCCATGGTGAAACCGATTTCTGACACCGCCTCTGAGCTCAAAGCCATACACGGCGTCACGCTGCTCGCCGTCACGGGGGGCATAGCCAGCGGGAAGAGCACCGTGTGCCGCCAACTTGAAGCCGCAGGCCTCAGCGTGTTCTACTGCGACGACGAGGCCAAACGCATTATCCGCACCCACCCGCAAGTGCGCGAAGAGCTGAAAGCGCTTGTAGGCAACGAGGTGTACGACGAAAACGGACAACTCGTAAAGTCCGTGCTCGCCGCCTATCTCTGCCGAGGAAAGGAATGTTCCAAACGTGTGGATGCCATTGTACATCCTCGTGTAGCGGAAGCCTGGGCGGAACGTGTGGCCGCTCACGCCAATGCTTCAAGGAACAAAACGGACGTTCCGGCTCCGAAGTTTCCTCACCACGTCACGGTAGAGCAACTTTGCGCCTTGCCGCCCGCCTCCACGCTCGTCATGGAATGTGCGTTGCTCTTCGAGAGCGGATTCGATGCACTCGTGAAAAGCAGCGTGCTCATTCACGTCACTGAACGCACCCAACTCACCCGCCTCATGCAGCGCGACGGCATCAGCGAAGCCAAAGCCCGCGAATGGATGGCGCTCCAGATGCCGGAGGAGGAAAAAATGCAGCGAGCCACATATATCCTCAATAACGACTGAAGGTATTAAACGAACGATGGGGGCGAACGATGGGGGCGAAGTCTCCTGACTTCGCGCTCTACACGACTTGCGCCCTCTATGGAGGCGACGTTTGAAACGTCGCGCTCTACACGGCACATGTGCTTCGCTTTGTTCTTTTCGCCCATGCGAAGTCAGGAGACTTCGCCCCCATCGTTCGCCCCATGCGCTTACGCCCTCAAAACGTCGCTCAAGCACCGTGTAGAACGCGACGTTTCAAACGTCGCCTCCATGGAGGGCGCATATCGCGCGCAAGGCATCTTTCATTTGCACATTTGCACATTCGCGAAGCGACACATTCGCACATTCATCCTATGATTCTTTCCGAACTACTTCCCAACATAGCCGCCCATCCGCAAGTGTGCGCCCTGCACCGCACGCTCCAAAAGGGCAAACCCTCGCTCATCCATGCCGAAGGTCTCCACGGCTCGGCAGCCGCCACCGTGCTCGCCTCGCTTACGGTGCGCAAGGAACCCGTGTTCCGCCCGTTCCTCATTGTGCTCAACGACGAGGAAGAAGCCGGCTACTTCTACCACGACCTCACGCAGATGCTCGGCGAGGAGAACGCACTGTTCTACCCCTCCACCTACCGGCGCGCGGTGAAGTACGCACAGCGCGATGCAGCAAACGAGATTCTCCGCACAGAAGTGCTCGACCGCCTTGCCGACCGGCTCGGAAACGAAAAGGCCAACGCACCGCTTTACATCGTTTCGTTCCCCGCCGCACTGAGCGAGCGTGTGGCACCGCCCCATGCCGTGGCTTCCCATTCCATCAGCATAGAAAAAGGTGCGAGCTACGACCTCACCGAACTTTCGCACCGCCTGCTCGAACTGGGATTCGTCCATAAAGACTACGTTTACGAACCGGGCGAATTTGCCGTGCGCGGTTCCATCCTCGACGTCTATTCCTACGCTTCGGAATATCCCTTCCGCATTGACTTCTTCGGCGACGACGTCGACTCCATACGTACCTTTGAAGTGCAGACGCAGCTCTCCAAAGAGCAGAAAAGCCAGGTGAGCATCGTGCCCGACATGGAAGCCAACGAAGCCGGCAACCTTGTGCCGTTCACCGAATTTCTCCCCTCCTCCACTGTGCTCGTGGTAAAAGACCTCGCTTTCATCCACGACGAGATAGAGCACATCTACGGCCAAGGCTTCAGCCGTCAGGCAGAAATGGAACGTGCCGCCACGTCGGAAATGGACGAACAGGCGCTGCACGACCAGTTCAACAAAGAGTCGCTCCTGATCAAAGGCGAAACGTTTCTTCGCGGAGTGGCCTCGCTCCAACGACTCAACATCGGCACGCAGCCGCTCGGCCAGCCCGCTATGGTGCTTCACTTCAACACCCATCTGCAGCCACTTTTCCACAAAAACTTCGAATTGCTGCAGAAGTCGCTCCTGCAGCTCAAGGCCGACGGATACAGTCTCTTCATCCTGGCCGACAGCGAGAAGCAGACCGAACGTCTGCGAAACATCTTCGAAGAAATGGGCGGCGGAGCCACGTTCACTCCCGTGCTGCGTACGCTCCACGAAGGTTTCTACGACGACGACCTACACGCCTGCTTCTTCACGGACCACCAGATTTTCGACCGTTTCCACAAATACAACCTCAAGTCCGACCACGCCCGCGACACCAAGATGGCGCTCTCGCTTAAAGAACTCATGCAGTTCGAGCCGGGCGACTACATCGTGCACATCGACCACGGCGTCGGGCGCTTTGCCGGACTGGTGCGCATGCCCGCTTCCGACGGCGAGATGCAGGAGATGATAAAACTCGTCTACAAAAACGACGACACCGTTTACGTTTCCATCCATTCGCTACACAAGCTCTCGAAATACAAAGGCAAGGAAGGCGAGCCGCCCCGCATCACGGGCCTTGGCACCGGTGCTTGGGAGAAACTCAAAGAGCGGACGAAGAAGAAAATCAAGGACATTGCCCGCGACCTCATCCGCCTCTACTCGCAACGCAAGGAAGAGAAGGGTTTTGCCTTCAGTCACGACACGTTCATGCAGCACGAACTCGAAGCCGGATTTGCCTACGAGGACACGCCCGACCAGCTGAAAGTGACGCAAGAGGTAAAAGCCGATATGGAAAGTCCGCGGCCAATGGACCGCCTTGTCTGCGGCGACGTGGGTTTCGGAAAAACGGAAATTGCCGTGCGCGCAGCGCTGAAAGCGGCGTGCGACAACAAGCAAGTGGCCGTGCTCGTACCCACCACAGTACTTGCACTGCAGCACTACAAAACGTTCTGTTCGCGCCTCAAGGACTTCCCCGTACGCGTTGACTACCTGAGCCGTGCCCGTTCCACCACGCAGACGAAAAACGTGCTCAAGGACTTGGCTTCGGGCGAGATAAACATTCTGGTGGGCACGCACAAGCTCATCGGCAAAAGCGTGAAGTGGCACGACCTCGGTTTGCTCATTATCGACGAAGAACAGAAGTTCGGCGTGGTGGTGAAAGAAAAGCTCCGCCAGTTGAAAGTCAACGTGGACACGCTCACGATGAGCGCCACCCCCATTCCCCGCACGCTGCAATTCTCCCTCATGGGAGCACGCGACTTCAGCGTGATACAGACACCACCGCCCAACCGCCGCCCCATCCAGACGGAAATCCACACGTTCGGCCATGAGGTAATCGCCGAAGCCGTCAACTTCGAAATGAGCCGCAACGGTCAGGTCTACATCGTAACACACCGCGTGTCAGCGCTGCAAAACCTTGCCGACATCGTGCACAAATATGTGCCCGACGCCCGCATTGCCATCGGCCACGGACAAATGCCGCCCGACCAGCTGGAAAAAGTGGTCACGGGATTTGTCAACTACGACTACGACGTGCTCGTGTCCACCACCATTGTAGAGAACGGCATCGACGTGCCCAATGCCAACACCATCATCATTGACGCGGCGCACCACTTCGGTCTTTCCGACCTTCACCAGATGCGCGGTCGCGTAGGCCGTGGCTCGCGAAAAGCTTTCTGCTACCTGCTCGCCCCGCCGCTTGCCCTGCTACCCGACGAGTCGCGCCGCAGGTTGCAGGCCATAGAAAACTTCTCCGACCTCGGTTCGGGTATCCACATTGCCATGCAGGACCTCGACATCCGCGGCGCCGGCAATCTGCTCGGAGCAGAACAGAGCGGTTTCATTGCGGACCTGGGTTACGAAACGTACCAGAAGATTCTCGCCGAAGCGGTGACGGAACTCAAGAACGACGAGTTTGCCGACCTTTACGCCGACGAACTGAAAAAGACGGGGCATCTCAGTGGCGAACTTTTCGTGGACGACTGCACCGTGGAGTGCGACCTTCACGCCTACTTCCCCGAAACGTACGTGCCGGGCGCCACGGAGCGCATGATGCTCTACCGCGAACTTGACTCGCTCTCTTCTGACGAACAGATTGCCGCTTTCCGCCAACGCATGGAGGACCGCTTCGGCACGTTGCCGCCCGAAGGCGAGGAACTGCTGCGCATCGTTCCGCTTCGGGCATTGGGACGAAAAGCCGGTGCCGAACGTCTCACACTGAAGAACCGCCGCATGACGCTCTACTTCGTGTCGAACCCCGACAGTGCTTTCTACCGCAGCGACACGTTCGGCCACATCATCGACTTCGCAAGCCGCAGCTACAAGCGCTGCCGCCTCGACGAGGTGAACAACCACCGCCGCATGATAGTCAATGACGTTACCTCGGTAGAGTCCGCCCTCACCGTGCTCCAGCAACTGTTGGAAGAAGGGGACGGAAAGGAATAAAGCGTCCTCTATGGGGCGAGCTCTCCCTTGCTCTTAGAGAATAAAACGTTCAAAACAAACAAAACAGGCTGTGCCTTTATTGCAAGAATAAAGGCACAGCCTGTTTTTTGTAAAGTATGCATTCTTCGCTCAAGCGAGCTCGGGAGAGCTCGCCCCCATCGTTCACCCCATAGAGTTACTTGTTCAACCGCTGGTGGGCGAGCGCTGAAAGGATGTAGAGATGCATCATGGCCACAGCACGGGCATTTTCGCCGCCGTTGGGGATGATGATGTCGGCATATTGCTTGGTAGGTTCGATAAACTCGTCGTGCATGGGCTTCAGCACATCGCGGTATTTACCGATGAGCATTTCCAACGGATGACCGCGCTCAGCAATGTCGCGCTCAATCACGCGGAGCAAGCGTTCGTCAGGTTCGGCATCCACGAAAATCTTGAGGTCCATCAGGTCGCGCAACTCCTTGTCGTAAAGCGTCATGATGCCCTCCACGATAATCACCTCGCGCGGCTCCACATGAACCGTTTCGGGAAGACGGGTGCAGGTGATGTAGGAATAAGTGGGCTGCTCTATGGCACGCCCTGCACGCAGTTCGGCAATCTGGTGGGCAAGCAGCGGCCACTCGAAAGCGTCGGGATGGTCGAAATTGGTCTTCTTGCGCACTTCGAGCGGAAGATGGCTTTGGTCGTTGTAGTAAGAGTCCTGAGGTATGATGGCTACGGAGTCCTGAGGAAGGCTCTCCACAATTTTCTTGACCACGGTGGTCTTGCCGGAACCGGTGCCGCCGGCTATTCCTATAATAAGCATGGTGTCGGAATTAGGGGGTTGACTTGTTCGTTTTATAATTATTATTGAAGACAAAGGTACACTTTTCCTTTTAAAAAGCGAGGGAATGAAGAAAATGTGACAAGTGCGACTTGCAGTTTATGCAGTTTAAACTACCTTTGCACCCGGTTCTCCACAAGCGGGAACCGTGCGGCGCTATGCCGACTAACGAAAACTTGAAAAGAACACACACAAATGCAAGACACCATTTTAGCTATTTCCGGCAAGCCCGGACTCTACCGCCTCGTTTCTCAGGGACGCGGCATGCTCATTGTTGAAACCATTGACGCTGCAAAGAAGCGCGTGCCCGCCGGTGCCCGCGAACGCGTCACTTCGCTCAACGACGTGTCTATGTACACCGACACCGACGACAAACCTCTCATGGAAGTGTTCCAGGCTATCAGCGAGAAGGAAGGCGGAAAGCGCACCCCGCTCGACCACAAGAAAGCCACTCCCGCCGAGCTCGCCGAATTCATGGGCGCTGTGCTCCCCGACTACGACCGTGACCGCGTTCACGACTCCGACATCCGCAAACTCATCCAGTGGTACAACATCCTGGCCGACGGCGGATATACGCAGTTCATAGAAAAGGCTGAAGCCGAAGCTGCTGAAGAGAAAGCTGAATAACTGCAGGGCATAGAAGCCCCCCCTACTCCATTTTTCGTAAAACAAAAGTGTTCCATTCATCGTGAAATCGCCTCAGGACAAAATCTGCGATGCGCTGACCCTCATCGGTCTGCTCTGCGTGATAGCTTTCGGAAGCTGGTCGTTGCTGCCGGAGACCGAAGCACGCATGGTGCAACCGGCACAGGAGGAGACGCCGCTCGACGAACCCCTGCCCGCTGACACGATAGAAGAAGTGAACACGCCTTACGAAACCACACGCCCCGTAGAGGAAAGTGTAGACTCGCTCATAGGCGACACCCTGGCGATAGAAGATACGTTCGAAACGGACTCCCTGGCTACGCCGCACGGCAGCGAGCACGAAAGCACGCATCCGGAACACCACGAAGACGCTTCGGCTACGCCCGAAAACGCCACGCACGAAAAGTCTTCGGAAGAAAACGCTTCGCACAAGAAGTCGGAAGACGAACACACACATAGCGAGTCGCTGATGGAATAACCGAACGATGGGGGCGAGCTCTCCCGAGCTCGCTTGCGCGAGCTTTTTTACAGAGAATAAAACGTTCAAAACAAATAAAACAGGCTGCGCCTTTATTTTAGCGATAAAGGCACAGTCTGTTTTTTTGTATGCTTTCTTCGCGTGCTTTCTTCGCGCAAGCGAGCTCGGGAGAGCTCGCCCCCATCGTTCGTCCCCATCATTAGCTTACATAGTTCGCCCCATCGTTCGCTTCAAAAGAGCATATTTTCGGCCAA
>CAVCAV010000073.1:0-2652 GCA_963600165.1 Christensenella sp. UBA1685 | reverse complement strand
CGGCCAAAGCGCCAAATATTCGTCACATTGCACGCCTTTGACGGATTATTACCCCCTTTTGACAAGTTTTGCGCCTAACTTTGTATCGAAATTAAGATGCACGGCCCAAAGGCAAGGACAGTTTAAAGAATAACAGAGAAGCAGACTGCCGCTCATGCCACGGGTTACCTAAGCACTTGTTTACCCCATCAACTAAAGCACCAAAAGCTCTATGAAAAAAATTCTCACCGCCCTTCTTCTCTGCGCCACGGCTACGGCAACCGTTCCCGTACAGGCCCAAAAGGTTGAAGGTTTCAAACACGAAAAGTTCTATCCGCGCCAGCTCTGGTTCGACACCGACGGACGCGTAATCAATGCCCACGGCGGTGGCGTGCTCTACCGCGACGGACGATACTACTGGTATGGCGAGCACAAAGGCGAACACTCCAACTCGGCCTTTGTGGGCGTGACCTGCTACTCCTCCACCGACCTCTACAACTGGAAGAACGAAGGTACGGCTCTCTGCGTTTCGTCCGATACGACGAGCGCCATTGCTGCGGGCTGCATCATCGAACGCCCCAAGGTTATCTACTGCGAACGCACCGGCAAATACGTGATGTATTTCCATCTTGAACTTCGCGGCAAAGGCTACGGAGCTGCCCATTGCGGCGTGGCCGTCAGCGACACGCCTACGGGTCCGTTCAAACTTGTGAGCAACGGCCGTGTGAATCCCGGCAAATATCCCGAGAACTTCACCAAGGAACAGCGCAAGATGAAGACCAACCCCAACGACTACAAATGGTGGAGCAAGGAATGGTATCAGGCTATGGAAGACGGTCTCTTCGTTCGTCGCGACTTGAAAGACGGCCAGATGGCACGCGACATGACGCTCTATGTGGACGACGACGGCAAGGCTTACCACATCTACTCTTCTGAGGACAACCTCACCCTGCAGATTGCCGAACTCTCCGACGACTATCTCACCCACACCGGCCGCTACTGGCGTTTGGCTCCCGCCGGACACAACGAAGCTCCCGCCATCTTCAAGAAGGACGGCAAGTACTACATGATTACTTCCGGCTGCACCGGATGGGCACCCAATGCGGCACGTCTCTTCACCGCCGACAAGATTAGCGGCCCCTGGACGCAGCACCCCAATCCCTGCCAGGGCAAGGAAGCTGACAAGACGTTCCAGGGCCAGAGCACCTTCATCTTCCCCGTACAGGGAAAGAAGGACACGTTCATCTTCATGGCCGACAACTGGCGCCCCGAAAACCCCATTGACGGACGCTACATCTGGCTTCCCATCAAGTTTGGCGACGACGGTCTCCCCACGTTGACCTTCGAAAAGGAATGGACGCTGGAATAATACAGACTTATATATTATAGATACGGCAACGCCCCGATACATTCTGCGGAATGTGTCGGGGCGTTGTGTTTTGTTTTGCTCGTTAACGGGGCCGTGCGCTTAGGAGAGCTGGGCATCAATGAAAGCCTGCATTTCGGGCACGTGGGCTTCGGCGCTCTTGAGGAGCGTGAGCTGGTTGCGCGTGCGGACGAGATTGTGCTCGGGATACTGCGTCTTGAAGTACGTGTCGCCGTTGAGGTAGTCGGCATAGAAGCGTACCACCTGCATGTAGGGGAAGAGCGTGGCAGCGTAGGGAAGGTTTTCAATCTCAATGGGAGTGAGGAAAGCCTTTGCCGTTTCGAGGTAGCCTTCGGTGAATGCCTTGAAGATGTCCATGCGGAAGGAAATCTTGTCGTATTCGGGACTGTCCTCGGGCATGGTGTTGGCAGCGGAACGGAGGAAGTCGCCGTAGTCGGAGAAGATGAAGCTGGGCATCACGGTGTCGAGGTCAATGACGCAGAGCACGTCGTCGTTCTTGTCGAAGAGGATGTTGTCGACCTTCGTGTCGCAGTGGCAGATGCGCTTGGGAAGTTTGCCTTCGCGGAAGAGGCGCTCGCTGCGCGACATGCTTTCGGCACGTTTCTTTATTTCTTCTACGATGTCCTGCGTAGCGGCCAAACGTCCCATCTTGTCGTCGGCTATGGCTTCGTCGAGCTGCTTGAGACGGAACTCTATGTTGTGGAAGTCCTTGATGGTTTCGCCAAGTTCTACGGGTATGTCGGCCAACATGGCCTGGAAGTCGCCGAAGGTCTTGCCCACGATGTAGGAGCTTTCGGGCGTTACGCCGCTTTTCGAAACGGTGTCGGGGATGTAGTCCATGATGCGCCAGTACTTGCCGTCGTGGAGATAGTAGTACTTACCGTCGTTGCAAGGCTCGAAATGAAGCACCTTACGGTCGATGTCGGTGGTATGTTTGGCTTCGAGTTTCTTGCGGATGTGGCCCGTAACTTCCACAATGTTGTGCATGAGGAGGTCTACATCGGGGAATATGGCATTGTTCACGTGCTGAAGCACATAGTTGGGCGCGTCGCCCTCGGTAACTACAAGATAAGTAGTGTTGATGAGTCCGTTGCCGAGAGGCTTTACCTCTACAACGTTACCCTTGATTTTGAATTGACTTGCAATGTGCTGCAGATCTTTTTGTTCCATAGTATGTTCTCGGATATGTGGTTGGTTGTTAGGATTTCTTTTAGGGTGTGTACGAAGCAGGCGCTACTGCCATGTATACACGGCAAAAGTAATCAATAAATTCGGTAAGTTGCTAA
>CAVCAV010000072.1:0-13133 GCA_963600165.1 Christensenella sp. UBA1685 | reverse complement strand
GACATCCTAACCCAGGGTGTCGCTTCGCTTGCCCTGGGCTATGTTGTCATTGGGCTTTCAGCCCGCCCTCGCACATTAGTCAATTCGGACATTATATAAACTCAAACTTATGGCCCACAAGATAAGCGTCGTCACCGTGGTCTACAACGACGTGGCACACATACGCCAGACCATGGAAAGTTTCTTCTCCCAAACGTGGGAGGAGAAAGAATACATCGTGGTAGACGGCGGAAGCACCGACGGCACGGCCGACGTGGTGCGCGAATATGCCGACCGCCTCGCCTTCTGGTGCAGCGAACCCGACGGCGGCATCTACGACGCCATGAACAAAGGGCTGGCACACGCCACGGGCGAGTGGATAAACATTCTCAACTCGGGCGACGCCTACTGCTCGCCCCGCTCGCTCGAAGCGGCCATTACGGAGTGTGAAGAGCGCGACGTGGCCGACGTGATTTTCGGCAATTCCGTAGCCGTTTCTTCCAACGAGGAAAAGCACGTGGAGGCCGAAGCCGACACGTCGCTCCTCAACTTCCGCGCCACCTACCGCCACGGCAGTTCGCTCGTGCGCACCGCCACCCACCGCCGCTACCCCTTCGCCACGGAGCGCAAGGCGGAGTTCGGCTTCGCCCTCGACTTCGACGTGATCTACCGCATGTACCACGACGGATGCCGCTTTGCCAAAGTGCCCGTCGACATTGAGCGCTACGAGGTGGAAGGCACGTCGCTCAACGCCGCCAAGAGCGTGCTCTACAACTACCGCATCACCACGCAGTACGGCACCTCGCTGCGCAAGTGGCTCTACTTTCAGAAGCACCGGCTGAAAATAGGCGTTGCGCAAAGCAAAGCCTTCCATCTCGTGCGCGACTTCGTGTTTGAATACTTCCTCAACGACGTGCTCCCCCACTGCCCCTCGTGGAAGACGCGCCGCTTCATCATGCGCCGCCTGGGCCTGCACATCGGCAACGGCACGTTCATCTCCAAAGACACCTATTTCATGACGCCTCGCTGCCTCACCGTGGGCAACGGCTGCTGCATCAACCGCCAGTGTCTGCTCGACGCCCGCGGCGGACTGACCATAGGCCACAACGTGTGTCTCTCCCACCGCGTGAACCTCGTGACCGGAAGCCACGAACTCAATGCGCCCGACTTCCGCGGCCGTTACCGTCCCATCGTGCTGGACGACAACGTGTGGGTGGGCAT
Organism: Christensenella sp. UBA1685; assembly: GCA_963600165.1. Lineage (GTDB taxonomy): Bacteria > Bacteroidota > Bacteroidia > Bacteroidales > Bacteroidaceae > Alloprevotella. The sequence continues at coordinate 11,933 of CAVCAV010000072.1, read as the reverse complement.
AGGAGCCACCGTGCTGCAGGGCGTTCACGTGGGCCGCGGAGCCGTGGTCTGCGCCGGTGCCGTAGTCACCCACGACGTGGAGCCCTTCACCGTGGTGGCAGGCGTTCCGGCACGCCCCATAGGAGAGCGCACGAAGAATCTCGACTACCGTTGCGAGTGGAACATACTTTTTACTTGAAATCTACGTTATAAAACATATGAAACCTTCCAAAGAAATAGACATAATGGCCTTCGTGAAACGAATGGTCCGCAAGCCCAAGCAGATAGCCCTCGTGGTGGTCGTCTCGGCCGCCGTGGGCGTGGTGGTGGCGCTCAACACGCAGAAAGAATACACCGCCTCCGTGGTGCTCGCCCCTGAAATGTCGGGCGGCGGCATGGGCCTCAGCAGCAGCATTTCCGACATGGCGTCAAACTTCGGCATCGACCTCGGGTCCGCCAGCAAGGGACTCGACGCCATCTATCCCGAAATCTACCCCGAGCTCTTCACTTCCTACGACTTCATCCGAAGCCTCTTCAACGTGCCCGTACGCACAAAGGAGAACAACAAGGAAGTGACCTACCTCAACCACCTCATCTACGACACGAAGATTCCCTTTTGGGACTATCCCAAAGCCTGGATCATATCCAAGATGGAAGCCGGCGAGCGCGCGAAGAGCAAAGCCGCTGCAGGCAAGTCCGACCCCTTCCGCCTTTCGCAGGACGACTACGAACTCTGCGACAACATCACGAGCAGCATAAAGTGTCTGGTGGACAAGAAGACGAGCGTCATCACCATCACCACCACCGACAGCGACCCCCTCGTGGCAGCCATTCTTGCCGACACGCTCCAGCGCCGCCTGCAAGCCTACGTGACGGACTACCGCACCAAAAAGTCGCGGCAGGACTGTGCCTACTATCAGAAACTCTACGAAGAAGCCCAGGGCAAGTACAAAAAGGTGCAGAAGGAATACGCCACCTACTGCGACGCCAACCAGAACGTGGTGCTTGAAAGCTACCAGGTGCAGCGCGACGAGCTGGAGAACGAACTGCAGCTGGCCTTCAACACCATGAGCCAGTTCAAAACGCAGCTCCAGGCCGCAGAAGCCAAGGTGCAGGAACGCACCCCGGCCTTCACCATCATTTCCGAACCCAAAATGCCCTACAAGTCGTCGAGCATGCCACGCAAATACATCGTGGTGCTCTTCGTGATGCTCGGTTGTGCCGTCTACTTCGGACGTATGCTCTACAAGGAAATGCGCAACGGTGCTCCTGCCGCCGCCGAAGCCACAGAAGAGGAAGCCCCGGCCGAAGCCGTTGAAGCGAAAGAAACTTTCGGCGAAACCGCCGCCGACGGACACGACGACTAACGGAACGCGCCCATGACCTATTCCTTTCCCTATCTCCTGCTGCTGACCTTCTTCGCCTTTGCCGCCGTTGTGTACGACCACATGGAGGACGAAACGTTACGCAAACGCATCAACTACGCTGCGCTTGCGGTGTTCTTCGTGTTCTTCGCCTTCCGCGGATACGTCTACACCGACTGGCAGAACTACGAGTCGTTGCTCAGCCGCGTGGAGTGGAATTTCATGTTCAGCCTCACAGACTCCGAAAGCAAGGAAATGGTGGAGCCGGGCTTCGTGGCGCTGTGCATGTGCTGCAAGACCATCCACGAGAGCTACCCCCTGCTCGTCTGCGTGTGCACGCTCATCAACACGGCGCTCTTCTTGCGTTTCCTCCGCCAGCGCCACATCGACAACCTCCCGCTGGCCTTCATGCTCTTCATCACGTTTCAGGGACTGACCATCATGTTCAACCTCCTGCGAAACGCCATCAGCATGTTCATCTTCATGAATGCACTGCAGTACATAGAGAAACGCAAGCCCCTCCCCTACTTCGCGCTCTGCACGGCGGCGCTGATGTTCCACATGTCGTCGGCCGTGTTCTTCCCGCTCTATTTCTTCCTCAACCGCCGCTTGAACCGCTGGGTGTACCTCGGCATAGCCGTCGCGCTGATGCTGTTTTTCCTAAGTAAAATATCACTCGTGGGCACAGCGCTGCAACTGGCCGGCATCGAGGGCGACAAAGTGGAAGCCTACACCGAAAACCTCACTTCCTCGCGCGGCATTTCGCTCACCGACACGCTCGAAAACGTGAGTCTGCTCGCGCTCGTCATGCTCTACTACGACGAAATCATTGCCAAGCACCGCGGCCATGCCGTCATCGTGAACAGTCTGCTCATGTACTTCTTCATGTACTACATTCTGGCAGAGTTCAAAATCATGAGCGACCGCTTCGCCATGCTCTTCAGCTACTCTTTTTGGATTCTCTGGGCAGACTTCATCCATCTGCTCTATCTGAAGAACAACCGCATACTGCTCTCCTCCGTCATCTATCTCTACTGTGCCTTCATCCTCGTGCGCACCATCAACACGCCGGCACAGGAGTACGACAACCTGCTCTTCGGTGCAAAGAGCATGCAGGAGAGGCAGACCATTCTCCACCGAACCTACGAAGAAGACGATTAATGCCATGAACATTCTCTTTGACCAAACCGAAGCACAGGCCCTGTTTATCAACGGAGCCGCCGAATATGCCCAAGCACTATTCCTCCACATGACGGAGTGCAAGGCGCGCTTCCCCGAAGCACGGCTCTTCAGCCTCTACTCTTCCGCCCGCAGTTTCAGCTACGAAAGTCTGGCCTGCGACAAGCTGGAAGCACAGGGCGTGACGTGTGTGGACTACCACGGGAGTTCGCTGCGCCGCGTCATTGAGGAGAACCACATCGACCTGCTCTTCGTCACCTGCCTGCAAGCCTTTTGCGACCTTCCGCTCGGCGACATCAACGGCCTTCCGTGCAAGGTGGTGTGCGTGGTCCACGACCTTACGGACGAAGAACTCGGCACCTCGCGCATACGTCTGCTGAAATATCTCTCCCACCCCGCACGCCTCGTGCGCTACTGGCTCTCGCAAGCCAAGGCGCGTGTGCTTTCGGGAAGTCTGCAGCGAAAGCGCCGCATGCTCGGTTTCCTCACCACCAACGATGCCGACATCGTCACCGTGTCGGACTACACGCGGGCTTCCATCCGCTACAACTATCCGCAACTGACCAACGCCATCCACGTGTTCTATGCTCCCGAGAAAGCCGTGCCCGAACGGAAGGAGCGCATCGACTGTCCCGAACTGGCCCGGCTGGTGGAGAGCGGAAAGAAATATTTCCTCATCGTTTCGGCCGACCGTCTGCTGAAGAATGCCGACACCATGGTGCGGGCTTGCGGGCGCTTCATCGAAAGCCACCCCGAGTACGTCCTCGCCACGGTGGGTCAAATGGCAAGCACATTCCCTGCCCACGTGGCGCTGCCGCGTCTTTCGGCGAGCGACCTCGAGCACGCCTATGCCCACTCGCACGCCCTGCTCTACCCCTCGCTCTTCGAAGGCTTCGGCTACCCGCCGTTGGAAGCCATGAAATATGCACGCCCCATCGTCTGCTCCAACGTGTGCTCCATGCCCGCCGTGCTGGAAGATGCCCCCATCTACTTTTCGCCCGTCTACGAAACGGACATGTTCCGCGCGCTCGAACGCTTTGAGGCCACGCCCTACGACGAACTCACGGCACGCAGCAACGCACAGTACCAAAAGGTGAAACAAAAGCAGAATGCCGACCTCGAAGCGCTCTCCGCCCGACTCATGGACGGCTCGTTCTGCCACAACGCACACCACGAAGCATGAAAACAGCCTATTTAGGAAAAATACAGCTCTCCGACGTAGACCTCTCCTACCTCCACGAGGCGCAGCAGCTCTCCGACATTACCTACATCCTGGAGATCACGCCGCGCTTCAGCCGCGGTCCGGCCTTTTCCGTGCCTAAGGTAGCACCGCGCACAGGCATTTTCAAGGCCACCGAACTCTATCCCGAGTTCAGCCGCTACGCCACGTGCATCGACCTCGACAAGTTCTACGTGGCCAACACTTCCGGCAGGCTTTGGCAACTCAAGGCTTTCTGGACAAACTTTCTTCTGCTCCTATTCCTTCTCCGCCAGCAGTTCAGCGTGATTCACGTCACGTGGCCGCCAAACATCTACGAGTTTGTGCTCTACTTTCTGCGCCGCCGCATGCGGCTCACCGTCCACGACCCTTTCCCCCATACGGGCCTCGACACGTTCATCGTGCGTCTGCGCCGTAAGTTTGCCTTCTGGCTCATTCCGAAGTTCATCGTGCTCAACCGCAAGCAGGTGCAGCAGTTCTGCTCGTTCTACGGCATTGCGCCTAGCCGCGTGACGGTGAGTTCGCTCAGCGCCTACGACTATCTGCAGAGCGTGCCGCCTGCCGAATCCACCGAGCGTGCGCCCTACATTCTTTCGTTCGGCAAAGTGTCGCGCTACAAAGGGCTCGACTACCTTTTGCCCGCCATGGTAAAGGCACACGACCGGCTAACGGGCACAAGACTCATCGTGGCAGGAAGCGGAAAGTTTCATTTCGACACGTCGCCCTTCGAAGGGCTCGACTACATAGAGCTGCGCAACCGCTTCATCCCCGACGAAGAACTGGTGAGCCTCATCCGCGGCGCGCTGTTCGTGGTGTGTCCCTACACCGATGCCACGCAGAGCGGCGTCATCATGTCGGCTTTCGCCTTCAACAAGCCCGTGCTGGCCACCAACGTGGGCGGACTGCCCGAAATGGTGGAAGACGGACGCTTCGGCCGCATCATTCCCGAAAAGAACACCGACGCTCTCGCCACGGCTTTGGTGGAGATGGGAAGCGACAAAACGCTCCTCCGCACTTTCAGCGAGAACATCGCCGCAGCCTACCGCCACGGCGGCGAAAAGTCGTGGAAAGCCATCGCCGAAGCCTTGGCGAAGATCTAAATTACCCATTAAAGAACTATAGCAAACCACATTCGCACATTTGCACATTTGCATATTTGCACATTTGCATATTTGCACATTCGCGAAGCGCCACATTTGCACATTTCCCACATGCTCCTTTCCCTCGTAATAGTAGAATACCATTCCCCCGACGACATACGAAAATGCACGGCATCCATTGCCGCGCAAGTCCACGTACCGTATGAAGTCATCGTTTCGTCAAACTCCTGCTACTCCGCCGAAGAGCAGCAGCGCTGCATCGACGAGTATGCCGGCGACCCTTGCGTACGCTGGATTTTCAACGAACGCAACGGCGGCTTCGCCTATGCCATGAACCAAGGTCTGGGCGTGGCAAAAGGCACCGTGCTCGCCATCATGAACTCCGACTGCACCATTGAGACGGACCTCGGCGAACTTGTCCGCTTTCTCCACGACAATCCCGAAGTGGGAGCCATTGCCCCGCAAATCCGCGACGCCGAAGGGAACATTCAGGACACGGCACGCCCCTACGTTTCCCTTCCCCGCTTTGCCTGGCGGCAAATGAAGCGCGTGCTCTTCCACCGCGAGAGCGTGCTCAACCCCCGCATGGACTATGCCCGTGTGCAAACCGTCGACTGGATTATCGGCGCCTTCATCATGGTCACCCGCCAGGCCTACGAACTCACCGGCGGACTCGACGAGCTTTTCTTCATGTATGCCGAAGACCTCGACTGGTGCACGCGCATCCGCCAAAAGGGCCTTGAAGTGGTCTACTATCCCCTTGCCCACATCACCTACAAAGGCACACGCCGTGCCCGTCAAAACGGAAAATACGCCCGCATCTTCCTTAAAAGCCACAACCGCTACTGGAAAAAGTTCGGCTACGTCTACGGCTATCCCAAACGCCGTAAACGCATGTGGTAACTGCGTGCAAACGCCCCCTCATCGTCCTGCCACAGCATCAAGCACCTTATCCAACACGCCTACATAGTAAAAAGGAACGTTCACGAGGCGGAAAGGATGGCCCGTAGGCGACACCACTTCGTCTATGCCGTATTCGCCCGGCCAGACACGAACGGCAAAATCCGGTGCGTCGGGGACGGACATAAAAGAATGGAGCGAACGAAGGTGAGCATTGGTGCCCGACTTCACTTCTATGGGAATAATTGTCGATTTGTACTGCCAAACGAAGTCTACTTCGGCGTTCGACCCCTTCTTGTCGCGCACCCAATAGTACTGCTCGTTGCGGTAGTTGCGGTCGAGCACCACACGGAGTTCCTGGGCCACTATGTGCTCTGCCGCATGGCCTTTCCACACGTCCATCAACGACTGGTTTTGAAGATATTCTGTCTGAATGTCAACGGAAAAGTTCATCAATCCCGTATCCACCCACACCAGTTTGGGTTGGCGCGTCTGCACCGGAATGGCCGGGGCCTTGATGGCCGTCACGGGATAGTCGAGACTGAGCAGAAAGGCCCGCTGCATCGTTTCCATGGCTTCGTGCACCTCACGGCTGGTGTAGTTGCTGCCGCCGAAGCGGTTGAAAGTAATGGTCTGTCCCGCTTCGGCCCATCCGTGGGAAAGCAAGTGGCGCACCACCTTCATCTGGTTGTCGTTGCGGGCATACTTCTCCACGTCGTCGTTGTAACTGTCGAGCAGCGAACGGTATATGGGCGACAAGCGGACCACGTCGGCGTGGCGCGCATAGTCCGCCACCACTTCGGGCATACCGCCCACCAGTGCATAACGGCAGAAATGGGCCATCAACATTTCGTGGTAAACGGGTTGCACGTCAAGTGCATTTACCATCTTGGCCAGTGCGTCTTCTCCCATAGCTGAAAGGAATTCAAGGAAGGAACAGGGACGAAGACTCAGATATTCCACGCGGCCTACGGGAAAGGATATACGCTGCTTCACAAGCGTTTGAAGTCTGGAACCGGCAGCAATGATGTGAAGCCACGGCATTTTTTCGTAAAAATAGCGCAACAGTCCCACTGCCTTCGGCTCACTTTGTATTTCGTCTATAAAAAGGAGTGTACGTTTGGTGCTGTCGACCACCAACTTTTTCTTTACACAGATGTAGCGGTATATTTCCTCCACGTCGTCGGTCTTTCCGAAAATAAAAGCATCGTCAGCTTGTTCAAGGTTGAGCTTTACATACACCTCATAACTTTTACCGAATTCGTCAACGAGCGTAGTCTTCCCCACTTGTCTTGCTCCGCGCAGCACCAATGGCTTGCGGTTTTCCTTTTCGCTCCAACGCTGGAGTTCTTCTGTCAACTGCCTGTATATCATAGTGCGTAAGTTTGCTGTAAGTTTATCGCAAAGGTACGTCTTTTCCTAATACATAGGCAAAATCAGCCCGATTTTGTCACAAAACATAGGCAAAATCAGCCCGATTTTGTCACAAAGCATAGGCAACTTGATAGAGATTTTGCACAAAGCATAGGCAACTTGCAGGCGTTTTTGTCACAAAACATAGGCAACTTGATAGAGATTTTTGCACAAAGCATAGGCAACTTGCAGGCGTTTTTGTCACAAAACATAGGCAAGCAGCCGCATCTTCCCCCAACAAATCGGCCAGTCAGCCGCTCTTATCAGTCCTCCTTCAGCCCTTCCATCACCAGGCGAAACTTGAGAAACAGCGGGAGATAGTCGTGAACAATGGCAGAGATTACCTCTGCTGCCGTTTCGTCGTCGTAGCTGTGGGAGGTGATGTTGCGGTCGGCAATCGTGTTCATCCACTTCGGGTCGTCTATGAGTCCGATGGCAAGGCCCTTCCTTATGGCATCGCGCGAACCGTGAATGTCGGTATAACCCTGATACTGCTCGTAGTCCTTCATCACGTTCCAAGCCAACTCATGCGTATATTCAAAACGATGGAGCAAGCCATCGCGAATAAGCTTCCGGTCATCCCTGTTTTCAAGAGCAGTATGAACAAGTATTTCTACTCCTTGCTGCAACATGGCAAGAGCCTTATTGTAATTGTTCAATCGCTGAATCCTGCGTACATCTACATTGTCTGTCATAACATTTCTAATTCATTACTTCGTCTCCCTGAAAGTGATTTTGCAAAAGAGAAACGTCCACAAAAATAGTTCGTAAAAAGGAATAGTGGCAACTAAAACAGGAAAAAATCAATACAGATGCTTCACCCCTCATCCCGCCAACGCTCAACGCAAAAATTTCAAGGCTTGAAACAAAAATTCCAAGGCTTGAAATTTTAGTTTCAAGGCTTGGAATTTTTGTTTCAAAGCGGGGCATTCGTTTTGAAACTGCAAGTGGTTGATTTCGTGCGCCTTAGCGTTTTTAGCGTTTGCGGTGGCGCAATGCGTTCAAAGTGCGGAAGAGCGGGAGGGACAGACGGAGGAAAACGTAGCAGAAGCGACCGCCGAAAGTTTGGGCATAGAAGGGTTTCACACACGCCTTGAGGTCGGAAGCCGAGAGGTGGGGCGCGTAGTGGAACACGAGGCGGAACATATAATAATGGGTGTCGGCACTGGAAATGGCGCTGAAGTTCGTGCGGCACCAGTTGAGGTAAGCCGCATCGGCAAGGAGTTTGCGGCGGAGCTTGGCGGAGGTGGTCTGCGGAGTGATGTTCACGCTGCTCTGCCGCCAGCGCACACGGGCTTCGGGCACCGTGCGCATTCCCCGTTCGCGGGAGAGTTTCGCCCAAGTGGCGGAGTCGCTGCCCCAAGCCAGGTCGAAGCGCTCAAATCCGCCTGAGCGGCGGAAAGCTTCGCGACTGAAAATGTATTCCACCACATAGCCCTCAATGCGTGCCGCATTCTTGTCCTTCAGAAAGCGGGCGGCATCGTACACTTCGGGATAGGGCGCGGCATGGCGCAGCAGTTCGCTCTTCTCGCCTATCACGTCCACGTTGAAATGGTAGAGTGCATAGGGCTGCCCCTCGGTGCGGCGGTCGTGCTCCATGGTGCGGAGGAAAAGTTCCATGCAGCGCGGCTCGAGTTCGTCGTCGTCCGAAAAAAGCATCAGCCACGGTTCGTCGTGTGTGAGCGCCAAACAACGATTCCACTGCGCCACGAGGTCGTGTCCGCCCAAGTTTTCGTTGAAACGGCGGCAGGTGAGCGGAAGGCGCTCGGCGAAAGGAGCAATGACGGCTTCGAGGTCGTACGGACTGGCATCAATGCCGATGTAGACGTGGAAGTCGCGCACCGTCTGGCTTTCGAGCGACGAGAGTGCGCGCTCGAGGAAGTCGGGTTTGTAGGCGGGAATCACCACGGCCACGCTTTTTGCAGCGCTGCCGGCGGGTTGGGAACAGATATTGGAAGTTTCGGACATACTGTAGAGCTGATAAACGGAGCGAAAATACGAAATTCAACCTAAACGAGGCAGAAACACAACAACGAATATTCGTGGTTGGGGGAGAATAAAACATCCAAAACAAAGAAAACGGGGCTACGCCCTCATGCGGCGAGGAAGGCGTAGCCTTTTGTTTTGAATGTGCGTCACGGCACTTGAAGGCGCAGCCCGTTTTACAGGTTTTGAGCGTTTTATTCTTATGAACATTGCTAACTTTGCACGCATAAACATTCTCTTCCCCATGTTGGACATTCCCGAAAACGACTTAAGCGCGCAGCTGCGGCTCATCAAGCGCAGTTTGCACGGCATGATGAACGGCCCCGTCAGCAACTCCATGCGGCAGATGGGCCTTTCCTATAAGGTGAACTTCGGTGTGGAACTTCCGCGCCTTCAGCGTTTCGCCGCCGAACTTCCGCACACCTACGAACTCGCTGCGGCGCTTTGGAAAGAAAACATCCGCGAGTGCCGCCTGCTTGCCGGACTCGTCATGCCCCACGAAGCTTTCGACTCGCAGCTCGCCGAGGTGTGGATTGAACAAATGCAGTTTACGGAAGAAGCCGAATGCACCGTGATGCACCTCTTCGTCCATCTCCCCGACGCTTCGGACAAAGCCTTCGAATGGATGGCTGCCGAAACGGACATGAAGCAAGTGTGCGGATTTCTCCTCCTCGGCCGTCTGCTCAGCCAGGGTGCACGGCTCACGGAACGCGACGAGATGGAACTCCTCGACCACGTCCGCGCCGCACTCTCTTCTTCCGCCTCCGTCAGCGTGCGCCGCGCCGCCCAGAAAGCGCTGTTCAAGTTTATGGACATCGGCGGCCGCGAAGAACGCCTCGGCGATGCACTCCTCACGGAACTCGAAAGATAAATCGTCAATCCTAAGACTCCAATGCACAAGATTATCAAGTTTCTCTCCCAAGCGGCGGAGAACAACAACTACGAATGGTTCAATGCCAACCACAAGCAATATGCGCTGATGAAGAGCGCCTTTGCCGTGGACGTACGTGCCGTGATGAAAGGCATGGAAGCGTTCGAACCGAAAGTGGCCGGCCTTCCGGTGAGCCAGTGCATCGTTCGCTTCCACCGCGACCTTCGCATCCGCCAAAACCGCGAAGCGCCTTTCAAGGAAGGTTTCACCGCCATCATCTCTCCCTTCGGCCCTGCCACGGACCACGCCGCCTACGGCATCCACATGGAACCGGGCAACTCGTACATCTTCGGCGGCACGCTGCTCATCAAGGACGGCAAACCGCGCGAAGCCGTACGCCGCTACATCACCACACACACCGACGAATTCGCCCACATCGTACACAACCGCAAATTCAAAAAGCTCTACCCGAACCTCGGTACTTCGGAGATGGAACGTTTTCCTCGCGGCTACGACAAGAAGGCACCTTATGCGCCGTTCCTCTATGCCCGCGACTTTACCGTTCGCACCTACATCGACGACCAGGAGTTCTCCGTGGCCGGCTGGCACTATCTGCTCATAGGTTATTTCCGCACCATGGCACCGTTTGTACATTTTGTGGAAAAGGCGCTGGAGGCCGGCATGTAATGCCGGAATGTGCAAATGTGCAAATATGCAAATGTGCAAATGAAGGTCACATTTGAAGAACATATTGGTGCACTTGCACATAAGGGAAGCGCCGTGTAGAACGCGACGTTTAAAACGTCGCCCCCATAGAGGGCGCACATTCGCGATTTAAGCAAACCACAAATGCCGGAATATGCAAATGTGCAAATGAAGGTCACATTTGAAGAACATATTGGCGCACTTGCACATTCGCGATTTAAGCAAACCACATTTGCATACTTGCACATTTGCATACTTGCACATTTGCACATTAATCACATTATCATGAAAGCACTTAAGTTCACTCCGCTTCTGAAGACAACCATTTGGGGCGGCGAAGAAGTAACTCGCCTCAAAGGCATCCATCCGGCACCAGCCCAAGTGGGCGAAAGCTGGGAAATATCCGGCGTGCCGGGAAACGAAACGCCCGTCTGCGAAGGAGCGGAAACGGGAACGACGCTCGCAGAACTTATCGCCGCCCACGGCGCAGACCTTGTGGGAAAGAAAAACCTTGAGCGCTACGGCGAGACGTTTCCGTTGCTCGTGAAGTTCATCTCTGCCCGCGACGACCTCAGCATTCAGGTACATCCCGACGACGCCATGGCGCAGCGCATGGGACATCCCTACGGCAAGACGGAGATGTGGTACATTGTCCACTCCGAACCCGGCGCCACGCTCTATTCGGGTTTCAACGCCGACTTCTCCGCCGACGGCTACACGCGCTCGCTCACCGACGGCACACTCACCGCCCACCTCGCACGCCACACCACCCACGCCGGCGACTGCTTCTTCATCCCCGCCGGACGCATCCACAGCATCGGAGCGGGAAACTTTCTCGTAGAGATTCAGCAGTCGAGCAACGACACGTTCCGCGTCTACGACTTCGACCGCACGGATGCTGCCGGCCATCGCCGCGAACTCCACGTGGAGCAGGCCCGCGAAGCGCTTTGCTACAAAGCCTCAGCCGACTACCGCACACACTATGCGCCGAAGCCGAACGCTCCCGTGCCGCTCGTCGCCTGTCCGCAGTTCACCACGCGGCTTTGGCAGTTGACGGAAGCTGTGGAGGAGGATTATAGTGATATTGACTCGTTTGTGATTGTCGTAGCCTTCCGCGGCAGCGCTACGCTGCATTATGACGAAGGGACGGTTACACTCAGAGCCGGCGAGAGCGTGCTGCTTCCTGCCACAAACAAGAAGATACGCTTTGTGCCGGA
>CAVCAV010000071.1:0-13222 GCA_963600165.1 Christensenella sp. UBA1685 | reverse complement strand
TTCTCCCCTTATTACAATATAATAATATATGAAACACCTCCCCCTTGCCACACTCCTCTTCGCTTCTGCCCTCACAGCTTCAGCACAAACGAAGAGCGTCAATCTGCAAGTCAACCTCGGCAGTCCCGTGGCCGAGGCCGACAGCCGCATGTACGGCGTCTTCTTCGAAGACATCAACTTCGGCGCCGACGGCGGACTCTATGCCGAACTCATCAAAAACCGCTCCTTCGACTTTCCCCAGCACCTCACAGGCTGGACCGCCGTGGGCGGCGTGGAAATACGCAACGACGAACCCTGCTTCAACCGCAACCCCTACTACGCCCGCATCACCTACTCCGGCGAACTCACTGGTTCCGGTCTCGACAACGAAGGCTTCCGCGGCATCGGTCTGAAAAACGGCGCCACCTACGATTTCAGTCTCTACGGCCGTGCACCCCAGGGCCGCCACGCCAAACTCGACGTAGAACTCGTCGGTGCCGACGGACAGCAGCTTGCCAAGCAGCAAATCAAAGTCAACAGTAAGGACTGGAAGAAATACACCCTCACCTTCACCGCTCCCCGCACCGAAGAGAAGGCCCGCCTGCGCGTAGTCATGCGCGAAAAAGGCACGGCCGACATCGACCACGTTTCACTCTTTCCCACCGACACGTGGAAAGGCCGCAAGGGCGGACTCCGCCGCGACCTCGTGGAAGCACTCCGCGACCTCCATCCCGGCGTGATGCGTTTTCCAGGCGGTTGCGTAGTGGAAGGTAACTCCCTCGCCACGCGTTACCAGTGGAAAAACACGCTCGGCAACGTGGAGAACCGTCCGCTCAACGAAAACCGATGGAACTACACCTTCAAGTACCGCGCCTTTCCCGACTACTACCAGAGCTACGGACTCGGATTCTATGAATTCTTCCAGCTCTGCGAAGACATCGGCGCACGTCCCCTCCCCATTCTCAGCGTAGGCCTCAGTTGCCAGTACGAAAGCCACGAGCAAGTGCCCGTCGACAGTCTCCAACCCTACATCGACGACGCCCTCGACCTCATAGAGTTTGCCAACGGCGCCGCCACCACCAAGTGGGGCAAGGTGCGCGCCGACATGGGCCACCCCGAACCCTTCGGCCTTGAGTTTATCGGCATCGGCAACGAGCAGTGGGGCAAGGAATATGTCGAACGGCTCGAACCTTTCGTGAAGGCCATCCGCAGCAAATATCCCAAAATACAGATTGTAGGCTCTTCAGGCCCCAACGCCGACGGCGACAAGTTCGACTACCTCTGGCCGCAGATGAAGCGCCTCAAGGCCGACCTCGTTGACGAGCATTACTACATGACCCCCGACTGGTTCCTGCAGAACGCCACCCGCTACGACAACTACGACCGCAAAGGCCCGAAAGTCTTCGCCGGCGAATATGCCGCCCACGACCATCCCAACGGCAAAGCCAACAACTTCCGCGCCGCCCTCGCCGAAGCCGCCTTCATGACCGGCCTCGACCGCAACGCCGACGTGGTTCGCCTGGCCACCTATGCGCCCCTCTTCGCCCATGCCGACGCCTGGCAGTGGAACCCCGACCTCATCTGGTACGACAACCTCCGCACCCTCCGCACGCCCAACTACTACGTGCAGCAGCTCTATTCGCTCAATGCCGGCGACGCCGTGCTCTCCGCCACCTCCGACGGCAAGGCCCTTGCCGGACAAAACGGACTCTACGCCTCCTCCTCGCGCGACAACTCCACGGGCGAAACCCTCGTGAAGCTCGTCAACGTCACTGACTCCGCAGCCACCGTCACCCTCACCTTCAACGGCACCAAGCATCTTCCCGAAGAAGGCACCTGCACCTACCTCCAAGCCGACGACCTCAACACCACCAACACCTTCGACGCCGAACGTATCGTGCCCCGCACCATGCCCGTCACCGCCAACGACGACGGCACATGGACCCTCGAACTCCCCAAGCACTTCTTCGGCGTGTACAGGGTGAAATGACTGAAGTAATAGGCAAAAACAAAGTGCTATATTTCTTGAGCGGCTTCCCTCCCCGCCCATGGGGGCGACGATTAAATCGTCGCGTTCTACACGAATGAGTCGCTCATTCGCAAATCAAATCCGTGTAAAGTGCGACGATTTAATCGTCGCCCCCATACGCGGTGCACATCGCTGCACTTTAGCCTGTTTGCAACTTTGCACTTTTAATCTCAAATATAATATGCCAACAATCTCCCACAACCTCTTCGCCAGCCTTCGCCGCTCGGCCAAGGGCGCTGCCGTTTGTCTCTCCCTCGCCTTCGCCCTCACGGCCACGGCACAGGAGCGTTGCAACGACTTCCGCGAAAACATACCCCTTGACTCCATACGCCTTTCCGACCCCTTCATCCTTCCCGACTCCGCCTCACACACCTATTACATGACCGGCACGGGAGGACTCCTTTGGAAGAGCGCCGACCTCAAGAAGTGGAGCGGACCCTGGCGCGTGGCCTACACCGACAAGGCATCGTGGATGGGCGACCATCCCATGATTTGGGCCGCCGAACTCCACAAGTGGAACGGCCGTTACTACTATTTCGCCACCTTCACCAATGCCGACGCCGCATTCACCGATGCCGACGGACGCAAACTCGACCGTCGCGGCTGCCATCTGCTCGTTTCCGACAAGCCCGAAGGTCCTTACCGCGCTGAAACCAACGACCTCTTCACCCCCGCCAACAAGCTCACGCTCGACGCAACGCTTTGGGTGGAAGACGGCAAGCCTTACATGGTCTACTGCCACGAATGGGTGCAGAACAACAACGGCACCGTAGAGTATCTTCCCCTCAAAGCCGACATCGGCAAAGGTGTGGCCAAGGCAAAGCCCCACATCATGTACCGCGCATACGACTCCCCCTGGAGCCGCGAAAATATGCCCGAAGGCGTGAAGCCCAACCGCGTGACCGACGGCCCTTACCTCTTCCGCACCGCTACGGGCCGCCTCGGCTGCGTGTGGACAAGCTGGGTGTTTCACGACTATGTACAGGGCGTGGCCTATTCGTCCAACGGTCGCCTCGACGGCACGTGGACACAGGAACCGCAACCCGTCACACCGCCCAACTTCGGCCACAGCATGATGTTCCGCACCTTCGACGGCCGCACGCTCATGTGCATCCACAGCCACAAGGACGTCAACGGCGAGTACGTACGCGTGCCCCATCTCTTTGAAGTCGACCTCACCGGCGACAAACTCAAAGTGGGCAAACTCGTGAGCGAGTAAGCTATAAGTTTTACATAAATCCGTGTAGAGCGCGACGTTTCAAACGTCGCCTCCATAGAGGGTGCGCAGGCCGTGTAGAGCGCGAAGTCGGGAGACTTCGCCCCCATACGCTTGCGCCCTCATATGCGGTGTAAGGCGCAGCTCGTTTGCACACCCACAAAGCAACACACATTTGCACATTCGCACATTTGCACATTCGCACATTCGCGAAGCGACACATTTGCACCCGCAAAGCAATACACATTTGCACATTCGCATATTTGCACATTTGCACATTCGCGAAGCACATTAACACACCCTCCCAATGAAAAAGATTTCCCTTCTCCTTCTTGCGGCACTTTCCCTCCTTCTGCCGCAAAGCCTTATGGCAAAGTCAGCCGACTATGCCGGCTATCTCTTCGTATACTTCACCGGCAACCACATCAGTGAAGAGGCCGTGTGCTATGCCCTCAGCGACGACGGCTACAACTACACCGCCCTCAACGGCGGCAAACCCGTGCTCGACTCGCGCGTCATCAGTTCCACCGGCGGCGTGCGCGACCCCCACATCCTCCGTTCCGAGGACGGCAAGACCTTCTACATGGTCTGCACCGACATGGTGAGCGGTAACGGTTGGGACTCCAACCGCGCCATGGTGCTCCTCAAGAGCCGCGACCTCGTCAACTGGTCACACTCCGTGGTCAACATGCAGAAGCGTTTCGAAAAACAGGAAGACCTCAAGCGCGTGTGGGCTCCCCAGACCATCTACGACGCACAGGCCGGAAAGTACATGGTTTACTGGTCCATGCAGTACGGCAAGGGTGCCGACATCATCTACTACGCCTACGCCAACAAAGACTTCACCGACATTGAAGACACCCCCAAAGTGCTTTTCATGCCCAAGGACAAGAAGTCGTGCATCGACGGCGACATCGTCTACAAAGACGGCGTGTACCACCTCTTCTACAAGACCGAGGGTCACGGCAACGGCATTAAAGTAGCCACCACGCGTTCACTCACTTCCGGACAGTGGACCGAAGAAGAAGGTTACAAGCAACTCACCAACCAGGCCGTGGAAGGCGCAGGTACGTTCAAGCTCATCGGTCAGGACAAGTACATCCTCATGTACGACGTCTACATGAACGGACGCTACGACTTCTGCGAAACCACCGACCTCAGCCACTTCGTGCCCGCCACGAAGGCCGTCAACATGAACTTCCATCCCCGTCACGGCACCGTCATCCCCGTGACGAAGAAGGAAATGGAACGTCTGCATAAAAAGTTTGACCAATAAACGTCCCGCCCCATGAAACACGCTCTCCTTTTCGGAGCACTTTCCTTGCTCCCCCTCTTCGCTGCGGCGCAGGATCTCAGCGTGAAGAGTCCCGACGGCCGCCTTGCCGTGGGCATCTTCAAGCAAGCCAACGGCCGCCTCGCCTACAACGTGTGCTACGACGGCCATGAAATGCTCCTTCCCTCTCCCCTCGGCCTCAAAGCCGACATAGGCAACTACACCGACAGCCTTACCCTCAAGAGTCACGACGAAAGCCGCGTGGACACCACCTACACGTGCGACCGCATAAAGCGTTCCAGCGTCAGCGTCAGTGCCAACCGACTTGTGCTCCACCTCACCAACAACCGCGGCAACGGCATGCACGTCACCTTCCACGTCAGCAACAACGACGTGGCGTTCCGCTACACCGTTGACCGTGCCGGCGAGCGCGGCAGCATCCGCGTGATGAGCGAAGCCACAGGTTTCCGTTTCCCCTCCACCACCACCACCTTCCTCTGTCCGCAGAGCGATGCCATGATAGGGTGGAAACGCACCAAACCCAGTTACGAAGAAGAGTACCGCCCCGATGCGCCGCTTACTGCCCGCTCGCAGTACGGCCACGGTTTCACTTTCCCCTGTCTCTTCCATGAAGGCGTCAACGGTTGGGTGCTTGTGGGCGAAACCGGCGTTGACTCCCGCTACTGCGCTTCGCGCCTTTCAGACGCTTCGGCCGACGGCACTTTCTCCATAGCCTTCCCCATGGCAGAAGAAAACAACGGCAACGGAACGTCCGAACCCGCCTTCGCCCTGCCCGGCTCAACGCCTTGGCGTACGCTCACCGTGGGCGCCACCCTCAAGCCCATTGCCGAAACCACCGTCACTTGGGACGTGGTGGAACCCGTCTTCCCCGCTTCGCAACAGTACAGTTACGGAAAGAGCACGTGGAGCTGGATTATCTCGCAGGACAACAGCATCAACTACGACGACCAGGTGCGCCACATCGACCTCGCAGCCGCCATGGGCTACCAGTATACCCTTATCGACTGCGCCTGGGACGTGAACATAGGCCGCGAACGCATGGCAGAGCTTGCCCGCTACGCCGCCTCGAAGGGCGTGAGCCTGTTGCTTTGGTACAGTTCGAGCGGTTACTGGAACGACATCACCCAGTCGCCCACCAACTGCATGGACCGCGGCTTCGTGCGCCGAAAGGAAATGGCCTGGCTCAAAAGCATCGGCGTGAAAGGCATCAAGGTTGACTTCTTCGGCGGCGACAAACAGGAGACCATGCGTCTCTACGAAGACATCCTAGCCGATGCCAACGACTTCGGACTCACCGTCATCTTCCACGGATGCACCATCCCCCGCGGATGGGAACGCATGTACCCCAACTATGTAGGCAGCGAGGCTGTGCTGGCTTCTGAGAACCTCATCTTCCAACAGCACTTCTGCGACATGGAAGCACAGAACGCAGCGCTGCATCCCTTCATCCGCAATGCTTTGGGTTCCATGGAATTCGGCGGCACGTTCCTCAACGACCGCATGAGTCCCAACAACGACCGCGGCAACACGCGCCGCACGGGCCTCTGCTTTGAACTCGCCACGGCGGTGCTCTTCCAGAATGCGGTGCAGAACTTTGCCCTCACGCCCGCCAATCTGCAAAACCAGCCCGACTACGCCCTCGGCTTCATGCGCGAAGTGCCCACCACTTGGGACGAAACGCAGTTCGTTGCCGGTTATCCCGGACGCTACGCCGCCCTCGCCCGCTGCCATGCCGGCAAGTGGTACGCTGCAGCCATCAATGCCACGAAAGAAAGCAACACCAGCGTGCTCGAACTCCCCATGTTTGCCGGAAAAGAAGTGCGCGTGCTTTCCGACGGCATCAAGGGCCACGTTGCAAAGCTCAAGGTAGGCAAAAACGGCAAACTCAAACTCACGCTTCCCGCCGAAGGCGGTGCCGTCATCACGGAAAGCGGAAAATAAATTGCAAACAAACCAGTGCAGCGCATTTGTCAACGGGGCGATGCATACCTCATTTGCACATCTGCACATCCCAAATTGCAAACTAACCAGTGCGGCACATTTGCCAACGGGTAATGCATACCTCATTTGCACATTTGCACATCTGCACATCCCAAATTGCAAACTAACCAGTGCAGCGCATTTGCCAACGGGTAATGCATACCTCATTTGCACATTTGCACATCTGCACATTTGCACATTCCATTTATGACACGCAACATACTGTTCTCGCTCGCGCTTGCCGCCACTTCCGTGCTTTCGGCACAGGCGCAAAAAAGCGCAACCGGTTATCCTTTCACGCCCGTTCCCTTTACGCAAGTGAAGATCACCGACAATTTCTGGGGCGCACGCCTCAAGGCCCATCACGACGTGACGCTTCCCCTTGCTTTCGACAAATGCAAGGAAAGCGGACGCTACGAAAACTTCGTGAAGGCGGCCCATCCCAGTGCCGACTACAAGGTGGGCGGCTATCCGTTCGACGACACCGACGTGTATAAAAGCATTGAAGGTGCCGCCTATTCCCTCCACACCTATCCCGACAAGGCGCTCGAAGCCCGCATCGACTCCATTGTAGAACTTATGGCCGCCGCCCAGGAACCCGACGGTTACCTCAACACCTCGCGCACCATGAATCCCGCCCATCCGCACGACTGGATGGGACCGCGCCGTTGGGAAAAGGAAGAAGAACTCAGTCATGAACTCTACAATCTCGGCCATATGGCAGAGGGCGCCGTGGCTTACTGGCAGGCTACCGGCAAACGCCGTTTCCTCGACATCACCTGCCGCTACGCCGACTGCGTTTGCAAGGCCATCGGTCCGGAAGAAGGCAAACTCCACATCGTGCCCGGTCACGAAATAGCAGAGATGGCGCTCGTGCGCCTCTATCTCGCTACCGGCACGAAGCGTTACCTCGATGAGGCCGCCTACTTCGTGAACGAACGCGGACGCACCTCGCACCGCAGCGAATATTCGCAGTCGCACGTGCCCGTCACGGAGCAGAGCGAAGCCGTGGGCCATGCCGTCCGTGCCGGCTATCTCTATTCAGGCATGGCCGACGTGGCAGCCCTTACGGGCGACACCGCCGTGCTCCATGCCATCGACCGCATTTGGGAGAACATTGTCAGCAAGAAGCTCTACGTCACCGGCGGCATCGGCGCCACCAGTGCAGGCGAAGCTTTCGGCAAAAACTACGAACTCCCCAATGCCACCGCCTACTGCGAGACGTGCGCCGCCATTGCCAACGTCTATCTCAACCAGCGTCTCTTCCTGCTCCACGGCGACAGCAAATACATCGACGTGATGGAACGCACGCTCTACAACGGACTCATCTCAGGCGTTTCGCTTGACGGCGGTTCGTTCTTCTATCCCAATCCGCTTTCCTCCAACGGCAACTATCACCGCGATGCATGGTTCGGCTGCGCCTGCTGTCCGTCGAACATTGCCCGCTTCCTTCCCTCCGTGCCGGGTTATGTCTATGCCGTGCGCGGTACCTCGGCCTACGTGAATCTCTACGTGGCTTCCGACGCCACGCTCACGGTGAACGGCCGCAACATATCGCTCCGTCAGGAAGGCAACTATCCCTGGACGGGTTATGCCAAAGTGACCCTCACGAAGGGTAGCGGAGCGTTTGCCCTCCGTCTCCGCATTCCCGGATGGGCAAAGAACGAAGCCGTGCCGAGCGACCTCTATACTTTTGCCGACTCCGCCGAAGTGGCGCCCTACAAACTTTGCGTCAACGGAAAGCAACTTACCGCACGTGAAGAGAACGGCTATGTAGTGATAGAGCGCAAATGGAAAAAGGGCGACAACGTGGAACTCACGTTCGACACCCCCGTGCGCACCCTCCGCGCCCACAAGGCGGTGAAGGCCGACGAAGGACGCCTTGCCGTGCAGCGCGGTCCGCTCGTCTACTGTGCCGAATGGCCCGACAACGACTTCAACATCCACTCCGTGCTCCTCAACCAGCATCCCTCCTTTGCCCTTGTGGTGGACAAGGAGAAGTTCGGCGGTTATGTGGCACTCACCACTCCGGCCCAGTCGCTCTCTTACGCACCCGACGGCAAACTTGCCGTGAAGGACGTTACGCTCCGCCTCATTCCCTACTACGCTTGGGCACACCGCGGAACGGGAGCGATGGACGTTTGGCTTCCCGCCAGCGTCAGTGCAGTGTCCGCCACGCCTTCAGTGAAGGCCGTGCGCATCGACAACGGATTCTTCCGTCAATAAGAAATAGAAAACGGTGCAAAGGCTTGCAAGAAAGAAAATAATTGCATACTTTTGCACCGCAATCGGAAAGTAGCGCAGTTGGTAGCGCACTACGTTCGGGACGTAGGGGTCGGGCGTTCGAGTCGCCTCTTTCCGACAAAGCCGAAGACAGCACGCTGAGCTTTCAGCAGTTGTCTTCGGCTTTTTTGTGTTTGTTTCGGATGGCCGAAGTCCTGTTCCTTTCGGAACGCCTTTGGGTGGTCTTTTATAGCAATTCCCTTCTTTTCTTGTTATAATGCAGATACACAGTGCGTTATATATGCTTGATTACATTTATCTGCACATAAAATGACCGTTTCACTACATTTTTCGACACTTGTTTTTGGGGTATAACTACATTTTTCCGCACATAAAATGCCCCGTTCACTACATTTATCTGCACTTGTGTCTCTCAGACTTATGCTGAAAAGCAGAAAAACAGGAGCATTGCTTGGCGGTTTTGCACAAAAGAACTAATTTTGCGCACAAATTTCGGCGTAAGGCGTTATGGCTTATTGACGGCCGGGCTTTGCGACCCACGAAACACAACAAGATTTATGACCCACAATTTACTGAAAGGAAAGCGCGGCATTATCTTTGGTGCGCTTAACGAAGAGTCCATTGCCTGGAAGGTAGCCGTGAAGGCCGCTGAAGAAGGCGCACAAATCACATTGAGCAACACGCCCATGGCCCTCCGTATGGGTACGCTCGACAAGCTCGCCGAGCAAATCGGCGCCACCATCATTCCCGCCGACGCCACCAGCGTGGAAGACCTTCAGAAGGTATTCGAAGAGTCGGTGAATGTGCTTGGAGGCAAAATTGACTTCGTGCTCCACTCTATAGGTATGAGTCCCAACGTGCGCAAGCACCGCACCTACGACGACCTCGACTACGGCTTCCTTCAGAAGACTCTCGACATCTCCGCCATCTCTTTCCACAAAATGCTCCAGGTGGCCAAGAAGCTCGACGCCATTGCCGAATACGGTTCAGTAGTAGCCCTCACTTACGTGGCTTCGCAGCGCACTTTCTTCGGTTACAACGACATGGCCGACGCCAAGAGCATGCTTGAGAGCATTGCACGTTCCTTCGGTTACATCTACGGCCGCGAGAAGCACGTGCGCATCAACACCATCTCGCAGAGTCCTACTGCCACTACCGCCGGTAAGGGCATTAAGGAAATGGAACACATGATGAGCTTCGCCGACAAGATGTCGCCCCTCGGCAACGCTACGGCCGACGACTGCGCAGACTACTGCGTGATGATGTTCAGCGACTTCACCCGCAAGGTGACCATGCAGAACCTCTTCCACGACGGCGGTTTCTCTTCCATGGGTATGAGCCTTCGTGCCATGAACCAGTTCTCCAAGGACCTCTCCGCTTACGAGGACGAGAACGGCAAGATCATCTACGGATAAGCTATTGTTATACAAAAAGCCATAAAAGAGGCCGGCATTTTTGCTCCACAAGCAGAAATGCCGGCCTCTAACGTTTTGCACGTTCGGCTTATTGACGTACTTTTGCGATTGGTTTTTATAAAGAATACTCCAAAAAGAAATACAGACATTTATGGGATTCCTCTCTTCACTCTTCGGCAAAGGCGAGCAGACCGAAGCCGAAAAATTCGATACGCTCCGCGACGACGGCGTGCGCGCCATGCAGATGGGCGAGTTGCCTTATGCCGAAAAATGTTTCCTTGCAGCTCTCGAGCTAAAGCACGACCTGAAGACAGTGGGCTTCCTTGCCGAGACCTATCTGCGTATGCGCAACAGCGAGAAAGCCTGTCCGCTGCTCGAGGAACTTCACGAGAAGGAGGCCGACAACGTGGAAGTGGCGCTGCTTCTGGCACAGACGTTGGGCGAACTCAAGCGCTACGACGAGGAACGCAAAGCGTGTGAAGAGATCATTGCCGCTCATCCCGAGGAAGCACGCGCGCTTTATCTCGATGCCGAAGCCTGCAACGGTTTGGGCGACCAGTTTACGGCCATTGCCCGCTTGACGCAATGTCTTGTGCTCGAACCGGAATACCAGCGTGCGTTGAAACTCCGTGCAGAAGTGTTGGGCGGCATGGGGCAGTGGACGAGTGCGCTTGAAGACATCGAAACGCTCGTGGCTGCCGATGCCGAAAACGAGGACTACCTCGTGCTCCGCGCCGAGGCCTTCACCGCGCTTTCGGAGAACGACAAGGCCATTGCCGACTATTGCCGCGTGTTGGAGAACAATCCGTTCAACCGCGATGCCGTGCTGCGTTTGGGAAAACTCTACGCGCAAACCAAGCAATGGGACAAGGCGCTTGCGCTCTACGACGAGACCATAGAATTGCTTCCCGACTTTGCCGAAGCCTACAAGGCCCGCGGCGCCGTTCGCTACCATCTCAAGGATGAGGCCGGAGCAGCCGACGACCTGAAGAAGGCCCTTGAACTCAAGCCCGAGGTTGTACAGGAGGTTGACGGAGAATACACCAACCTGGCCAACCGCGTGGAAGAAATGTACCGCGAACGCAATCCGTATCAGTTCTAAACTTCAAGAATGCCACATACTTTATGCGCCGCGCATGAGACCTGTAAATCTCATGCGCGGCGCATCGTGTTATTGCTCATTCCCGAAAAGCTTTTGCCATTCGCTTTCGAAATTGGGCGTGAAGAAGTCCTTTCCGATGAGGCTGCGTATTTCGCTCTGCGAGAAGAAGCGGCCGCCGTCGAGTTCTTCCGAGGGACGTGGTGCCTCGGCGGTAGTCGTCATGTAGGCATGCACAAGTTCTGCCTCGCGGTCGGAGCGGTGGACGTAGCGAAGGAGAAAACGGGGCGTAAACTCCGTCAGTCCGAGTTCTTCGCGCACTTCGCGCCGGAGCGCCTCTTCGGTCGTCTCGCCCCAGTCCACGTGGCCGCCCACAGCCGTGTCCCACTTGTCGGGCTGGATGTCCTTCCATGCCGGCCGGTGCTGCAGAAAAAGTTCGCCTTGCGGGTTGAACACGTGAAGGTGCACCACGGGGTGGAGCAGCATGGAGCCGCTGTGGCATTCGCCCCGCGTGGCGCAGCCTGTTACGTTGCCGTCTTCGTCGACCAACGGCAGTTTTTCGTTTGCGTTGTCCTTCATGTGGCTTTCTTGTTACGGTTGCAGAAGCGAACTGTCGCCATAGCTCAGGAAGCGGAAGTCGTGGCCGAGGGCATAGTCGTAGATGCGTCGCCAGTTGTCGCCCACGAAGGCCGACACGAGCAGCAGAAGCGTGCTCTGCGGCTGGTGGAAGTTCGTCACAATGTTTTTCACAATGTGGTATTCATATCCCGGCGCAATGATAATCTGCGTGGAAGTATGCAGCACGGGCAATGCGTTGCGGTCGAGATAGTCGAGCACTTCCTGCAAGGCTTCGAGCGTGGTGAGTTTCGTTTCGGGCGAAGCGGCGTAGTCGTAAGGCATCCATTGCTCCACATGGAGGTCGTCCTGTGTGGCGGAAGGGTTGCGGTGGAGCAATACGCCGATGTAGTAGAGGCTCTCAAGCGTGCGTACCGACGTGGTGCCTACGGCAATGCAGTGTCCGCCGTGGGCAATGAGGCGCTCGATGCTTTCGCGTTTCACGGCAATCCATTCCGAGTGCATGGGGTGGCCGCCTATTTCTTCGCTCTTTACGGGCTTGAACGTGCCTGCTCCCACGTGGAGCGTGATTTCGTTGCGTTCAATGCCTTTCTCGTCGAGTGCTTTCAGCACGCGCTCCGTGAAGTGCAGTCCGGCGGTAGGTGCTGCCACGGAACCCTTCACTTTGCTGTAGACCGTCTGGTAAGTTCTGAGGTCCGACTCTTCCGTTTCGCGGTTGAGGTAGGGAGGAATGGGCAGTTCGCCGATGGCTTCGAGCACTTCGGAGAAAGCTATCGTGTCGTCGCCCCAGTCGAAAACCACTTCGTGGCCCGTGCCGCTGATGCCTACGCGCTCGGCGGTGAGCACGATGTCCTTTTCGCCCACTTTGATATGCCGTTCCAGTCGGCCTTCTTTCCACTTCTTGAGGTTGCCGATGAGGCACGTCCATGCCACGCGGCGTGTGGTGGAGAAGTTCACCTGGTAGTCGTGGGGCGTGTGGGGCTCAAGGCAGAAGACTTCGATGAGCGCGCCGGTCGACTTGTGGAAATGCAGACGTGCCTGAATGACTTTCGTGTTGTTGAAAACCATCAGCTCGCCGGCGGGCAGGTAGTTGGGCAGATTGTGGAAAATGTCCTCGCTGATTTCCCCTTTCCTGTAGAGCAGCAGTTTCGACTCGTCGCGCTCGCTCTTCGGATATTTCGCTATGCGTTCGTCGGGTAGGGGATAGTTGTAGTCTGATATATGAATGTGTTTGGGGTCGGTCATTGTTTGAACCTTACTTGTTTCTTCGCGTCATGCATTTGTGTATGAGCCTCCATTGAGGCGCAATGCGAATTGGCGCTCGTGATGCAATTCTCTTCGTTTCCAAAAAGGACATGCCCCAAAACGTTCTGAGGCATGTCCTTTTATA
>CAVCAV010000070.1:0-13249 GCA_963600165.1 Christensenella sp. UBA1685 | reverse complement strand
GGGGGTCGTGGGTTCGAATCCCGTCGCCCCGACACAAAACAACAATCCGCTGAATATCTTTCGCAATGAAGATATTCAGCGGATTTTTCGTTGGGATAAATGCAAAAGCAACGGCGATTGCTGACGCAAACTACCACGTCACGCCAAAGCCTCCGCCCACCGTTAGCGTATGAATCCATTCGCGGCTGAGTTTGCTGTGCGGCATTCGCACACCGTAGTCCGTAAAGAAGCGGATGCCATAGTGGGTACGTGCGCGGAACGTGAGAGAAAGTCCCGTCCCCATGCAAAACACGCTGCGGTGGGGCACGGTAGCATCTTTCAGGTTCAACGAAGCATTGTGCGCCCATCCCCCCAACAGTTTGCTGCCTACCAGCCAGCGGCGCGACAAGGGCCACGACACGTATGGGCCGCAAAGCAGCGACACGCAGTCGACCGATTTGTCTTCCGCATAATCGCCGTTCGTAATCAGCAACGTGTTGGAAGCGGCAAAGCGTCCGCCCACGCCGATATAAGTATTGAAGAAATAGGCACCCTCAAATCCGGCCGACGAACCCGAAGACGTGCGGAACGTTACGCCGGACGGGAGATCGTAGTGGCTAAGCGGCACGTTGTGGCCCACATAGAGACTGAAGAACGAAGGGCGGTCGGTCCGCTTGAACGAGTCGACGGGCATTTCATCCACAAGTCCCTTGTCGCGGAATATCATGTCGGCCACCCAATAGCCCACCTCCGTTGACAGAATGCCTATTCCCGCCCCCGTGAGCACGTCGCTGAGCCAATGTTTGTTGTTGGCCATGCGCATGAACCCCGTAGAAGAAGCCGTGGCATAGGCCGCAATGCCCACCCAAGGGCTTTTGTGCCCGTATTCCTTGGTCAGCATCGTGGCAGTCATGAAGGCCGTGGCAGTATGGCCCGAGGGAAACGAATGGTCATTGGAGCCGTCGGGCCGAAGCACGTGTACCTTGTGCTTTACCGTGTTGACAATGGCTCCCATCATTGCCGCTGCCACCGCGTCACTCGCCAGCATGCGCGGCCAGGAGGAACGGCCTTTCACGCCGAATGCCTTCAGGCCGAGCAACACGGCACCGGGAGCATATTGCGTATAGTCGTCGAGATGGAAGCGGAAGCGGGGCATAAAGTCGTTGCGGAGCCGACGGAAGTGGGTGTCTTCGCGTCCCACCGCCATGCCGCTGATAAGGAGCGGCAGGCCAACGTAGGTAATCTGGCAAAAGCGGGTTTCGGAATAGCGGTCGAGCCGTTTGGCAAACTTGCTGCCCGGCAACACTGCCGACGTGTCGGCCGCACTTTCCACAGCCAAACGTTCGGGACATACGCTCACAGTGTCGCACAGCGTGTCGGATTCCAACTCCAACACGCTGCCACGCATGGGCAAACAGGCCCAAAAAGCCATTATATATATAAGGAGTAATCTTGTCATTAGGCGACATTGGTTCTGCAAAGCGCAAAATTAAGCAAAAACCGCACACGGCAAACCCTTACATGCGCACAAAATAAAAGACGAGCGGCGCAATGCGGACAAAAGCGAACACAAAGCACGCGAAAGGCCGTCATTTTTCCACACAAAGCGTCCCAAGCGCCACTATTTTGTCAACACGGCAGCAAAACGGCAAGAAAGGCGCAAGGTTATGGATTAAAATTGCTACTTTTGCCTTGCAAGGAGCATGTTGCCACACGAGCGGAAGCCGAGCAAGCCTTAAATTTCACCGAATTCCAATCGTAGTTTTTCGTAAAACACTCTTTCCCAAAGCCTCAACACGGGGAAGCGCTGCAGCATGCTTTATGCACTTTATTATATCCCCCATGCACACGATACATCTCAAGAGAGGCAAAGCAGAAAGCCTCAAGCGTTTCCACCCCTGGGTATTTTCCGGCGCGATAGCCAGCGCCGACGGTAAGATAGAAGAAGGCGACATTGCCCGCGTAGTAAGCCACGAAGGCGAGTTGATGGGCTACGGCCACTGCCAGATAGGCTCCATTGCCGTGCGTATGCTCACCTTCAAAGAAGAGCCCATCGACGATGCCTTTTGGCAGAAACGTCTGGAAGAAGCCTTCCGTCTGCGCAGCGCCCTTCAGCTCACCGGCCGCACGGACAACGACATCTACCGCCTCGTCCACGGCGAAGGCGACCGTTTGCCGGGACTCGTGATTGACGTATACGGACGCACGGCCGTGATGCAGGCCCACTCCGTGGGTATGCACCTCTGCCGCGAGACCATCGCCCAAGCGCTTGTGAAGGCTTCGGACGGACTCATCGACAACGTCTATTACAAGTCGGAAACCACACTTCCCTACAAGGCCGACCTGCATCAGGAAAACGGATTCCTCATCGGTCACGACGAAGGAAACGTGGCCACCGAAAACGGACTCAAGTTCCACATCGACTGGCTCAACGGTCAGAAGACCGGATTCTTCGTGGACCAACGCGAAAACCGTGCACTGCTCGAGCATTACTCCAAAGACCGCAACGTGCTCAACATGTTTTGCTACACGGGCGGCTTCAGCGTCTACGCCATGCGCGGCGGCGCCAACCTGGTCCACTCCGTAGACGCCTCGGCCAAAGCCATTGAACTGACGCGCGCCAACGCCGAACTCAATTTCCCCGGCGACAAGCGCCACGAAGCGTTTGCAGAAGACGCCTTCAAGTTTCTCGAACAGGCCGGAAGCAACTACGACCTCATCGTGCTCGACCCGCCGGCATTTGCGAAGCACAAAGACGCGCTCCGCAATGCGCTGAAAGGCTATACGCGCCTCAACGCCATTGCGTTCCGCAAGATTCGTCCGGGAGGCATTCTCTTCACGTTCAGCTGCTCGCAGGCCGTAAACAAGGACCAGTTCCGCCTGGCCGTCTTCACCGCTGCCGCACAAAGCGGACGCCACGTACGCATCCTTCACCAGCTCCACCAACCCGCAGACCACCCCATTAATATATATCACCCCGAGGGAGAATATCTCAAAGGGCTTGTACTGCAGGTGGAATAAGGGAAAAGAAGGAGTCCACGCCACAAACGCGGGACCATTTTGCATAAAACCTTGAACACATCTAACAAATACATTCTAATCGGTATGAAAAGAAACTTACTCTTCGTTTCGCTTCTTGCAGCCGGTCTCCTCAGCGTTTCGCCCGCCCTTGCACAGGACCAGACGATAAAGCTCACCACAGCAAAGGCCGTGGGAGAGACCCTCACGCTACAGGTGAACCAGGTGAAAGGCGGAGTGACGGTTGACTGGGGCGACGGCAACGCCGTTTCCTACACCAAGACCTCCGACGACCTGCTCACCCTTTCCGGCACGCTCAAAGGAAGCACCGTAACGATCACAGCAGGCAAACGGCTCAACACGCTCGTTTGCTCCGGCAACGAACTCACCGCACTCGACCTCAGCCAAGCCACGGAGCTGCTCTCGCTCTATTGCCAGAACAACCAGCTCACGACGCTCGACCTCACCGGCCTTACCCAGTTGGCCGACCTCAACTGCTCCAACAACCAGCTGACGAAACTCGTGCTCACAGAAAAGGGTCAGCCCGCACTGCAGAACATCGACGTGTCCAACAACCAGTTG
Organism: Christensenella sp. UBA1685; assembly: GCA_963600165.1. GTDB lineage: Bacteria > Bacteroidota > Bacteroidia > Bacteroidales > Bacteroidaceae > Alloprevotella. Next base: position 9,670 of record CAVCAV010000070.1, on the reverse strand, counting down.
AAGACCAACACGACGAGTGCCAACTCCAGCACTTTCGTGCTCCGCTTGTCGGACCTTCAGCACCTCGACATTTCAAACAACCAGTTCGGCGTGATGAACCTTACGAGCAACAAGCTTCTCGACGTGCTCAGCTGCGCCAACAATGCGCTCACCAACAAGCTCAACCTTGCCATGAACGACTCCATTGCCGTGGTCATGGCACAGAACAACCAGCTTCAGACCTGCACGCTGCCCACCAACGGAGCTACGCGTCTGCGCAAGATACTTGTGGACGCCAACAAGCTTTCCACGCTCGACCTTGAGAAGAGCCTTGACCTCCACACGCTCACCTGCACCGACAACGAGCTTTGGCAAATAAACCTTCCCGCTGCCACCACGCTTGACATCATGGAATGTGGCGGCAACAAGCTTTCCTTCAGTTCGCTCCCCACTGCGGCCCACAAGCCCGCACACATGTCGTACACTCCGCAGGACGAAAACCTGGACATCACCGCTTATCTCCAAAGCGACGACAAAGGATACTACGTGCAGCAATGTCCCGAATGGGCCAGCCGCCTGAAGAGCGACTACCAGCTCAACCTTCACGACTTCGCCCTCGACCCCGACGGCAAGCGCACCATCACCATCACTTGGTTCGGACGTGCGGGTGAGAGCGAAATCCACGAGATGACGAAAGCCAGCGCCAGCAACACTTCCGGCGACGTGTTTGCCACCACGAGCAACACCACTTACGGAACGTACTCCTTCATGAATCCGTTCGACGAGGCCTACTGCACGCTGACCTGCACCACCTATCCCGAGTTGAAATACAAGTCAACCTCCTTCCGCGTGAAAGGAAAGAACGACGGCATAGCACAAGTTGCCGGTTCTTCTTCCTCACTTCAGGTTGAAGCACGCCAGGGCATCATTGTGCTCACTTCCGCAAGCGACACCGCCACCGCAGTATATTCTGCAGCCGGCAAACTCGTATGGAAAGGCACCGTCCAAGCCGGAACTCCCGTACAGGTTCAACTTCCTGCCGGCGTATACGTAGCAGGCGGAAAGAAAGTTGTACTCTAACGTCATCCCACACCTTAAACAAGCATTCAAATGAACCACTTGAAATACATTCTGGGGTGTGCAAGCATTGCTATGGCCGGACTCACGTTTGAACCGCTCATGGCACAAAGCACGCAAACCGGCGACGGCTTCCCCAGCATCATAGCCCCGACGAAGCAAACGGTGAGCTACCGCGAACGCACGCTCTGCTTCGACATCACGGCCAATGTACCCTTCACCGCCACCTCGTCGGCCGACTGGGCTTCCGTGCGCCAAGGCCAGGACGGTGCGGTATACATCCACCTCAAGTCAAACCCCGACGCCACTTCGCGCCAGGCCGTCATCACGTTTGCCAACGCCGACAACAACCTCAGCGAAACGCTCACCATCACGCAGAGCCGCAACGAACTCACTCCTGTGATAGAAAGCGACACGCAGGTGAAGCCGACTTCCGCCCAGGCCAACAAATACCAGAGCGGCGAAGGCATTGAACGCACGTACGACAACAACCTCAGCACGCTCTTCCACTCGCCCTATACAGGCTATGAAGTAAGCTCAACGAACCCCATTACGTTGACGTACAACTTCAGCACCGGCAAGCACATTGACTACATCAACTACATCACACGCTCCGACGGCAACACCAACGGCAACTTCAAGGAAGTGGAAATCTATGCCAAGTATGGCGACGACACGTCCTTGCGCCTCGTAGGGACAACCGACTTCGGCGGAACGAAAGGCGAACACCGCTACAGTCTCACGGCCGACGGCCTCGACAACGTGAAGCAGATACAGATAAAGGTGCTCTCCGGCACCGGCGGCTGGGCTTCATGTGCCGAAATGCAGTTCTGCGTAAGAGGACAGAAGTCTTCTACCGGCGTGTTCACCGATGCCTCCTACTCTGCCCTCAAGGAAGGAACTACGCAGGCCGACATCGATGCCATCGACGACGATTTCACCGCTCAGTTGGCGCAGCAGCTCTTCGACAAGACCTATTCGACAGACTACCGCGTGGCTGAATACGGTGCCAAACTTGACCCCACCGTGCAGTCCGACCTTTGGAATGCCCCCGGCAAACTTTACGACCAGGCACACGGCGTGACTGGCATCAACATTACCAAAGGCAAGCACACCATCGCCGTGAGCGGACTTCCCGACAACGACACCAGCGTGAACTTGCAAGTGATTGCGTGGTATGTGGGCAAGTACGGTTCGAACTTCGACGGCGGCAATCCTGCCGAGTACAGTTTCACGCTCCGCAACGGCCTCAACACCATTGACTACACCGGCGACTACGACGGCTTGGCCTACGTGGCATACTACGCCGACGTCAATCCCGAACTTCAGCCGAAGATTAAGGTACACTTCGTCAACGGTCAGGTCAACGGTTACCTTTCCCTCGACAAGACCAACGAGGAGATGCACGAAATGGCTAAAAACGCCCCCAACTTCTGCATGGACGTGGTAGGTACGAACGTCCACTCCGTATGGACTTCCAAAGGCGCTGTGAACCCGACCAACAATTCGCGCGTTTCGCAAGGTCTCTACGGCAACTGCGTAGCTGTTGACGGCAAGTCGCTCGGCTACCGCCAGTTCATCCACGTACTCGACTCCCTCGTAATCTGGGAACACGAATTGCTCGGTCTGCACAAATACAACCGCACACCCGACAACCGCACCATGGCCTACGTCAACTTCACGTACTACATGTTCCAGGGCGGACGCGGCGTATCGTTCCACGTAGACCAGGAGCCCCGTGTGCTCAGCTGCAAGAAGCTCATCACTTCCGACGACGACGCCATCTGGGGACTCTCCCACGAATGGGGCCACCAGCACCAGATGCAGCCCTACTTCTGCTGGGCCGGCATGGGCGAAGTGACGAACAACATGAACTCCTACTACAACATCATGCGGATGGGCTACCGCTCTTCCGACAAGATCAACCAATGGACGCCCGCCCGCAAGCATTTCATTCAGGCCGACTATTCCGACATTGAGGCTAGCTACAAGGGTTCGAGCGCCAAGGGTTCGCGCAACAGCAACATGCGCTACCGTGCCTACAACGAGCGTTCGTCTCTCAGCCACGAAGCACTCCGCACTTTCTGCGAGACGATGAAGGACTCCACCATCACGGACTATGCCACCGACCCGACACACGCTCTTGCACTCAACGAAGTGGGCGTAGGCGAAGTGCTTTGCCCGTTCATCAAGCTCTACTCTTACTTCACCACCAACGGCAAACCCGACTTCGCTCCCGACTGGTACGAGTCGCTTCGCCAGAACGACGACGAAAACGGTTCGCAAGTGGAGAAGCAGGGCGCTGCAGACAAGTACGAGATTCTTGCTTCCGTGCAGAACAACAACAAGAACGGCAAGTTCAGTACGTTCAAGTCGCTCTATCCCTCTTCCGTTTGGGTGACGAAGAAGTATGTCGATGCCAACAGCACCCGTTGGGAAAACTCCATCCCCTACGTGCTGAACTACATCCGCAAGACGTCGCGCCTTTCCGGCTACAACCTCATCCCCTACTTTGAGCGTTGGGGCTTCTTGCGCCAGGTGGCCCTTTGCATCGGCGACTACGGCAACAAGTGGTTCATCCTCACCCCCGACATGTACAACGAATTCAAGGCCGACATGGACGCCCTCGTCACCAGCGGCGAACTGAAGGAAATGCCCGAAGGCATGGTGGAAGACATCTCCAACTGCGCTGAAATGTTCCAGACTCGTCCTACGTTCGAGAATTAAGCACCGCAGCGCATTCCGCGCTTGACAACAGAAGCCGCCGCAAGAAAACCCAAATTCTTGCGGCGGTTTTGCATTTTTCATCTACAAAGCAGACTCCATGCCGAAAAACTTTAGTTCCGTCTTCGCTCTTCACGTGCCTTGCACTATCTTTGCATAAAATAGGCTTCGGCTCAGCAATCCGAGCAAAATCATTGTTCTATATTAAGCTGAAGCCCAACGAACCCTTATAAAGGATATCCGATGAAACCCATATTTATAGCTGGTCCTTGCGTAATAGAATCTGCCGAATTGCTCGACATCGTAGCAGCAGAGCTCGTAAAGATCAAAGAAGCCACAAACGTAGAAATCTATTTCAAGGCCTCGTTCGACAAAGCCAACCGTACGTCCATCCATTCCTTCCGCGGCCCCGGCCTTGAGAAGGGACTGCAAATGCTCAGCGACGTAAAGGAGAAATACGGACTGCCCCTGCTTACCGACATCCACGAAAGTTACCAGGCCACTGCCGCCGGCGAAGTGGTTGACGTGCTTCAGATTCCGGCTTTTCTCTGCCGCCAGACCGACCTCCTTGTGGAAGCGGCCAAGACGGGACGTACGATCAACATCAAGAAGGCACAGTTTCTCTCCGGCGACGACATGCGTTACCCCGTAGAGAAATGCCGTGAAGCCGGAGCGCAGACAGTGTGGCTCACGGAACGCGGAAACATCTACGGCTACAACAACCTTGTCGTTGACTTCCGCAACATTCCCCTTATGAAGCAATATGCCGACCGCGTCATCATGGACTGCACCCACTCCGTACAACGTCCCGGCGGTTCGAACGGCACCACGGGAGGCGACCGCCAATACGTGCCGCAGATGGCTATGGCCGCTAAAGTATTCGGAGCCGACGGATATTTCTTTGAAACGCATCCCGACCCCGAGAAGGCTTTGAGCGACGGCCCCAACATGCTTTACCTCAAGGATTTTGCCGGAGTGGTGAACAATTTGCTGAAAGACTAACGAAGAGAATCACATATCATGAGCAAATGGACTGAAGTAGCAGAAAAATGTCTGCGCGACGAAGCGCAGGCCCTGCTCGAAATGATACCCAACATTGACGAACAATTCGACAAAACCGTCGACCTCATCCTCCACTGTACGGGAAAACTCATCGTAACGGGAGTGGGAAAGAGCGGACACATCGGCGCCAAAATAGCCGCCACGCTCTCCTCTACGGGAACGCCGAGTTTCTTCATCAATCCCCTCGATGCTTTCCACGGCGACCTCGGCGTCATTCAAAACGAAGATGTGGTGCTTGCCATTTCCAACTCCGGACAGACAGACGAACTGCTGCGTTTCCTCCCCTACTTGCTTGAACGGAAAATTCCCGTCATCGGCATGAGCGGAAACCCTCAGTCGCTCCTTGCACAGTATGCCACTGCGCACCTCAACGTGGCAGTGAGCCACGAAGCCTGTCCGCTTGGCCTTGCCCCCACGTCCTCTACGACGGCAACGCTTGCCATGGGCGACGCATTGGCTTGTGCTCTGATGGAAGCCCGCCACTTCAAGGCGTCGGACTTCGCACAGTACCACCCCGGAGGCACCTTGGGCAAACGCCTTCTGACACGTGCCCGCGACGTGATGCGTACGGAAGACCTTCCCGTCATCCCACCCACGATGAAACTGGGCGAAGCCGTCATCCACATGAGCAATGGCCGCCTGGGACTGTGCGTGGCCGAAGAAGACGACAAGGTTGTGGGCATCATCACCGACGGCGACATACGCCGTGCCATGGAGAATTCACAAAGCAGTTTCTTCTCGCTTACCGTGGCCGACATCATGACGCGCGAGCCCAAGGTTGTCGGTCCCGACACGAAGATTACGCAGATTGATGCCATTCTCCACCACCACAAGATACACTCCGTACTTGTCACCGATGCCGAACATCACCTGCTTGGCGTTGTTGATTCGTTCAGCACCATGATTTAAAGGTGGTTCTATAAATTACCACCAAACAGAAAGCCCGATGGGAAAGCTTCCTATCGGGTTTCATCTCTTATTCCCACACGACGGCCGACTGCTGCTATCTGTGCTCCGCGACCGACGCCCTCTTCGTACAAAAGATGTACCCACTCCATCCAAGATGAAGCACCGTTTCACACTGATAATACTGTTAAGCGCATTGATGACCCTTCCCGCCCTTGCTGCATGGACACCGCACTGCAACAACACAACGAGCAGCGACTCCGACATCGTGGAATTCCTTCACGATGAATACGGCGTGAAATTCACCACGAACAACAGCGTAGTGATTTTCAAGAACGGCCGTGAAAAGTTTGCAGACCTTTTCCCCGCCTTAGAGGCCGCCAAGGAAAGCATACATATGGAGTACTTCAATTTCCGCAACGACTCCATCTCGCAAAAGCTCTTTGCCATACTTGTACGCAAGGCCGCAGAGGGAGTGAAGGTGCGTGTGCTGTTTGACGGCTTCGGCAACAGTTCGAACAACCGTCCCCTACGCGCCTGGCACCTTGACAGTTTGCGGGCAAGAGGCATAGAAATCTATGAGTTCGACCCTCTCCGCTTCCCCTGGGTAAACCATGTGATGCACCGCGACCACCGCAAGATTGTGGTCATCGACGGACTGGTGGCCTACACCGGCGGCATGAACGTGGCAGACTACTACATCACGGGAAAGCCCGAATTTGGCGAATGGCGCGACATCCATGCCCGTGTGGAGGGCGATGCCGTAGCAAATCTGCAGAAAGTTTTCATTGATTTTTGGAACCAGACGACTCATCAGAACGTCCACGGCACACAGTACTACCCCGGTGAACGGTCGAGCAAGGAAATTTCAGCCGGACTTCAGCCCGACGTCACCTCCACCGCTGGAGCCAAACGCATCGGCGTGGTCAACCGCGACCCTTACACTTCTCCGCAGATTATCCACGACACCTTCGTTCAGGCGCTGCGCGGAGCCCAAAAGCGTGTGCTCATCATCAACCCCTACTTCACCCTTTGCCGCCACATCAAGCGTGCGCTGCGCGAAGCCGCAGAACGCGGAGTGGACGTACAGGTGATGGTGTCGGCCAAAAGCGACATACCCATCACACCGCGTGTGGTGGAATACAACGTACACCAACTCATGAAACACGGAGTGAAGGTCTATTTCTTCGAAGGAGGTTTCCACCACAGCAAAATCATGATGGTAGACGGTACGTACTCGTTCTTCGGCTCGGCGAACCTCAACAGCCGCAGCCTTTCGTTCGACTACGAGTGCAACCTCCTCGTCGACGATGCAGCCACCACTGCACAATTGGAAGAAATATTCATCCACGACCGCGACACCCGCTGCTTCCTCCTCACTCCCGAGACGTGGAAAAAATTCGGACGCTGGAAACAGTTCAAAGGATGGCTCTTCCATTTCCTCACCCCCTTCGTGCGCGAAGAACACCCCATCCACCATCTGCGTCCCATGAAGTTTGCAGACAAAAACAAGACGAACCCTTATGCGTGAAACGAAGTTTACCATTCTCAAGGCTGTCGCCATCATTCTCGTGGTACTTTCCCGTTCAGGAATACCCGGATGGCTCAACCATTTTCTGTTTATATTCCACGTGCCCGCATTCTTCCTTTGTGCGGGTTACTTCTTCCACACAAAATATGCCACAGACGACCGCACGTTTGTAGTGCACCGCATCAAAGGCCTCTACTGGCCGTTTGTGCGCTGGAGCGTATTCTTCCTTATTGTCCACAATCTGTTTTTCCACTTAGGCATTCTGAGCGAAACGTACGGCAATGCCAGCGGCGGTGTGCTCCATCCCTATACCTGGAGCCAATTCGGACAAAACCTTTGGAACGTAGTGACCAATATGTCGGGCTACGACTCCTTCCTCTGCGGCACATTCTGGTTCTTCCGCGCCTTGTTCATTGCCAGCCTCGCTTTTCTCGTTCTTTTCAAACTTTTCGGAAAGTCGGAAAGACTTAAGGGAAATGTACAAAGGGGCTGGGCCATTCTTCTGTTCACCACCGTCATGCTTCTATGGAAAGAAAGTTGCGGACTGAAGATTACCGGCGTATCAGGCGGCGGTTACCGCGAGCTGATGGGACTGTGGTTCATGGCCGCAGGCTTCCTGCTGAGGCAGTACGACGTATGTGCAAAACTCACGTGGAAGGTTGCCGTTCCGTCGTTGTTTGTATTTATAGCCTTCGGCACATGGTGGCCTTCTCTCATGGAAATCAATCCCGACATGACGCACATGCTGCGCCTCCCCCTTCCTGCCGTTGCCAGTTTCCTTGCCGTGCTTTATGCCTCCACGTTCATCGACCGCAAGTCGAAATACATCAAACGTGCACTCGTCTACATTGGCGACCGCACGCTCTACGTATTTGCCTTTCATCTTTTGGCCTTTAAAATTGTAAGCGCCCTAAAAGTCGGCGTCTATGGTTTGCCATGGGAGGCCATAGGCGGACATCCGTATGTTCAGCAGCCAGCGAACAACGTATGGTTCGTACTGCTCTATCTCATCGTCGGCGTTGGCCTTCCCCTGTTGTGGCTTGAAGGTTACCGGCACATAGCCTCGAACGTCACCCTCACCGAGAAACAACTTGTGGGCTATTCCGTTCAAGGTCTGCAACGTATGTTCCACTACATGACCATTGCCGCACATACCATCTGGCTCGTAATCAAAGGTTGCGCACGCTCTGTGGCCGATGGGGTAAAAGCCATCATTGAAGCCTCAAGCACGAAGGAAGAGTAAAAAACAGCAGCACTACATCTTCAATATTTTCTGCAGTACCAAATCAGACGTCGGCACTTCCTTTGTTACGATATAAGCATTGAAAAAAGTGCTGCGTTCCTGGTTCTTGACAGGAGCCAATAGAACTTGAATACGTTTGTTGGCCGGCTCTTCTGTCACGTTGACTACCCTACATTCAATATGGGCGTATTGTGCAGTTTCCACTACCAACGTTTTCCCTTTTGCTATCTGAATGTCGGCACTGTTTGGAACATAGACAATACCCACAGAATCCGACAAGCAAACCAATGTCACCGGACACTTTTCTCTTACTCTTATATTGCAGAGCGTAAAAGCAATTCCGATGATTACGAAGGGAACAATCAGGAACGTTCCATATTTAACGAGAATATCTTTCATACTGAGGGAATTTCTATTTGATTTTGAATGAGCTTGAAATAGTAGCCGCCTGCTTTGACAAGTTCTTCGTGAGTGCCTTGTTCCACGATACGTCCGTGGCGGAGTACAATGATGTTGTCGGCATTCTTCACCGTGCTCAACCGGTGTGCGATGACAAGACGTGTACTTTTGGAAAAATGTCTTTCCAAATTGCTTGTTATGCATGCTTCGTTGTCTGCATCGAGCGAAGACGTGGCTTCGTCCATCATCAGATAGGGCGGTTGTTTAAAGGCTGCACGGGCTATCATGATTCTTTGTTTCTCGCCGCCGCTCACGCCTACGCCATCACTTCCAACCTTTGTGTACACGCCCAATGGATGGTTCTGAATGAAATCTGACAGACAAGCGACTTGAATGGCCTCTTGCAGTTTCTTTTCGTCTGTTTCCTTGCCCATAATAATGTTTTGGCGTATGGTATCGGAGAACAAATAGTTGTCCTGCATTACGATGCCTGTTGCCTCACGCATAGAGCGGGCAGAGTATTTTTCAAAATCGACTTCACCTATCCGAATCCTGCCCGTTGTAGGCTGATAAAATTTTAGCAACAGCTTCATCAAAGTGCTCTTTCCACTTCCGCTTTCACCCACTATTGCCGTCATTTTTCCAGCCGGTATTTTAAAGGACACATCTTGCAGAACCGTTTGTCCAGCACTGCCCGTATAACTGAACGACAGATTTTCTACGGAAATATCCAAAGGCCTGTCTGAAGG
>CAVCAV010000069.1:2116-13268 GCA_963600165.1 Christensenella sp. UBA1685 | reverse complement strand
ACCCAGGGTGTCGCTTCGCTTGCCCTGGGCTATGTTGTGCTGGGCTTTCAGCCCGTCTTCGCCTATATTCCAAACCCGACTTTCTTTCTTCCCCAATTCCCAACAGCAACTCCAAACTCCCCTTGCCAGCAATGAGCAAAATAGTAACACTCGGCGAGATTATGCTCCGCCTTTCCCCCGCGGGCAACACCCGCTTCATACAGGCCGACACCTTCGACGTAATCTTTGGCGGAGGTGAAGCCAACGTGGCTGTCAGCCTCGCCAACTACGGACACGACGCCTACTTCGTGTCGAAACTTCCCGCACACGAAATCGGCCAGGCTGCCGTCAACGCGCTCCGCCGCTATGGCGTCCACACCGACTACATCAGCCGCGGCGGCGACCGCGTGGGCATCTACTACTGCGAAACGGGTGCCTCCGTGCGTCCCGGCAAAGTAATCTACGACCGTGCACACTCCGCCATCAGCGAAGCCCTCCCCGAAGATTTCGACTTCGACACCATCATGGAAGGCGCCGACTGGTTCCACTGGTCGGGTATCACGCCCGCCATTTCCGACCGCGCAGCAGAAATCACACGCCTCGCCTGTGAAGCCGCCAAGCGCCACGGCGTGACGGTCAGCGTAGACCTCAACTTCCGCAAGAAGCTCTGGACCTCCGAGAAGGCGCAAAGCATCATGCGTCCCCTCATGCAGTATGTCGACGTGTGCATCGGCAACGAAGAAGATGCCGAACTCTGCCTCGGATTCAAGCCCGAAGCCGACGTCACCGCCGGACAAACCGATGCGGAAGGCTACAAAGGCATTTTCCGCGGCATGGCCGAAACCTTCGGCTTCAAGACTGTGGTGAGCACGCTGCGTGAAAGTTTCTCCGCATCGCACAACGGTTGGAAGGCCCTCATCTACGACGGCAAGGACTTCTACACTTCGCGCCGCTACGACCTTCTCCCCATCATCGACCGCGTGGGAGGTGGCGACTCCTTCTCAGGCGGCATCATCCACGGCCTTCTCACCAAGCCCTCGCAGGCCGAAGCCCTCGAGTTTGCCGTAGCTGCTTCCGCACTCAAGCACACCGTTACGGGCGACTTCAACCTTGTCAGCGCAGCCGAAGTGGAAGCACTCGCCGGCGGCGACGGCAGCGGTCGCGTGCAGCGTTGATGCAACGCCCCCACGGCAATGCGCCGTTTCGCAAAAGCAAAACATACACATTATATATAGTTCATTTACTCTGAATCCCTCATGGCAAGATTCGATAAACTGCAAGTTTTACAAAAGATAGGTGCCACACGCATGGTGCCCGTGTTCTACCACGCCGATGCCGAAGTGGCAAAGAAGGTTGTCAAGGCCTGCTACGACGGCGGCGTACGTGCTTTTGAATTTACCAACCGCGGCGACTTCGCCCACGAAGTGTTTGCCGAAGTGGTCAAATATGCCGCCAAGGAATGTCCCGAACTCGCCCTCGGCGTAGGTTCCATTGTGGACGCACCCACCGCCTCGCTCTACATTCAGCTCGGTGCCAACTTCGTGGTAGGTCCCCTTTTCAACCCCGACGTAGCAAAAGTGTGCAACCGCCGTCTCGTGCCCTACACCCCCGGTTGCGGCAGCGTGAGCGAAGTGGGTTTTGCACAGGAAGCAGGCTGCGACCTTTGCAAGCTCTTCCCCGGCGACGTGCTTTCGCCCAAGATGGTAAAGGGACTCCTCGCTCCCATGCCCTGGTCCAAGATTATGGTCACCGGCGGTGTAGAACCCACCGAGGAAAACCTTTCCGCATGGATGAAGGCCGGTGCCTACTGCGTGGGTATGGGTTCGAAACTCTTCCCCAAGGACCGCGTGGCAGCAGAAGACTGGGCTTACGTCACCGACAAATGCCGCGAGGCCCTTTCCTACCTTACCGACAAATAACACACAACCTCAATAATCCCACATCATGAAAAGACTTTTTTCCGCTCTCCTTTGCTTCGCGCTGGGCATTGTGGCCTTTGCCGCCGGCAATCCCGCCAAGGAAGCTACGGAAGTAAGAGCCATCATTGCCAAAGTCAACAACTATTGGCAGAAGAACAACAAACCCGAAGCCTGGGCTTTCTGGGACTACGCCGCCTACCACACCGGCAACATGGAGGCCTACCGCCTTACCCAGAACGCCGACTATCTCAAGTATTCCACCGACTGGGCTGAACACAACGAGTGGAAAGGTGCCAAGAGCACCGACCGCAGCAAGTGGGAGTACCACTACGGCGAAACCGACAACCACGTGCTCTTCGGCGATTGGCAGATCTGCTTCCAGACCTACATCGACCTCTACAACATCCTTCCCGTGGACAACCGCATCAAGCGCGCCAAGGAAGTGATGGACTACGAAATCAGCACCAGCCGCAACGACTACTGGTGGTGGAGCGACGGACTCTACATGGTAATGCCCGTCATGACGAAACTCTACAAGCTCACCGGAGACCAGAAGTATCTCGACAAGCTTTACGAGTATCTCAAATACTCCGACAGCATCATGCTCGACGAGGAAACCGGTCTCTATTTCCGCGATGCCAAGTATGTCTATCCCAAGCACCAGACTCCTGGCGGCAAGAAGGACTTCTGGTCACGCGGCGACGGATGGGTGCTCGCCGGTCTGGCCAAAGTGCTGCAGGATATGCCCACCTCTTACAAGCACCACGACTTCTTCGTGAAGAAGTTCCAGAAGATGGCTGCCACGGTGGCCAGCATTCAGCAGCCCGAGGGTTACTGGACGCGCTCGCTCCTTGAAGCTTCCTACGCTCCCGGTCCCGAAACGAGCGGCACGGCATTCTTCACCTACGGCATGCTTTGGGGTGTGAACAACGGCTACCTCGACGAAGCCACCTACCTCCCCACCATTCAGAAGGCCTGGAACTATCTGAAGAACACCGCCATGCAGAAGAACGGCAAGATCGGTTACGTGCAGCCCATCGGCGAGAAAGCCATTCCCGGACAGGTGGTCAACGCCAATTCCGAGACTCCTTTCGGAACGGGCGCCTTCCTCCTCGCTGCCTGCGAGTACACCCGCTACCTCGAAGCACAGACTTCCGCCACTTCAAAGGGCGACCGCGCCTATTGGGTAAGCCTGCTCACGCAGATGGCCGAACCCGTGCTCAGCAACATGGCTGAAGGAAATCTTCAGAAGAACATGCACCTCGAAGTAAGCCCCAACTGGGACGGACGCGACAAGCGCGTGGCCTACATGGAGTGCTTCGGCCGCTTGATGGCCGGTGTGGCTCCCTGGCTCAACCTTCCCGACGACAACACCGCCGAAGGACAGAAGCGCAAGCAGATTCGCGAATGGGCTTTGAAGAGTTACAAAAATGCCGTTGACCCCTCAAGCCCCGACTATCTCCTTTGGCGTGGCCACGGTCAGGCTCTCGTAGACGCCGCCTACATTGCCGAAAGTTTCCTCCGTGCTTACGACGTGCTCTGGAAGCCTCTTGACGAAACCACCAAGAAGCGCTACATCGAGGAGTTCACTCAGCTTCGCCGCGTGGATCCTCCTTATACCAACTGGCTCCTCTTCTCTTCCACCATTGAGAGCTTCCTTATGAAGAGCGGTGCCGACGGCGACGAATATCGCGTCAACTCCGCTTGCCGCAAGATGGAAGAGTGGTACACGGGCGACGGATGGTACTCCGACGGTCCCAAGTTTGCCTTCGACTACTACAGCTCTTACGTGTTCCACCCCATGTATCTCGAAACCCTTCAGGCCATGCAGGACGCCAAGCGCTACACCCGCATCGACTACAAGAAGTACTACGACCGTGAACTCCGCCGTGCACAGAAGTACAGCATTGTGCTTGAGCGTTTCATCTCTCCCGAAGGCACCTTCCCCGTGTTCGGACGTTCCATCCCCTACCGCATGGCAGCCATGCAGCCTCTTGCCCTCATGGCATGGTACCAGAAACTCCCCGAAGGACTTTCCAACGGCCAGGTGCGCCACGCGCTCACCAAGGTGCTCCACCGTATGTTCGACGGACATGAGAATTTCAAGAACGGATTCCTCACCATCGGCTTCTGCGGCCAGCAGAGCAACGTGGCCGACTGGTATACCAACAACGGCAGCCTTTACATGACTTCCCTTTCGTTCCTTCCCCTCGGTCTTCCCGCATCGCACCCCTTCTGGACCGATGCCGAGCAGCCCACCACACAGGAGAAGGCCTGGAACGGCGAAGCTTTCCCCAAGGACCACCAGTGGAAAGACAACATCACCACTTGGGACCTTTTCTAAGCTTGACGTAAAAGAAGTTTGGGATATGCGCGTTGACGGGCTGAAAGCCCAGCACAACATAGCCCAGGGCAAGCGAAGCGACACCCTGGGTTAACGCACCCTCCCCTCATTGTACGCCCTGAAAGGGCAACACAATGGCTACAAAAGCGCTCCAATTTGTCCGAAATAGATATTATGTTGCCCTTTCAGGGCGCATGGTCATTATTAACATCCTAACCCAGGGTGTCGCTTCGCTTGCTCTGGGCTATGTTGTGTTGGGCTTTCAGCCCGTCTTCGGTCAAATCCGAAATTTGAATAACGTAACATAAACAGCAAAGCATCCACTCCCCGCTTGCGGCTCAGAAATTGGGCGCAGGCGGGGAGTTGTTGTTTTTGTATGCCCTAAAACGCGCCGTAAGGTGGCCAAAGATGCAGAATGCAACCTGTTTGCAAAAGCGAATCGTTATCTTTGCGGCATGAATAAAGCCATCCAGACATTCCGCTGTGCGTTTGCCGTAGTCTTGGTACTGCTGCTGACGCTCGTGCCGCACCATCACCACATGGGCGGAGCCGCGTGCTGGGTGGACGAGGTGTGCCACGAAGACGGTCGGCACAACGACGAGCACACCGCACACGGCGAGGCGCACCATGCCGCTTCGCACGATTGTTTTTGGAAAGCTCCTTCTGCCGACAATGCCGCTGTCCGCCAGCAAGCCGATGACGGTTCGTGGCCGTTGCTTTCATTTCTTCCCCACCGTTTGGGGGAGAATCTTTTGCCCGATTGTCCGGAACGCGACGTGCGTTCCCCTTATTATAATGTGTCCTACGGTTTGCTGCTGCGAAGCGCAAACCCCGTTTGGCGGCGCGGTCCGCCGACGCTGATTGGCTAATGTTTTTTCTTTTCCCCTTTGGGAACCATTCTTTAATGTACTGCGGTATGCGCCAAAGCAAAGAATCATGGCGCACACCGCAGCAGAAGTCAATCAGTGCCCAACAATGAAATCTTATCTGCTTAAAATCGGCGCAGCCGCCTTTGCGGTTGTGCTCTTTGGCGCATGCCATACGTCGCATGACGAACATGCCGACGAACACCACGGCGAAGAGGCCGGCCATGACGGCCATGACCACGACGCCGACGTGATAGAAATGACCGACGCCCAACTCCGTGCCGCCAATGTGGCCGTGGAGAGCGTCAGTCCCGGTGCGTTTTCCGAAGTGGTCTGCGTGAGCGGCCGCGTGCTGCCCGCCAGCGGAAGCGAAGCCACCGTTACGGCCACCATGGCCGGCATTGTCAGTTACTCCGTAAAAGACCTTGCCGAGGGAATGCCCGTAAAGAGCGGGCAACCCTTATTTACCGTCAACGCCCAGGCCGTGGCCGACGGCAATCCCGCCGCAGCTGCCCAGAGCGAGCTTCGCGCTGCCGAACAGGACTACAACCGTGCGAAGAGTCTGGCCGAAGAAAAAATCATTTCGCAACGTGAGCTTGAGGACGCCCGTCGCCGCTACGAAACCGCCGCAGCCGCTGCCCGCAGTCTCGGCAGCAGTGCGCAGACGCGTGCACTTTCCGCTTCCATCGGCGGCTATGTGAAAAACATCCTCGTCAAACCCGGCGACTATGTGGCCGTAGGGCAAGCCCTTGCCACCGTGACGCAGAACCGCCGCCTTCAGCTTCGCGCCGATGTGCCCGAGCGTCACTACTCCATGCTCTCGTCCGTTGCCACTGCCAATTTCCGCATGGCCTACGACGCCTCCCGTGTCTACTCTGTGGCAGACCTCGGCGGCCGCATCGTGTCGAAAGGCAGCGCGGCAAGCGGCGGCGACTATTTCGTGCCCGTCATTTTTGAGTTCAACAACGAAGGCAACATCGTCAGCGGCAGTTTTGCCGAAGTATACCTGAAAGGCCGCGAGCGCCAGGGCGTCATCAGCGTGCCCAATGCCGCCCTCACCGAATCGCAGGGCCTGCATTTCGTCTACGTACAAATCCACAAAGGCGAGTTCCGCCGCGTGGAAGTACAGCTCGGCGCCACCGACGGCTGCCGCACCGAAGTGGTCGGCGGACTCAAGGCCGGCGACCAAGTGGTAACCAGCGGCGCCACACAAGTGCGCCTCGCCGCCAGCGCCGGTGCCGTGCCCGAAGGCCACAGTCACGGATAAACGTTGTCTAACCTGTAATCATGTAGAACGTTATGTTAGACAAAATCATCTCCTTCTCGCTCCGCAACCGCGCCGTTATCCTCTTTTTCTCCGTGCTCCTTCTTGCCGTCGGCACCTGGACCGCCCGCAAAATGGAAGTCGACGTTTTTCCCGACCTCAACGCACCCACCGTTGTCGTCATGACCGAAGCACAGGGCATGGCCTCGGAAGAAGTGGAGCGCCTTGTCACTTTTCCTATCGAGACCGCAGTAAACGGAGCCACCGACGTGCGCCGTGTGCGTTCGTCCTCCACTACGGGCTTCTCCGTGGTGTGGATAGAATTTGACTGGGGTACGGACATCTACCGCGACCGCCAGATCGTTTCCGAAAAACTTGCCTCCGTCGGCGAAAGTCTGCCCGACGGGGTGGGGCAGCCCACGCTCGGTCCGCAGTCGAGCATATTGGGCGAAGTGATGTTCATCGGCCTCACCGCCGACACCACGTCGCTCGGCACACTCCGCACCCTCGCCGACTGGACCATCCGTCCGCGCCTGCTTTCCGCCGGTGGTGTGGCACAGGTCACCGTAATGGGTGGCAATTTGATGGAATATCAGGTGCGCCTTCACCCCGAACGCATGCGCCACTACGGCGTGTCGCTCACCGAAGTGATGAACGCCACGCGGCAGATGGGGCGCAACACCTCCGGCGGCGTACTCTATCAGCACGGCAACGAATACATTGTGCGCGGTGTGGTGGCTACCAACAG
The DNA here is from genome assembly GCA_963600165.1 of Christensenella sp. UBA1685. Lineage (GTDB taxonomy): Bacteria > Bacteroidota > Bacteroidia > Bacteroidales > Bacteroidaceae > Alloprevotella. The sequence goes on along the minus strand of CAVCAV010000069.1, from coordinate 6,148 downwards.
CACCGCCGAAATGGGACAGGCCGTCATCAAGCAAAGCCCTTCGGGCGAAAGCGTGCAGTTGGCCGATGTGGCCGATGTAACCGTAGGTGCCAAACAGCCGCAGATGGGCGTGGCCTCCGTGAGCGGCAAGCCCGGTGTGTTGCTCACCGTCACCAAACAACCTTCCACCAGCACCCTTGCCCTCACCGAACAGCTTGACAGTGCCGTGGCGCAGCTCCGAGCTTCGCTCCCCGCCGACGTGAAAGTCAACACCCACCTCTACCGCCAGCAGGACTTTATCGACTCCTCCATATCCAACATACAGAAATCGCTCGTCGAAGGCGGCATCTTTGTGGTGCTCGTGCTGTTTGTCTTCCTAATGAATGCCCGCACCACGCTTATCTCCCTCGTCACCATACCCCTTTCGCTCCTCGTCACGCTGCTTGTGCTCCATGCCATGGGCCTCACCGTGAACACCATGAGCATAGGCGGCATGGCCATCGCCATAGGTTCCCTTGTGGACGATGCCATAGTGGACGTGGAAAACGTGTACAAGCGCTTGCGCGAAAATGCAGCCCTCCCCGTAGGCGAACGCCGCGGTGTGCTCGACGTGGTGTTCCATGCTTCGCGAGAAGTGCGCATGCCCATTCTCAATTCCACGCTCATTATCGTGGTGAGCTTCGTGCCGCTCTTCTTCCTCAGCGGACTTGAAGGCCGTATGCTCGCTCCCCTCGGCGTAAGCTTCATCGTCTCGCTCTTTGCCTCCACGCTCGTAGCCCTCACGCTCACTCCTGTGCTCTGTTCCTACCTCCTCCGTCCGAAAGCCAAGGCCGGAGCGGAGAAAGATAATGAGGAAAAACCGGCCGCTGGCGAAACCCGCCTCGTGTGTTTCCTCAAGAAGCACTACGAGCGCCTGCTCCTTTGGGCCACGGGCCGTGCTTCGCGCTGGATAGTGGGCGGAACGTGCGCCTTGTTCGTCGTTTCTCTCGTGCTCTTCTTCACCTTGGGCCGTTCGTTCCTTCCGCCTTTCAACGAAGGCTCGTTCACCATCAACGTGAGCACCCTTCCGGGCGTTTCGCTCGAAGAAAGCAACCGCATCGGTGCGGAAGCCGAACGCCTGCTGCTCGAAGTGCCCGAAGTGAAAGCCGTGGCGCGCAAGACGGGCCGTGCCGAACTCGACGAGCACGCTCTGGGTGTGAACACCAGCGAGATGGAAGTGCCCTTTGTGCTCGACAAACGCACGAAGGACGAAGTCACTTCCGACATCCGTGCCCGTCTGCGTTCCCTTCCCGGCGTGAATGTGGAAATAGGCCAACCCATTTCGCACCGCATCGACGCCATGCTCTCCGGCACCAAGGCCGGCATTGCCGTGAAAGTGTTCGGTCCCGACCTCACCACGCTCCACACGCTCGGCCTACAGATTAAACAGGCCACGCAAGGCATTGAAGGCGTCACGGACCTGAATGTGGAACAACAGATAGAACGTCCGCAGCTCGTTATCCGTCCGCGGCGCACCCTTCTTGCCCGCCACGGCATCACGCTCCCCGAGTTTGCCGAATATGTCAACGCTGCCGTGGGCGGCGAAGTGGTAAGCCAGGTGCAGGACGGCGCCAAGACGATGGACCTTACCGTGCGCATGGCCGACGAGGACATCAACTCTGTGGAACATATCCGCAACTTGCTCATCGACGGTGCCGACGGCGTGAAAGTTCCCCTTTCCGACGTGGCCGACATCGTGTCCACCGCCGGACCAAACACCATCAGCCGCGAGAATGCCCAGCGCAAACTCGTCGTCTCCGCCAATGCTTCCGGCCGCGACATGCGCAGCGTGGTGAACGACATGCGCCGCGCCATAGAAACCCAGGTGAAACTTCCCGAAGGCTATCATGTGGAATACGGCGGACAGTTTGAAAGCGAAGCCGCTGCCTCGCGCCTGCTTCTCGCGCTGAGCGTAGTGAGCATAGTGGTCATCCTGCTGTTGCTCTACTTGCAGTTCCGCTCGTGGCACCAGGCCGTGGTGGTACTCGTCAATCTGCCCCTGGCGCTCATAGGCGGCGTGCTGGCGCTATACTTCACCGGCGGTGTGGTGAGCATTCCCGCCATCATCGGTTTCATCTCCCTTTTCGGTATGGCCACGCGCGGCGGCATGCTCCTCGTGGACCGTTACAACGAACTCTCGCGGCAAGGACTGCCTCACGCCGAAGTGGTGCGCCGCGGTTCGCTGGACCGTCTGCTCCCCATCCTCATGACGGCGCTTTGCTCCGCCCTCGCCCTCATTCCCCTTGCCCTCGGCAGCGACCTCCCCGGCAATGAGATACAAAGCCCCATGGCACAGGTGATGCTCGGCGGCCTCCTCACCAGCACGCTGCTCAACCTCGTGGTGGTGCCCATTATTGCGCCGGAAAAGAAGGGGAAATAGCCGTTTGATTCGTTTTTTGAGTTTGAAATTGAGCGATGACGGGCTGAAAGCCCAGCACAACATAGCCCAGGGCAAGCGAAGCGACACCCTGGGTAAGGAGTTCGTAATGGCAATGCGCCCTGAAAGGGCAGCATAATGTCTATTATGGATATAAAGTGCTAATGTGTAGCCAATCTGTTGCCCTTTCAGGGCGCGCAGTCAGGGGGACGCATCTACCCAGGGTGTCGCTTCGCTTGCCCTGGGCTATGTTGTTATTGGGCTTTCAGCCCGCCTTCGCTCAAAGTCCCCAACTTTTACTCTACTGTTTTTCCAACCTATGAAAACCCTCTATATATCTTCCTTCCTCTTCCTCCTTACCCTTTCCGCCTCCGCACAATCGCGCTTTGCCGATGTGCTGCAGCGGATTACGGAGGGAAACACTACGCTCCGTGCGGCGCGCGGCAATCTTTCCGCCGCGGAACTGGCAAACAATGCCACCGTCGCCATGCCCGACCCCGAAACCGAAGTGACCTACGCCAAAGGTTCGCCGAAAGGCGTGCCCGCACGCACGAACGTCAGTTTCACCCAAACGCTCGACTGGGGTACCATCACCGGCCGAAGGCTTGCCGCCGCGCGTGCCGCCAACAGTGCTGCTGCGGCACGTTACCGCGTGGACCGGCAAAAGGTGATGGCCGAGGCCGACGAACAGCTCACGCGCCTTGTCTATTGCAACAAACTCTGCGCCGAACTCCGTCAGCGCCTGCAAACCGCTGAGGCTTTGCAATCGCTCTATGCCCGTAAATTCTCCGAAGGCGACGTGAACCAGATGGAACTCAACAAGGTGCGGCTCAACGCTGCCGTCGCCAAGGCTGAAGCCGAACGTGCCGAAGCTGAACGCCAAGGCATCGTGCTCGCCCTTCGCCGCTTGGCCGGCGGCGAAGAGGTGGAGTTTGCCGACACCCTTTATCCGCAGACCGCCGCCTCGTTGCCCGCCGTCTCTTCGTTGCAGCAGGCTTTGGACGAAAGTCCCGAGGCGAAAGCCGCCGAGGCCGAGGTTAAAGCCAACGAAGCCGTGGCGCGCCTTGCCCGCTCGCAGACGTGGCCCGCCCTGACGGTGGGTTTTGCGGGAGAGTATGTGAAGGACAACAACTACAACGGCTTGAGTCTGGGCCTTAGCGTTCCCCTTTGGGGCAGTACGCGTAAGGAGTACAAAGCCGCACAGGCGCGCATCACGGCGAGTCAGCTCGAAGTGGCCGATGTGCGTTTGCAGCAGTCAGCCCTCCTTGCCGAACGCCACCACACGGCGCTGTCGCTCGCAGAGAGTGCGGAAACGCTCCGCAGCAACCTCGCCGCCACAAGCAATGCCTCGCTGCTCAGCCGTGCGCTGGAGGCAGGACAGATAAGTCTTCTCGACTATCTGCTCGAGTCGTCGTTCTACTATTCCGCCCGCACCGCACAACTCGAAGCCGAGCGTGACGCACAGCTTGCCCTGTCGGCTTTGCGCGGAATGTTCTATTGAAAAGACGTTTGAAACGTCGCAAAAAATAAACGTGAGCAATTCATGGCAATGTGTTACAGTGCCATGAATTGCTCACGAGTCGTTTAATTGTTGGAATGCTTAAATCCGTGTAGAGCGCGACGTTTCAAACGTCGCC
>CAVCAV010000069.1:0-2085 GCA_963600165.1 Christensenella sp. UBA1685 | reverse complement strand
CGTGTAGAGCGCGACGTTTCAAACGTCGCCTCCATAGAGGGCGGAATCGCGCGATTAAATCCGTGTAGAGCGCGAGCTCGGGAGAGCTCGCCCCCATAGAGGGCGCAAATGCCGCGCAGCTCATTTGCACATTTGCACATTTGCACATTCGCCTTGCTGCGCTTATTTATACTCGTGCCACTTCCAAATGTCGGTTCTGTACCAAGTGTTGATGGAGGTGACGGGCGTACCGTTCTCGGCGTTGTCTTTCAGCTCTTTGTCCGAGAAGCTTGTGGTAGTGAACGTGCATTCGGCGTGACCCTTGAAGAGGTTCTTTGCGTCGAGGGCGATCTCGTAGGGCGCCGTCTTGTTGTTGTCGGCGTGGATGAGATGGATGGGCGAAGAAGGCGTCCAACCTGTGGTCAGGTCATATTCCTTGAGCTTTTCCACAATCGTCTTGTACACCTCGGAATTGGGGTCCATGGCCGCTTCGCTCAAGATGTTGGAAGGCTTGAGTTCAGACACGTTGAGTATCTGCTTAACCTCGTTGATCTTCGTCTTCAAGGGAGAGTCCATCTTGGTTAACACTATGTCGATATATCTCTTGTCCTCCTCGAAAACATCGCTGAAGTACTTGTTGTTGTCATCGTAGTAGAGACCGAGTTCCATGATGTAGAGGGGAATGAGCAGCGGATTGTCCACTTCGTCCGTCTTCACCCAAGTTTCGAAAGCTTTGGCGGGATTGTAGATGCCGTTGCTGCAGATGGAACCGGCGAAGTGCCATTTGGCCTTTTCGTCGGGATGCGTGTCGAAATATTTGTGCTGGGCCAGTGTCACGCCGGCGCCTTCGGAAAGACCGACCGCATAAAGCTTGTAGTCTTTGTCGAACTTGATGGAGTCGATAATGGCATACTCTATGTTGTCGATGTCCAGACTTTCGTTGTCAAGCAGGGCTCTCATCCATTTGTAGTAAACCTCCGCGGATTTAAGAAGGGCTCTTGAACCCTCTGCGTTCACTTCAGCTTTCAGGCGGAAGGGATCGTGGCTATCGACGTCTTGACCGTATCCATGTCTGTCGGGGAAAATGAGCAGGTCGTTTTCAACGTAGGGCGCAATGTAGCGCTCGTTGTTTTGTGAGGGAACGTCGCTGTTGTCGGTGATGAACTCATGTTCCATCATATAGACGTTTCTGATGGGCGGCAATTCTGTTGTCTGTTTACCGTTGTTGACGGCCTTCAAACGGCGGAACAAAATAGCACCGCTGAGCGTTCTTTTGTCCGGCATGGTCGTGGCGAAAGGGGCTTTGACAAAGTCGGAAGTAATGAGCGGTCTTTCCCCGCTGTTGGCGCCGCTCATGGCCTGCGAGAGCGAATCGTCGTAGGCTTTGGCCTTATTGATGAAAGCTTCGCGCTCTCCGTCGTCGTTGGCGCCGTCGCCGCCGTAGATGAGGTCGGCAAGCTCTTCAATGCTGTAGGAGATGGTGTCCTTGATGTTGTAGACATAGCCGTCTTTCTCGTGGGTGAAGAGATACGGACTGGACGGCTTCGCGGGCGTTTCGTCGTCGGAGCAAGCCGTGAAGGTGAGCGTTCCTGCCATGCCTATGGCAATGGCGAGGGTAGGGATGTGGTGAAATATTTTCATATGGAGAGAATTTGGGTATCGGATGTGAGAAGCGAACGATGGGGGCGCAAGCGCATGGAGGCGAAGTCTCCTGACTTCGCATGGGCGAATATGCCTGAGCCGTGCCACTCATCCTTCAAAGATGAGTTAACAACCCTCATGATTTGCAAATTTACAACAATATACGGAAGGACGGCAACAGAGGTACAGCTTTTTACGAAACGGAATGTTGTGAAAATTTTAGGGCAGAGGATAAATGGGCGAACGATGGGGGCGAACGATGGGGGCGAGCTCTCCTGAGCTCGCAAGGGCTGCCCTCTCTATTTTTTGTCAAGAATTAGAGAATTAAAGAATTGCCTGCGGCTTGAATTTGCTCTAATCAAGAATTATAGGAAGGGGCTTGGCAAGCCAAGCTCTTGCTCTTGTAATTCTCATCAATTCCTATGGAAATGAGAATTCTCAAATTCTCTAATTCTTGACTAAAAA
>CAVCAV010000068.1:0-13312 GCA_963600165.1 Christensenella sp. UBA1685 | reverse complement strand
TGCCGTCGTAGGTCGACGTGCCGCGGCCCAGCTCGTCGAAGAGCACGAGCGAGCGTTCCGTCAGGTTGTTCATGATGTTGGCCGCCTCGCTCATCTCCACCATGAACGTGCTCTCGCCCACGGAGATGTTGTCGCTTGCGCCGACGCGCGTGAAAATCTTGTCGACCACACCCACGTGGGCCGATTCGGCAGGCACGAACGAGCCTATCTGCGCCAGCAGCGTGATGAGCGCCGTCTGTCGGAGCAGTGCACTCTTACCGGCCATGTTAGGCCCCGTGACAATGATGATTTGCTGCTGCGTGGTGTCGAGTTCCACGTCGTTGGCCACATATTCCTCGCCCACGGGCATGAGCGTTTCGATGACCGGGTGGCGGCCGCCTTTGATGTCGAGCTTCAGGCCCTCGTCCACCACGGGACGCACATAGCGGCGCTCGCGTGCCACGTGGGCCAGGCTCTGCAGACAGTCGAGCATGGAGATGGCCGCCGCGTCGCGCTGGAGGGGAGCCACGTAGCGTGCCGTTTCGCGCACGAGTTCGGCGTAGAGTTGCGTTTCGAGCGCGAGGATGCGCTCTTCGGCATTGAGAATCTTGTCCTCATACTCCTTCAGTTCCTGCGTGATGTAGCGCTCGGCGTTGGCCAGCGTCTGCTTGCGCACCCAGCCTTCGGGCACACGGTCCTTGAACGTGTTGCGCACCTCTATGTAGTAGCCGAACACGTTGTTGAAGCCTATCTTGAGCGAGGGAATGCCGGTGGCTTCGCTCTCGCGCTGCTGTATCTGCAGGAGGAAGTCCTTGCTGGAGGTGGAAATGGCGCGCAGTTCGTCGAGTTCGGCGCTCACGCCGGGCGCCACCACGCCGCCTTTGTTGACAAGGATGGGAGGGTCGGGGAGGAGCGTCTGGCGTATGCGGTCGCGCAGGGGCGTGAGCGCGTCGAGTTGTTCGCTCACCTTCTTCACGGCGTCGCATTCGGCATGGGCACAGGCGTATTTGAGCAGCGCCGTGCTCTCGAGCGCCGCACGCAGCTGCTGCAGTTCGCGCGGATTGACGCGTCCCACCGCCACACGGCTTACGATGCGTTCCATGTCGCCTATCTTGGGTAGTTCCATCTCGCAGAGTTCGCGGAAGTCGGGCTGGCGGAAGAAGTGTTCCACGCCGTCCTGCCGCATGACGATGCTCTTCACCGAGCGAAGCGGGAAGATGAGCCAGCGGTGGAGCATGCGCGCCCCCATGGGCGTGAGCGTGCGGTCCATCACCTTGAGGAGCGACGTGCCGCCTTCCGCCATGGGCGTGACGAGTTCGAGGTTGCGCGTGGTGAAACGGTCGAGGCGCACGTAGAGGTCCTCTTCAATGCGGCGCAGGGCGGTGATGTGGCTCGTCTGCTTGTGTTCCGTAAGTTCGAGATACGAGAGCACGGCGCCGGCAGCCACTACGCCGTCGCGCAGGTGGTCCACGCCGAAGCCTTTCAGGTTGCGCACCTGGAAATGTTTGGTGAGTTTGTCGTTGGCCGTCTGTGGCGTGAAGGCCCAGTCGTCGAGTTCAAAGATGAAGTACTTGCTGCCGTAGAGTCCCTCGAAGCGCGCCTTTGTGCCGTGCTTCACCAGCACTTCTTTCGGCGCAAAGCCCACGAGGAGTTTGTCGATATATTCCGGTGCACCCTCTGCCACGAGAAATTCTCCCGTGGAAATGTCGAGAAACGATATGCCCACGGCTGCCGCCCCGAAGTGGACGGCTGCGAGGAAGTTGTTTTCGCGGGCCGAGAGCACGTTGTCGGTCATGGCCACACCGGGGGTGACCAGTTCGGTGATGCCTCGCTTCACGAGCTTTTTCGTGAGCTTCGGGTCCTCAAGCTGGTCGCAGATGGCTACGCGGTAGCCGGCACGTATGAGTCGGGGGAGATAGGTGTCGAGGGCATGGTGGGGAAATCCCGCCATGGCTGCGGCGTTGGCATTGGACGGAGTCTTGCCGTTGTTGCGCCGCGTGAGGGTGATGCCGAGCACCTGTGAGGCCGTCACGGCATCGTCGGCATAGGTTTCGTAGAAGTCGCCGCATCGGAAGAGCAGTATGGCATCAGGGTTTTTGGCCTTGAGGTCGTAAAACTGTTTCATCATCGGTGTGAGCGCTTCTTTGTCGTTTGCCATTGTGGGGAGGGTGTATAGGGTGGTATTTACGGTCGTGCAGCAAAGCCCTTTCGGCCTTGCACGATGTGCAAAGGTAGCAATATAACGATTATTTGAGCGTGGTCACGGACGCTTTTGCGCAGTTACGCCCCTCTATGGAGGCGACGTTTGGAACGTCGCGCTCTACACGTCATGAGTGCGCAAGCGTATGGGGGCGAAGTCTCCAGACTTCGCATGGGCGAACAGGTTCGGCGCCACTCAGGTTCGTTATGTTCAAAAAACTCATCTGTATTCGTTAAGCGCGGCGAGCGGCCTTACAGGCCGCTCGCCGCACAAATGACTCTGTAGAATACGGGATATTTGTTTCTTTACCTCCCACTCATTTCCTAAAAATATTGTAAACCACGCTAACCATCACCATCCGTCCTATGCGCCGCGTGGACGTTGCGGTAAAGTAGTACTCGCTGGCCGTATATTCGTAGTTCGACACGTTTTTCAGCATGTCCATTGCCGTGAGCTGCACCGTAAGCTGCTTGCGCTTGAGGAACGAGCGCGAGAGCGACATGTTCCACAGCCATTGCGTGCGTGAGGGAATGGCGGCGAGCGTGGTGGACGTGAGCGAATAGGTGAAGTCCGACTGCACCTGTACGTCCACCACGGGCAGCGTGTACTGCGCAAAGAGCGACAGTTCGTGAATGCGGTTGCCGAAGTCGGTCAGGCGGGTGTTGGCGTACTTGTTTTTCTCGAAATTGCCGTAAGCCGAAAACTTCGCATAGAATGCATCGCGCTGGTAGGCCACCGCAAGGCTCGGCGCCACGTTGCCGCTTTTGGCATCGTAGAAATGTTTGCCGTGCAGGTCGGCGTCGAATTCCACGCTCTGCGCCTTCCCGTATTCCACGCGGCATCCCGCTTCGTAGGTCCAGTGGCCCGCTTGTCCTGAAATCTGCGCAAACACGTTGCCCGAGTGCGAACGCTGCGCATTGGCGGCTTTGTAGGTGTAGGCACCCGTGGCGGTGTTGTAATGGAAACCTGCGGTCAAGGGGTTGGCCGTGTAGGCATAGTCGGCGTCGGCATAGAAGTTGACCTTGCTGCGCTTCGTGACGAGGCGTATGCCCATGGAGGTTTCCCACTTGTGGGCATTCTTCAGTTCGCCCGACGGAAGCGTCACGGCCAGCGGGTCGGTAGTGTTCGTCACCACACAGTCGGCGAGCGGGGGCTGAACGGTATTGTGCTGGAAATTGGCCCACACGCTGTTTTCCTTGTTCTTCCACTTGTAGGTGAAGTTGACGTTGCCGTTCAGCAGCCACTGCGTGCGCAGCGCCACGGTGTCCGTCTCGGCTTTGCGGTAGGCCGTGCGGTCGTAAGTGCGCATCACGGGCAGATGGAAGCGCAGCCACAGGTAGGTGGAGTCGGTTTCTTTCTGCAGGTAGACGTTGAGGCCCGAGTTCCAGTTGCCGTGCGTGTTGCGAAGGTAGTGGCTGTCGTCGGGCGAGAGAACGAGCTGCAGCGAGTCGGCCGAAGGCAGTTGGGTGAAGGCGTGCTTTCCCGCGCCCCATCCCGCAAGGCGTTCGAGGCGGTAGTAGTCTTTCGGCTGGCGCGCGTTCTGATGTTCGTAGAGCGTATAGAAGCGCCACGTCCAGCGGTTGAGCAGATTGAGAAAATATTCGCCGCGGCCGTAGAAGTAGGCCGTGCGTTTGGGTTCGTGGTTGTAAACGAGCCGGTGGTCGGCATCGGCGCCGGCATAGTCGAGCCGGTAGTCCTGGTGCGTCTTGCTGTCGGTGTGGGTGTAGGATGCCTTGGCTTGCAGCTCAATGTTGTCGCCCCAGGGAAGTTTGGTGTTGTACTCCAGATTCTGGTAAGCATGGACGGTGGAGCTGTTGGTGAGCACCTCCGTGTAGTTGCGGTTCACGAGCGACTGCGTGAAGCCCACGGGCGACGGTGCGGAGAAAACGGAGTCGAGCACGGACGACACTTCGCCTTGCAGTCCGCCCTCCTTGCCCGACGAGGCCAAGCGCGTAAGGTTGTTGCCGCGTGCGTCGGACACTTCCACGCGTGTGTTGCTCTGCAGCCAGAAGGGCAGCTTGATGCGGAAGTCGTTGCTGAAGGCGAGCGAACGCTGGCGCGTGCGGTCGGTGGCGTCGCTCATTGCGCAACTCGAACCCGCCGAAAGGAAATTGTCGCGGTCGGTGCTGGTGGTGTTGGCCTTGTCGGTCCATGTGCCCTGCACCGACGTGATGTTTTCGCTCTTTTTGTCCTTGCTGTCGCGACGCACGTTCACGCCGGCGTTGCGGTGGGTGATGGAGCCTTCGGTGGACGATGCCGTGTTCCAGTTTCCTTGGCTGTTGGGGTTGCCCTGCGTGTTGATGTTGTTGATTCCCGCATAGGCCGACACGCTGGTGAGGTCGGAGAAGTAGGAGCCGAAGGCGCGTGCCATATAATGGCTGCCCGTTCCTCCGCCCAGGGCGGCATTGCCGAGGTAGCCGTTGTTGTACTCGCGCTTGAGGTTCACGTCCATCACATATTCCTTCTGCTCCATGTCCTTGCCGAGCAGGCGGCTCTTGTCGGTGGTGCGGTCGTAGACCTTGATGTGCTTCACGGTGTAGTAGGGCAGGTTGTCGAGCATCACCTTGTTGTCGCCTTTGAAGAAATCCTTGCCGTTGAGCATCAGGTAGTCCACCTTCCGCCCGTTCACCGTGATCACGCCGTTGTCGTCGAGCTTCACGCCGGGCATCTGGCGCACCAGGGCGTCGAGCATGCTGCCGTCGGGAAGTTTGAAGGCCGAGGCGTCGAACACGAGCGTGTCGCCCTTGTAGGCCATCTTGATGCGGGTGGCCTTCACCTCCGCATAATGGAGGTCGTAGGCGTCGGCCTCATCGTCGTGAAGCTTGCGTTTCATGTAGTGCCACGGCGCGTCGAAGTAGCGGTTGCGCGCCACATGGCGCACGTCGTAGTCCACGTAGCAGTCTTCATAGTCGGGGTGCGAGGCACGGACAATGAAGCGCTGGGCGACGGCGGGGAGCTCGAATTTGTACCACGTGTCGCCTCCCAGGCGGTCGGCGCTCTCGTAGGTCATGGCGGTGCAGGTGTCCACCACCGCGCTGTCGCACGTGAGGAGCGCTATTTTCACACCGGGCACAACGGCCTTGGTGAATCCGTCGCGCACGTGTCCCCAAAGCGTGAAGGTGCGCTGCTTCCGGCCGTTGCTTTCCGCCGTCTGCGAAAAGGCGGACGGCGCGGCGGCCAACAGCAGGACGAGGAGAAGACCGTGGAGAATGACGTTTTTCATGAGAGCGGACTGATAATGATGGGGCGAACGATGGGGTGAACGATGGGGGCGAGCTCTCCTGAGCTCGCTTGCGCGGCGTTGCAGGTGCTTTTTATGGCTGCTGAATGTTCTCCTGTGCGAGCTCGGGAGAGCTCGTCCCCATAGAGGGTGCAGCGATTCTTTTTTATTTCAGCAACCATTTTGCAGACCATTCTGCCAATGGGGATGGACAAGCGAGCATGCCGCAGTTTTGCTGGAGGTTGAGGAAAGAGAAGCGGATGCGGTTCTTCGGATGGTAGCGTTCGTTGTAGATGACAATGCTTTTGCCGTTCACGCAATTTTCTGCCTTGACTTCCACTGGGATTATTTCGCTTTCGTGTTGTACCACGAACTCTATTTCAGCTTTGCTTTCCGACGACCAATAGTACGGCACCGCACCATACGATGCCAGAAGGCTTTGCAGCACGGCATTCTCAGCCATTGCTCCCTTGAACTCGGTGTAGTTTGCCGTAGGGTCGACCACTATGCTGCCCGGCAATCCTGCGAGTCGGCGCAATAGTCCGCAGTCGCTTGCATAGACCTTGAATTTGTCGGGTTCCTCGTATGCGCTCAAAGGCATTCCGGGTTTTGATACGGCATTGATGCGGTAAATCATTCCGGCGTCTTCAAGCCAGAGGAGTGCGTCTTCGTAGTCTTTGCTTCTTGCACCTTTCTTTACCACTCTGTAGATGAACTTACGGTTCTCTTTAGCCAGCTGTGAGGGCAACGAATGCCATATGGCATGTATGCGGGGAATTTCGCGCGGCTCGGCATATTTCGAGAAGTCGAGTTCGTAAAGTTCCAAAATGCTTTGCAGAATGTCGTCAATTGCTTGCAAGCCTTGGTTCTCAAGCAAAGCCACAGTGGCTTCCGGCATGCCTCCCGACACCATGTAGCGGCGGTATTCCGACTTCAGTTTGTCGAGGATGATGAGAGGAAGTTTCTTGGGACTTTCTATCTGCTCTACATAAGAGAATGTAGCCGAGTCGCATGCCTGCAGATATTCCTTGAACGAGATGGGATACATGCGCATCACTTGCACCTTGCCTACGGGCACCGTCATGCGTCTGCGTTTCACCGCCACGCCCAACAGCGAGCCGGCGGCTATGATGTGCCACTCGGGAGCGTCTTCGCAAAAATATTTCAACGAATTGAGCGCTTCTTCGCATTCTTGTATCTCGTCGAATATTATCAGCGTTTTGCCCGGAACGAGCGGTGCGTTGCAGTAGAGCGCCAGTTCCTTGATGATGCGCGACGGCTCTTTCGACGTTTCAAAAACGGAACGCAATTCACTTTGGCGGTCGAAGTCGAACTTGGCAGTGTGTTCGAAACACTCTCTGCCGAACTCTTCCATGGCCCATGTCTTTCCTATCTGGCGCGCTCCTTTCAGGAGTATGGGCTTGTGCGTTTCGGCGGCTTTCCACTCTTTGAATCTGCGTATGATGTCTCTTTCTATCTTCATGCTTACACACTATTTGCTTCCGATTTGTGTCGAAATCGACATAAATCGGAACGAAACAGTGCAAATGTAAGGGATTTTAAGGAAAATGCCAAATGCTCGGAACGATAATGTTTTCTTAAAAAAACAAAGGCGGCTCAGCAACGATGTTTCGTCGCTGAGCCGCCCTTTTACGTTCTTATTGGAGCATTTTTCAGAGCGTCACCTTGAAGGTTTCGCCGTTGGCCACCACTACATATACGCCGCTGGGGAGCGTGCCGGCTGCGCTTACGGCACGGCCTTCGGCATTGTAGACGGTGAAGTGGTCCGCGCCGACAACCGCAATGCGGTGGTTGGCGGCGGTGACCGTTACGGACGAGGCTTTGGCCTGGTCAACGCCCGTGGTGCTGCCGGAGGCGTTGTCGGTAGAGGGGCCGCTGGTGTAGCGGTCGGTCACTTTGAGCAGACTGGCCATGTCCTTCACCACGTCGGCGGGAGTGAGGTAAGGATAGTCGAGCTCGTCCTGGGCAGCGGCAACGGCGGCTTTCACGTCGGCAATGGCCTGCTCGTCGGTGAGCGTGGCGAGGAGTGCTTCGGCTTGCGCAATGGCGCTCTGGAGTTTTTCAACCTCTTCCTTGGCGGGAAGCGGCACGAGACGGAAGGTGAAGGCGTCGTTCATGGCGAGCGAACTTACGCTGACGTTGCTTCCGGTGGAGTTGGCCGTCACGTACTTCTGGTTTTCGCTGAGGGCGGCTTCCGTAGTGTTGCCGGCAAGGATAGCCACGTGCGTGTCAAACCCGAGTTCGTCGGTGTTCATGTAGAACACGAAGGAGGCCTTGTCGCGGTAGGTGTCTACCGTCTCCTTGGCGCCCTTGAGCGAAGCGCTGTTGAGATAGACGTAGAGGCCGCTTTGAGGAAGGCTGATGGTGGTGACGCCGTCGGCATCGGTGCGGAGCAGGAAGCGCGACTTCTGATAGGTGTAGGAAGTGGCGAGCGACGGGCTGCCTCCGGTGGTGAACGAGAGGAAGCGGCCTTCGCTCATGTAGTTGTAGGAGGGATAGGCGCTCACGGCCTGCAGCGCGTAGTAGCCGTCGGGCAGGGGCTTGGCGGCGGAGGGAAGCGTGGCTTTCACGAGCTTGATCTGCGAGTTGGCCTCGGTCTTGGCGCGGAGCGTGAAAGTGCCGTCGTCGTTGTAGCCGTAGCATTTGGCAGAACTTTCGTAGGGCACCATGAAATAGTTGCCGTCGTCGGCTTCCACGAATTTCCACTTCTGGTTGTTGCCGCCCGAGGTCTGCCACTGCAGGAGCTGGTTGCTCCACTTGGCGTGCGACTCGGAGGGATTGTCGGCGCAGACGTTGCCCACGCTGCTCTTTATCTGCCAGTAGCCGGAGCTTTCGGTGAGTTCCCAAAGCTGGCCTTCGTCGCTTTCGTCCACGGCGGTCATGCGGAGCACCACGTTGTTGCTGGCCGAACCGCCGTTGGTGAGTGCCAGGGCGCCGTCGGGGGTGCATATTCTGTAAGTGTTTCCGCTCACGGGCTCGTCGGCGCGGGCAGCGAGTGCGCACACGAAGAGCACGAGGAGGGATAGTATGGTCTTTTTCATAATGTCTGGTGTAGTGAGGTTACTGAAGGTCCATATATTCGGTGGGCATGGAGAAGGTCACGCCGCGGTGCTGGAGGTCGAGCAGCAGGGGACGCGAGCGCTTGAGGAAGCCTTTCCACGAGCGGTTTTTCTGTGCGCTCCAGCCGGCTTCGGCAAGGATGAGCGAACGGGGATAGGCTTGGTAGAAGATGCGTTCGGGCGAGTTGATACACTCGCTCCAGAGCGTGCCGGCCACACCGAAGAGGTTGTCGGTCTCAAAGGCCGCGCCCTTGTTCCATCCCGGGTCGAACTGATAGACGGTTTCGAACGTGCGCACGGGCATGCCCCAGTTCGTTTCGGGCATGTCGCCCGAGGCCATGGGATAGTCGAAGTAGCAGTAGTCGCCGGGGCACATCATAATCTTGGCCTTGTTGTTGATGGCGGCGTTGATGGCAGCCTCGGTGAGTCCGTTGCGCCAGGCAAAGGTGACGCAGCCTTCCTGTATTTCCTGGAAGTCGGTCTCGTACCAGAACATGGGCGTCTTGTCGTACTTCGTGCGGAGTGTGTCGATGATGCGGTCGAAGAGATATTTCTGCAAGCGCCAGTTCTCGGAACGGTCGGTGGTGGTGATGCCGAGCTTCTTCTTCAGCGCCTTGTCCTTCTCGCAGGTGGTCCAGCAGTCGAGGGCGGGATTGCCGGCTTCGTCGCCGCCGAGGTGGATGTATTTGCAGGGGAACACGTCGGCGAGTTCGCGGAACACGTTGCCGAGGAACTCGTAGGTAAACTCGTTGCCCGGGCAGAGGAGCTCGTTGGACACGCCGCAGGTGGTGCGGATGGCCACTTCCTTGGCGCCGCAGGTGAGTTCGGGGAAGGCGTGGATGGCAGCCACTTCGTGGCCCGGCATTTCTATTTCAGGAACTACCATGACGTGGTACTTGGCGCAGTAGTCCACAAATTCCTTCATCTGCTCTTGCGTGTAGTAGCCCGAGATGGGCATCTGCATGTCGTCCATGCCTACGCGCGAGCTGCTCTTCTCGATAAGTTCGGGATATTTCTTTATCTCTATGCGCCACGCCTGGTCGTCGACGAGGTGGAGGTGGATGCTGTTGAGTTTGTAGCGCGCCATTTCGGGCACTATCTCCTTAAGGCGTTCGTAGGGAACGAAGATGCGGCAGGGGTCCACCATGAGTTCACGCACGTGGGTGCGCGGCGTGTCTTCAATGTCGATGGGCGAAGTGGCGATGCAGCGTGCCGAGGCGTTGTCGTCGATCATGAGCTGCTCGAGCGTCATGAGTCCGTAGAACACGCCGGCGGCCGTTTTGCCGTAAATCTTCACGCCGTCGGCCGAGAGCGAGAGCGTGTAGGCTTCGTCGTCGCCGAGCGAGGCGTCGAGGCCGAGGGTGATGGTGGCAGAGCCGGAAGCGTTGAGCGAACGGATGCCGGCACGGTCGGCGAGGATGCGCAGGAGGTGTTCCTTCTCGTTGGCGAGCGATTCGGGGCAGACAATCTGGCCCACGTTGAGCCAAACGAGCTGACTGCCCGTGGCGCTCTGCATTTTAAGGGGAATGGGCACGACGTTTTGGGCTTCGGCGGCAACGGGTGCGAGGAATGAGCCCAAAAGGAGTGCAAGGGAAAGTATGGTCTTCTTCATGTGAGAGAAAGTTCGCGGATTAATATTTCACTTTGTGGCTCTTGCCGTTGACCTTCACGAGGTAAACGCCTTGCTGCGGAAGGGTGAAGTGTGCTTCGCCCGTGGCTTCTGCGGCTTCGAGGAGCTGGCCGCCGACGTTGTAGAGGGCTACGGACGAGGCGGCGGGAAGATTCTTCAGCGTGAGCACACCGTCTTCCACGCTCAGCGTGACGGCGGCGGCTTCTGCCGTGTGGATGCCTGCGATGATGGTTTCTATCTTGAATTCTTTCCACACGTCGGCTTCCTTATAGGCTGTCTCGCTGCCTTCGGGCACATAGAGCGACACGTTCTTGCAGTTGACTCCGGCAAACGACGTGGCGTCGGCTGCGGGAGGCGTAGTGGCGAGCACGTAGAGGGAGGTGAGACCCGTGCAGCCGGCAAAGGTGGCGGCGGGCACGGCGGTGAGGGTGGAGGGAAGGGTGAACGACTCTACGGAAGAGCATCCGCTGAAAGCTCCCTTGCCCAGTTGCTGTACGCTTTCGGGGAGCGTGAGGCTGCCGCCGAGCGAGGAGCATCCGGCAAAGGCGGCGTCGCCGAGCTGCTGCAGGGCGCGGGGAAGACTGATGTGGGTGAGGCTCACGCAGTCGGCAAAGGCCGAGGCGCCGATGCGGGTGACCATACGGCCGAGTTCCACTTCGCCCGAGAGTTTCTCGCAGCCGGCAAAGGTGTTGGCGCCGATGCTCTGGAGCGTGGAGGGAAGGTTCACGCCTTCGAGGTTTTTGCATCCGGCAAACAAGCCGTCGCGAAGCACTACAAGTTTTGAGGGAATGCTTACTGTGCCGCTGAGGCTTTCGCAGCCTTCAAAGGCGTAGGAGCCGATGTTCACCAGCGTGCTCGTTGCGGGAATGTCCAGTGCCTCTATGCGTTTGCACTGGGCAAAGCAACTTGCGCCTATGCTGTTCGTCGATTTGGGAATGGAGAGTGTGCCGCTGAGCGAGTCGCAGGCGAAGAAGGCCTGCGAGCCGATGGTCTTGAGCGATGTGGGGAGGGTGAGTGTGTGCAGACGATGGCGCGAGTGGAGTGCGTTCTTGGGAATGTTGGGACACGTTGCGCCCTTGAGGTTAAGCGTCTGCATCTGGTAGCAGAGGTCGCGAAGCTGGCGGAAGTCGCCGTTGCTGCCGGTGGAGAGCGTGCCGGTGAGCGTCACGTCGACGGCTGCGGCCTTGGCGTTGGCCGAGAGCGACGTGATGTTCGACGTCGTCACCTTCTGCGCCACGGCCGTTGCAGGCGAACCCGCAAGCACCGCACCGAGCAGGAGCAGTTGTAGAGTTTTTTTCATAGTGAAAGCTAAGAATTTGTTTGTCATGCAATAGATGGGCGAGGCCGGGCAAAGCTGTCGCTCGAAAGCCCGCACGCCTCACCCGTGCGAAGTTAGCGCAAAGATAGCGCTTTGGCAAGAAAACGCTGGGTGAAAGCAGTTCGCAGTATGGAATTTACCTTTCCGTCCTTATATCAAGGGCACCATATAGAACGGGAGCAAGAGTGTGTTGCCGTCCTTTTGAAGGTCTTTTCCGTAGAAAAGGTATTTCTGTGAGATGAATTGCGAGAACTTTTCTCCGAAAGCGTCGAGCGAAGCGTGCGACTTGTAGCCGGATGATTTGACCTCTATCGGACAAATCTTTGTGCCGCGAGAGAGGAGAAAGTCAATTTCGTAATTGTGTGTGGCGTCCTTTGCCCACGAATAGTAGTAGAGGTTGTTGCCTGAAGCCGTAAGCATCTGCGCCACCAGGTTTTCGTAGACGTAACCCAAATTGGCATTGAGCTTGTCCGTAAGAAGCTTTTCGTAAATAACGTTTTCCGTGAAAGCCTTGTCCCAAAATGCCAAAGTGACGAACAGGCCAGTGTCTGCGCAGAAGAGTTTGAACTTCGAACTGTCCTGATGGAGAGCCATGCCGACACTGGGATTGTTTGCATGGAAGGCAAACATTACGGTCTTGCTGTCTTCCATCTCCCTCAAAAGTCCTTCAAGCTTGTCGCCGTTTACGTTTTCCAAAACGGAATAGGGCTTGTAGCGGTTGCTGTTTTGGTTCAGTTGCGAGGGGATGTTCTTGAAGAGCTGTTCTATTCTGCGCGAGGGGTCTATCTTTTGGAAATCATCAAGATAGAGGCGTATGATGTCGCGCTTCACGAGGTCGACCATACTCAAGTTGTTTGTCTCCAGGTATTCGGTCACGGCCTGTGGCATGCCTCCGACAAGTGCGTAGAGGCGCAGTTCCTTCATTTTGGTGCGGTGGGCTTGCTGGAGCGGCAAACGCTTGTCGAAGAATTGCTGTAGCAACGGCATCGACGCCGTGTCGCCCATTGCCCATCGGAACTCTTCGTAGTCCATGGGGTGGAGTGTGACGCGTTCTTCTTCGCTGGGAATGGTGATGTTCTTCGTGTTTTTGGATATGCTGATTAGCGAACCTGTCTCTATGTAGTCGTAGCGCCCGTCGGCTACCAGATATTTGATGGCTTGTCGGGCTCGCGGACAGGCTTGTACTTCGTCAAAAACGATGACGGAATGCCTTGCCTTCAATACTTTGCCGTAAATGGTTTGTAGCTGAAGGAAGATGAAGTCTATATCCATCAGGTCGTCAAAAAGGGAAGCCACTCGTGGCGATGCCTTGTTGAAGTCGATGAGTATGTAGTTGTCGTATTCTTTTTGGGCGAATTGCTCAACAAGGGTTGACTTACCCACACGGCGTGCCCCTTCTACGAGAATGGCCGTTTTACCGTTTCGCGTGTGTTTCCACTGGAGCAAACGGTCATACAATTTGCGCTTAAATATTCGTTCCATAACAGACATCTTCGTTTTTATGTAGTGAACAGGCTGATTGCGAGTTCTTTAACTGTTGCAAATGTACGAAGAGGACGGAAAATACGCAATTTTATTTTGCCAAAACCACCGAGAATACGCAATTTTATTTTGCCAAAACCACCGAAAATACGCAATTTCATGCGTGTTTTGCGGAGCGAACGATGAGGGCGAACGATGGGGACGAGGTCTCCTGACCTCGCCCCCATAGCTCGCCCCCATAGTTCGTACAAAAATAGCGGGACGCCGTCCTCACGGATAGCGTCCCGCTTACAAATATATGAAAAATCTATTTTTGTCCTTGTTGAGGATTAGAGCTGGGGACCAGCGGCCACGAGAGCCTTGCCGGCCTCGTTGGTCTCGTACTTCTTGAAGTTCTTGATGA
>CAVCAV010000067.1:0-13320 GCA_963600165.1 Christensenella sp. UBA1685 | reverse complement strand
CGTGGTCATCGTTCCCTCCAAGGCCGAATACAAGCCCCTGCTCGACATCGTCAGCAAAAACGGTGCACAGACCGAACTTGAAGAGCGCCGCTGGTTTGCCACCCAGGCTTTCGGCGTAAGCAGCCACTACGACACCGCCATCCACGCTTGGTTCAGCAAGAAGTAAGCAGCAAACAAAGACTAAAAGGAACGCCGCCGAACGCGCAATGACAGCCGACGGCAAACCATCAACCTATATATAAAGGACAACAAATGGGATTTTTCTCCAAGTTCTTTTCCTTCACTCAGGAGTTGGCCATCGACCTCGGTACGGCCAACACCATCATCATTGCCGATGATGAGATCGCAGTGAACGAGCCCTCCGTAGTAGCCCTCGACCAGCACACCGAAAAGATGATTGCCGTGGGCGAAAGCGCAAAGCTCATGTACGAAAAGACGAACAACAAAATACGCGTCATCCGCCCGCTCCGCGACGGCGTCATCGCCGACTTCAACGCCTGCGAGCAAATGATGCGCGGACTTATCAAGAAAGTACACTCCGGCAAGCGCCTCTTCTCCCCGTCGCTCCGAATGGTCATCGGTGTGCCCTCCGGTTCAACGGAAGTGGAGCTCCGTGCCGTGCGCGACTCGGCAGAACATGCCGGCGGACGCGACGTGTTCCTCCTCTACGAGCCCATGGCAGCTGCCATCGGCATTGGCATTGACGTGAACGCTGCAGAAGGCAACATGATTGTCGACATAGGCGGCGGCACCACCGAAATCGCCGTCATCTCGTTGGGCGGCATCGTGTCCAACAACTCCATCAAGATGGCCGGCGACGACTTCACCGCCGACATTCAGGAGTACATGAGCCGACAGCACAACGTGAAAGTAAGCGAACGCATGGCCGAGCGCATCAAGATCAACGTAGGTGCAGCGCTCACCGACCTTCCCAATCCGCCGAAGGACTACATCGTGCACGGTCCGAACCGCATCACCACCATGCCGATGGAAGTGCCCGTCTGCTACCAGGAAGTGGCCCACTGCCTTGAAACGTCCATCGCAAAAATTGAGCAGGCCGTCATCAACGCATTGGCCAACACGCCTCCCGAACTCTATGCCGACATCGTGAAGAACGGCATCTACCTCACCGGCGGCGGCGCGTTGCTCCGCGGACTTGACAAGCGCCTCAGCGACAAAATCAACATTGCCTTCCACGTGGCCGAGGATCCGCTCCTCTGCGTGGCAAAGGGCACAGGCGTTGCACTCAAGAACGTGGAGAACTACACGTTCCTCATGCGATAAGCAACAATACAAGGAAATGCACGCGCTTTAAGGGTGCGGCTACATTTCCCGTCAGAAACAACAAGAAGGATTAAGGATACAGGATCAAGGGGATGCCTCCGCCCGGGCGGAACGCATTCAAGCCTTCGTCCTTTCTCCTTAATCCTTATTCTTTTATGGGGACGGCTCTGCAATTTTGTTATTTGAACCGTCCGCACCACGGCAAACGTCCACCTTCATGTCCGCCCGCCACATAGCAGGCACCGACAACCCCAACATTCATGCACAACCTTCTGGACTTCTTACGCAAGTACTCCTACTTTTTTCTTTTCGCCGTGCTCGAAGTGGTGAGCATGGTGCTCCTTTTCCGTTTCAACAACTACCAGGGGAGCGTATGGTTCTCCGCGGCCAATTCGGCCGTGGCAGGCGTTGATGCGCTCTACGGCAATGCCGTTTCGTACGTCAACCTGGGAAAGGTAAACGGCGAACTCACTGCTGAGAACGTGCGTCTCCAGCGCGAAGCCGAACAGCTCCGCAGCGTCATCCACTCCCTCACGCGCGACACCACGCAAACGGAACGCCTCATGATGCAAACCCTGAAGGACTACACCATGATTCCCGCCACCGTGGTGAGCAACAACAACGAGCGCACCAACAACTACCTCGTCATCGACAAGGGTGAGACCGACGGCGTGCACACGGAGATGGGCGTAGTGGGCGGCGGCGGCGTGGTAGGCATCGTGTACCTTACCGGCCCTCACCATTCGCTTGTAATCCCCGTGACGAACCGCAAGTCGAGCATCAGTTGCCGCGTCCGCGGACAAAGCTACTTCGGCTACCTGCAATGGGACGGCAGCAGCATGCGCGGCGCCTACGTCGACGACATTCCGCGCTATGCCCGCGTAAAACAGGGCGAAGTGATTGAAACGAGCGGTTACTCGGCAGTCTTCCCTCCCGGCATTTTCGTAGGACGCATACGCAGCATACAGAATTCGCCCGACGGACAAAGCTACAAGCTCGGCGTAACGCTCGGCACCAACTTCGCCAACCTCCGCGACGTGCAGGTGGTGGCCACTCCCTACAAAGCCGAAATAGACACGCTCCAGGCGCACGCTGCCGCCATGGAAGGCAACGACGATTGAAGAATCGCACAAACGATTTGCACGTTTCTACTTATTTATTCCTAAAATTTCCGACATGATACAAACCATCGTTTCGCGCTGCATCTGGTTCGTCGTGCTTCTTCTGCTGCAGGTGCTCGTGTTCAACCATGTCCACATATTCGGCTACGCCACCCCGATGCCGTATATTTATTTTCTCCTCATACTTCCCAACAGCACGCCGCGCTGGCTCTATGTGCTGCTCGGCTTCGTACTCGGTCTGCTCATCGACCTCTTTACCAACACCCCGGGTATGGCAGCCGGCAGCCTCTGTCTTGTGGGCCTTGTGGCTCCGTGGCTCCTGAAGGTGTTCGCCCCGTCGGACCGCGACGACGACACGCTCGAGCCTTCCAGCAAAAGCATGGAATGGGGAGGCTTCATGCGCTACGTGGTCACCGCCGTGCTGCTCCACTGCCTTTGCTTCTTCATCCTTGAAGCCTTCTCCTTCTTCGACTGGCAAGTGCTGCTCATCAACATTGCCGGCAGCACCGTGCTCAGCACCCTCTTCATTGTGGCAATGGAACTGATACGCAACAAAAAGTAGCTTCCGCGCCTATGCTCAAAAACAGTTTCGAGACCCGCAAGTTCGTCATTGGCGGCATTGCCGTCGGCATCGTGGCCGTCTACATCATCCGTCTTTTCACCCTTCAGCTCTGGAGCGACGACTACAAGAAGAACGCCGACTCCAACGCTTTCCGCAAGGAAATACTCTACCCCTCGCGCGGACTCATCATGGACCGCAAGGGGCGCTTGCTCGTGTACAACGAACCGTCGTACAACATTATGGTGGTGATGAACGACCAGCGCGGTGTGGACACGCTCGACTTCTGCCGCACCGTGGGCATCACGAAAGAGGACTACATACGCCGCATGGACGACATCAAAGACAGCAAGAAGCATCCCGGCTACTCGCGCTACACGCCGCAGCTCTTCATGTCGCAGATTCCGGCGCAGGAGTTTTCGCTCTTCCGCGAGAAACTCTTCCGCTTCAAGGGTTTCAGCATTGAGAAGCGTTCCAACCGCCAGTACACCTCCGCCATCGGCGCACACATCCTTGGCGACGTGGGCGAAGTGAACGAGAAAGACATCACCGACGACGAGGAGCACTACTACCAGAGCGGCGACTACATCGGCAAACTCGGCATAGAACGCTCCTACGAAAAGCAACTGCGCGGCGAGAAAGGCATGCGCATCATGCTCCGCGACGTGCACGGCCGTACGCAAGGCCACTACCAGAACGGAAAATACGACAAGAACCCCGTTCCCGGCCAGAACCTTACGCTGAGCATCGACAAGGACCTTCAGGAACTTGCCGAACGCTTGCTGCAGGGCAAGCTCGGAGCCATTGTGGCCATCGAGCCGAAGACGGGAGAGATTCTCTGCATGGCTTCGTCGCCCACCTACGACCCCCGCACCATGGTGGGGCGCGACCGCGGCAAGAACCACCGCATGCTGCAGAAGGACCTGATGCGTCCGTTGCTCAACCGCGCCATCATGGGTACTTACCCGCCGGGCTCCACGTTTAAAATCACGCAAGCCCTTGTGGGCCTTCAGGAAGGAAGCATCGACCCGCAGATTTCCTTCCCGTGCCACCACGGCTTCAACTATAAAGGACTCCACGTAGGCTGCCACGGCCACGCTTCGCCCATCAACCTCGTGCCCGCCATCGGCACCTCGTGCAACTCCTACTTCTGCTGGAACCTCTTCCGCATGCTCAGCAACAAGCGCAAATACGGTTCCGTGCAAAACGCCATGACGAAGTGGAAGGACTACATGGTGGCCATGGGCTACGGCTACAAGCTCGGTGTGGACCTTCCGGGCGAGAACCGCGGCATGATTCCCAATGCAAAATACTACGACAAAGCCTACAAAGGTTCGTGGAACGGACTTACGGTCATCTCCATTGCCATCGGCCAGGGCGAAGTGACCGCCACGCCGCTGCAGATAGCCAACCTTGCAGCCACCGTGGCCAACCGCGGCTACTTCATCACTCCCCACGTGGTGCACGAAGTGCAGAACGGCAAACTCGACCCGCTCTACAGCCAGAAGCGCTACACGGGAGTTGACGCACGCTGGTACAACTACGCCGTGGCGGGCATGCGCAAGGCCGTGCTCGACGGCACCTGCCGCGCAGCCAACCTTCCCGGCTACGAAGTGTGCGGAAAGACCGGTACGGCGCAGAACCGCGGCCACGACCACTCGGCATTCATGGGTTTTGCCCCGATGAACGACCCGCGCATCGCCGTGGCCGTATATGTGGAAAACGGCGGTTTCGGAAATGTTTACGGTGTGCCGCTCGGCGGACTCATCATGGAGCAGTACCTCAACGGCAAGCTCTCTCCGTCTTCTCAGAAGAAGGCCGAGCATTTCCAGAACATGCACATCAAATATCCCGAAATATCCCGATAGCATTTCTTCAAAAAAAAGATGACAGAAATAGAAAACCGTTCCCCATTGCTCAGCGTGGACAAGGTGGTCATACTGCTCTACCTTGTGCTGCTCGTGTGCGGCTGGTTCAGCATATGCGGAGCGACCCACGAAATAGGCGACACCAACTTCTTCGACTGGAACGTGCGCACCGGCAAGCAGATTGTGTGGATAGGCTGCGCCGCCGTGCTCGGCTTTGTGCTGCTCATGACCGACGACAAATACTACGACACGCTCGCCGGACTCTTCTACTGGGGCATGATGGCCGTGCTGCTCATCACGCCTTTCGTGGCACACGACATCAAAGGTTCGAAGTCGTGGATCAACATAGGCATCTGCAACGTGCAGCCCGCCGAGTTTGCCAAGTGCGCCACAGCGCTTGCCGTGGCGAAGCTCTGCAACCAGTACAACTTCACGCTCAACGACATGCACAACTTTGCCAAGGCGGCCGGACTCATTCTGCTCCCCATGCTCCTCATCGTGCTGCAGAAAGAAACGGGCTCGGCACTGGTCTACCTGGCATTCTTCCTCATGTTCTACCGCGAGGGAATGCCCGGCTGCATCCTCTTCACCGCCGTGGCCGCCGTGGTCTACTTCGTGGTGGGCATACGTTTCAGCAACGTGGAACTTCCCGGCACGCTCACGTCCATCGGCGAGTTTTCCGTCATGACGCTCATCTGGCTCTTCACGCTCGGCATGGTGAAAGTGTACGGCAAGGACCGCCGCCACGTGCGTTTCATTTTCCTCACCGGTGCCGCGTGCATCGTCGTGCCCCTATTGGTGTCGGAATTCATCGTACCGTTCGACATCTCGTGGTTCCTCATTCTCATGTGTGTAGTGATGGCCGTCTACCTCGGTTGGCAGTCGCTCGGTGAAAGGATCAACAACAATCTGCTCATCGCCGTATTCACCCTCGGCAGCATGGCCTTCTTCTACACCTCCGACTACACGCTCAACAAAGTGCTCGAACCTCACCAGCGTGTGCGCATCCAGGTGTTGCTCGGCATGAACGACGACAACCGCGATGCCGGCTACAACGTGAACCAAAGCAAAATAGCCATCGGTTCGGGCGGCCTGGAAGGAAAAGGCTTCATGAACGGCACGCAGACGAAGCTAAAATATGTGCCCGAGCAGGACACCGACTTCATCTTCTGCACCGTGGGCGAAGAACAGGGCTTTATGGGATCGGCAGGCGTGCTCATCCTGTTCCTGCTGCTCGTTCTGCGACTCATTTATCTGGCGGAACGGCAGTCCACGGTCTTCGGCCGCGTCTACGGCTACTCCGTGCTGAGCATTCTGCTCTTCCACGTGTTTATCAACGTGGGAATGGTCATGGGCCTCACCCCTGTCATCGGCATTCCGCTGCCGTTCTTCAGTTACGGCGGTTCGTCGCTATGGGGCTTCACGCTGATGCTCTTCATTTTCCTACGTATCGATGCCGGCCGCAAGCGTTCGGCAAACTTCTCCTAAAAGAACACACTACAGCACTCTCCTATGAACTACAATAACAAGCAAGAAAAGAACCGTTGGAAAATGGTGGTCGTCATACTGCTCTGCATCGTCGCGGTAGGCGTCACCGTATTTCTCAAAACGTCGACGGGCGAAACGAAAAGCCTCCACGCCGTGGGCGAAGCCGACTCTGCGGAACAGAAAGTGGCCATCCCCGACACCACTGCCGACTCCACGCTCATTCCCGTCACCGCCGACAGCATCAGCACCGCCCTGCCCGACACCATCCTCGGCCGCGACAAGCGCAATCCCTACGAGGGCGGTTACGAAGACGGCTACGCCTCGGGTTGCGACGACGGCGCAGCGGGAACGAAGAACGCTTCGTACGACGAAGAATGCAGTTACACCAAAACCTCCGACCGCCAAAACTACGTGAAAGGCTACCGCGAAGGCTACACGAAAGGCTTCGACGACGGCCAGCACGGCAAACAGTTCAACATCGGCGACGAATAGCCAGTCTCTTTCCTACATGAAAAAAAATCTGCACACCTTCCTGTTGCTGACACTGTGCACGCTCTGCACGCTCACGGCAAAAGCCGCCCCAATTGACTCGGCGGCGGCACGCCGTGTGGCCGAAACATTCTTCGGAAACACGGCTGTGCAGAAACATTACGGGAAAAGCAAAACCGCTGCGCAACAGGCGCTGCAACTCCGCACGTTCCCCATGGCTTACATGGCTACGGAGGGGAAACGCTTCGTGCTCATCCACCGCGACGACGACCTTCCCGAAGTTTTGGGCTACGGCTCTTTCCCCCAAACGGCCGGCGCCACCGTTTCCCTTCCCCCCGCACTCCAAGCCGCACTGCAAAACGTTTCATCCTACGCGCAAAGGACCGTTCCCTTCGCCGGAACATTTCATGCCGTTGCGCCCCTTCTCACCACCGTCCGTCACCAAAGCGCTCCCTACAACAACCTATGTCCCCACTACCTCCAAGCCGACAGCACTTGGAGCGAAGCACGTTGCCTAGTAGGCTGCGTGGCCACGGCCATGGAGCAGATACTCACCTTCCACCGCGCCGTCTACACGCTCTGCGACACACTGCACGGATGGAAAACGAAACACTACGCCGTCGACGACATTCTCCCCGGCGCATCCATCGACACACGGCTCATCCGCAACAACTACGACACGGACGACTACACGCCGGAAGAAGCCGACGCCGTGGCGCGCCTTTCCTACTGGCTCGGCATGGCATGCCACATGCAGTGGGGACTCTCCTCAAGCGGAGCGAATTCCTACAAACTCGTTGAACCGCTTCGCAACGCTTTCGGCCTTCCCTACGTGCATTACCTCGATGCGAGCAAATATGCCCCATCGGACTACTGGCAATTTTTGGCCAATGAGATAATGGCCCGCCGCCCCGTCTACTACGCCGGCGCCATAGAAGAAGGAGGCGGCCACGCCTTCGTGCTCGACGGACTCGACAACGACGGACTCTTCCACGTCAACTGGGGTTACGGCGGCGAATTCGACGGTTTCTTCCGTCTCGACGTGCTTTGGTATGCCCAACCCGAAGCCGACCGCACGGGCAAATTTGTAGGCGACGGATTCTCTCGCAACCAGGAAGCCATCGTGGTAGGCACAGAACCTTTGCCCGACACGCTCTTGCCCGACACGCTGCAACGCGACTTTTCCGAAGTGACCGTAGAGGCCATCCGCTTTGCCGACATCCCCATGACGAACCGCTACACCGCGGTAGACCTTGACGTTAGGAACACATCTTCCACCCAAACGCTCTACACCTCCTTTGCACTGATGCAAAACCTTCCCACCGACACGGCACTCATCGACCAGGCCACGCTGCTTGCCATGGGCGTAGCCACACTCTCTCCGGGAGAAAAACGTACGCTTCGCCTCAATGCCCGATTCACCGAAGGCGGTCCGCTCCTCGTGTCGGTAACGACCAACGGCGAAAACGTGCTCGCCACCACACCGGTCACCGGAATGCTCGGCTGCGCCGTACAGTTCACCACAACCGAGCCGGAAGTGGAAATCCGCGCAGACCGAAGCCTCTTCATCCGCGAAACCATCGCCAACGCTTCGGCAGAAGAACGTGCTTCGCAACTTTTCCAGTACGAGCTACACGACGAACAGAGCGGCACGCAATGGCGGTTGGGCCACGTCGTCTATCTCCAGCCTTCGGCAGAAACCACCGACACCATCAGTTTTCCCCCGCTCACCGCCGGACACGACTACACGCTCTACCTCCGTCAGCGCTGGCCCATTGTGCAGACCGTCCGCTTCCACGTGCCTACGCCCGACGGCATAGCGGAAGCCCCGACCGACAACTCCCCCACCCTCTCGCCCGTCTGGTACACGCCCGGCGGCATCCGCCTCAGCGGCCGCCCGACGCAGCAAGGCATCTACCTTCTGCGCGAAGGCACGAAAGTGAAAAAAATCATCCTCTAAGCCCTCCCATGCTCAAGAAAGTAAAAATAAACACGCTTCTCGTTTCCGTCACGGAGAACGGGGAAGACCGCATCGCCTCCCACTGCGAAGGCGTTTGCAAAGTAGAAGAAAGCGGCATGGTGCTCCACTATGCCGAAAAGGACAACCAGGGCACGGCCCAGCTGCTCATCAGCGACGACATTGCCGACCTCAACCGAAGCGGCCTTACCCGTTCGCGCATGACCTTCATTGAAGGCCGCATGCTCACCTGCCCCTACACCACCCCGCAGGGCGAACTCGACCTGAGCATCTTCACCCATTCGTTTTCCACCACGCTCTCGGCAGAAGGCGGACGCTTCCAGGCACGCTACACCATGATGGTGGCCGGCCGCCAAGTGGCCGACAACGTGCTGACGGTGGAATTCAAGTTTGCAGACTAATCACGCAACATCACTCCTAATCTATACCTCCCATGACATCCATTGAAACCTACATCTACGAAAACGAAGGGCGTTTCCTCGAAGAACTCTTCAGCCTCATCCGCATTCCCAGCATAAGTTCCGAACCCGAGCACCACGCCGACATGATCCGTTGCGCCGAACGTTGGCGCGAACTGCTGCTCGAAGCAGGAGCCGACAAAGCCGAAGTGATGCCTTCCGACGGCAACCCGCTTGTCTACGCCGAACGCCACGTGAGCGACACGGCCAAGACGGTGCTCGTCTACGGCCACTACGACGTGATGCCCGCCGACCCCGTGGAACTCTGGCACACCCCGCCCTTCGAACCCGAAGTGCGCGACGGACACATCTGGGCCCGCGGCGCCGACGACGACAAAGGCCAAAGTTTCATACAGGTAAAGGCTTTCGAGTATCTCGTCCGCCACAACCTTCTCGACCACAACGTGAAGTTCATTCTCGAAGGTGAAGAAGAAATAGGTTCGCCCTCGCTCGCCGCCTTCCTCGCCAAGCACCGCGAACTGCTGCGTTCCGACATCATCCTCGTGAGCGACACGTCGATGCTTGCCGAAGACCTTCCCTCGCTCACCACCGGCCTTCGCGGACTTGCCTACTGGCAAATAGAAGTGACCGGCCCCAACCGCGACCTCCACTCCGGCCACTTCGGCGGCGCCGTGGCCAATCCCGTCAACGTGCTCTGCGAAATGATAGGCAAAGTCATCGGTCCCGACGGCCGCATCGCCATTCCCCATTTCTACGACGACGTGGAGGAACTCTCCGCCGACGAGCGTGCCATGCTTGCCTCCATTCCCTTCGACGAAGCGCGCTACAAGAAAGCCATCGGTGTGGAAGAACTGCGCGGCGAAGCCGGCTACTCCACCATTGAGCGCAACTCGTGCCGCCCCTCGTTCGACGTGTGCGGCATTTGGGGCGGCTACACGGGCGAAGGCGCCAAAACGGTTTTGCCCTCCAAGGCCTACGCCAAAGTGTCGGCCCGCCTCGTTCCCCACCAGCAGCACGAAAAGATTTCGCAACTCTTCGTAGACTACATCGCCTCCATCGCTCCGAAGTGCGTGAGCGTGAAAGTCACACCGCTCCACGGCGGCGAGGGCTACGTATGCCCCATCACGCTCCCCGCCTACAAGGCCGCCGAGGCAGGTTTTGAAAAAGCTTTCGGCAAACGTCCGCTCGCCGTGCGCCGCGGCGGAAGCATACCCATCATCAGCGACTTCGAACGCGAACTGGGCGTGAAAACCATCCTCATGGGCTTCGGTCTGGAAAGCAATGCCATCCACTCGCCCAACGAAAACATTCCGCTCTCCATCATTCGCCGCGGCATTGTGGCCGTCACGGAGTTCCATTTGCAGTACAGCAAATGCTAAACGAGCGATAAAGCACTGAATGTCAACGACGTGCAGTTTCAAAACGAGTTCCACGTTTTGAAACAAAAATTCCAAGGCTTGGAATTTAAATTTCAAGGCTTGGAATTTTTGTTTCAAGGCGTGGAATTTTTATTTCAAGGCTTGAAAAAGAAATGGCAAGTATTGTGTAAATTTGCAGTAATAACGAAAAGTGCGAAGCCGTCGCGCTTTCCATCGTCAAAACAACCCAACATACATTATAAAGCAAGCAATGGAACTCATTGAACAACTCGTTGCACGCGCCAAAGCCAACAAGCAGCGCATCGTACTGCCTGAAGGAACAGAAGAGCGCACCCTCAAAGCCGCCAACCAGATTCTGACTGACGGAGTAGCAGACCTTATCATCCTCGGCAACGTGGACGAAATCCACGACCTCGCCAAGCAGTGGGGCCTCGGCAACATCGACCGTGCCACCCTCATCGACCCCGCCACCAGCCCCAAGAAAGAAGAATATGCCCAGCTCCTCTGCGAGCTCCGCAAGAAGAAGGGCATGACCATCGAAGAAGCACGCCAGAAAGTGCTCGACCCGCTCTACTTCGGCTGCATGATCATCAAGAGCGGCGATGCCGACGGCCAGCTCGCCGGCGCCCGCAACACCACCGGCAATGTGCTCCGTCCCGCCCTGCAGATTATCAAGACGGCTCCCGGCATCAGCTGCGTGAGCGGTGCCATGCTTCTCCTTACCCACGCTCCCGAATGCGGCGACAACGGCGTGCTCGTGATGGGCGACGTGGCCGTAACTCCCGTGCCCGATGCCAACCAGCTCGCACAGATTGCCGTCTGCACGGCACGTACCGCCAAGGCTGTAGCCGGCATCGAACCCCGTGTGGCCATGCTCAGCTTCTCCACGAAAGGCTCTGCCAAACACGAAGTAGTGGACAAGGTGGTAGAAGCTCTCGCCATCGCCAAGGAAATCGACCCCAACCTCGCCATCGACGGTGAACTCCAGGCCGACGCCGCCCTCGTACCTTCCGTAGGTTCGTCCAAGGCTCCGGGCAGTCCCATTGCCGGAAAGGCCAACGTGCTCGTTGTGCCCAGCCTCGAAGTGGGCAACATCGGCTACAAGCTCGTGCAGCGTCTTGGCCACGCCACGGCAGTAGGTCCCATTCTCCAGGGTATTGCCCGTCCCGTGAACGACCTTTCCCGCGGTTGCTCCGTCGACGACGTCTACAAGATGATTGCCATCACCGCCAACCAGGCCATTGCAGCCAAGGAAGCAGAATAAATTTTTCCCTTTAAGACACGGATGAGCAAACCGTCGGCGCAGAAGCACACGGCTTGCCCATCCGTTCTGACTTGTAATCACACCACATACATATCCACACCACATGAAAATATTAGTCATCAACTGCGGCAGCTCCTCCATCAAGTACAAACTCTACGAAATGGACGACAAGAGCGTGCTCGCAGCAGGCGGCATTGAGAAGATCGGTCTTGAAGGCTCGTTCCTCAAGACGAAGATAAACGGCGAAACGAAGATTATCGAGTCGGCCTGCCCCACCCACACGGAAGGCATCAAGCTGATGTTCGACACGCTCCTCAACCCCGAATACGGAGCCATCAAGAGCCTCGACGAAATCAGCGCCGCAGGCCACCGCATCGTGGCCGGCGGACGTTTCACGAAGAGCATGGTAGTGACCGACGAAATGCTGAAGGAATGGGAGAACTACATGGACCTCGCTCCGCTCCACTCCGAAGCTCACCTCAAGGGCTACCGCGCCGTGAAGGAAATGTTGCCCAACCTTCCCCAGGTGTTCGTGTTCGACACCTCGTTCCACCAGACGATGCCCGCCAAGGCTTACATGTATGCCGTTCCCTACAAGTACTACGAGGAGAACAACATCCGCCGCTGGGGTGCCCACGGCACGAGCCACCGTTTCGTTACGGCCCGCGTGTGTGAAGTGCTCGGCGTGAAGCCCGAAGACGTGAACATCGTCACCTGCCACATCGGCAACGGCGCTTCCGTTTCGGCCGTAAAGCACGGCCAGTGTGTCGACACCTCCATGGGACTTACTCCCCTTGAAGGTCTGATGATGGGTACGCGTTCGGGCGACATCGACCCCTCCGCCGTGCTGAGCATCATGAAGAAGGAAGGCCTCACCCCCGACGAAATGAGCGACCTGCTCAACAAGCAGAGCGGTGTGAAGGGAATTTCCGGCATCTCAAGCGACATCCGCGAAGTGGAAGCCGGCATCCGCGAAGGCAACGAGCGCGCCAAGCTCGCCATGGAGATGTACGACTACCGCATCAAGAAGTACATCGGTGCCTATTCTGCAGCCATGGGCGGCGTGGACGTCATCGTCTTCACCGCCGGCGTTGGCGAGCACCAGTGGGACGTTCGTCAGGGCGCTTGCGAAGGCCTTGAATTCATGGGCGTGAAGATCGACGAAGAGAAGAACCGCCACAACTGCGGCGAAGAGGAAATCATTTCCACCCCCGACAGCCGCGTGAAGGTAGTGGTAGTTCCCACCGACGAGGAACTCCTCATTGCCAGCGACACCCTCGGCCTCGTGAAGTAAGGCTGAGCACGAAAAAATATACACATCGCCCCCATGCGACGCAGCGTGCGTTTCGCATGGGGGCGATTGTTTTTGTATGGAATTATTTGAATAACCTGTCGAATTACGTTGAGTGCGGAGAGCGGGCTGAAAGCCCAGCACAACATAGCCCAGGGCAAGCGAAGCGACACCCTGGGT
>CAVCAV010000066.1:0-13325 GCA_963600165.1 Christensenella sp. UBA1685 | reverse complement strand
TGATGCGTGCGCGTTCCTCGTTGTTCTTGTTGGCGATGGCCTCGAACTTCTGCTGGATGAGCTGCGAACCCATGTTCGACGTCATAATGATGATGGTGTTCTTGAAGTTGACGGTGCGTCCCTTGTTGTCGGTGAGGCGTCCGTCGTCGAGCACCTGAAGGAGAATGTTGAACACATCCGGATGTGCCTTTTCAATCTCGTCGAAGAGCACTACGCTGTAAGGCTTGCGGCGCACGGCTTCGGTGAGCTGGCCGCCTTCTTCGTAGCCAACGTAGCCCGGAGGGGCACCGACGAGTCGGCTCACGCTGAACTTCTCCTGGTATTCGCTCATGTCGATACGCGTCATCATGTTCTCGTCGTTGAAGAGATAGTCTGCCAAAGCCTTGGCAAGCTCCGTCTTGCCCACACCCGTGGTGCCGAGGAAGATGAACGAACCGATGGGGCGCTTCGGGTCTTGCAGTCCGGCACGTGAGCGGCGCACGGCATCGGCCACCGCTTCTATGGCTTCGTCCTGACCCACTACGCGCTTGTGGAGTTCTTCTTCGAGATGGAGCAGCTTCTCGCGTTCGCTCTGCAGCATACGCGTCACGGGAATGCCTGTCCAGCGTGCCACCACATCGGCAATGTCGTCGGGCGTGACCTCTTCCTTTACCATGGCTTCGGCGCCCTGGCGGCTTTTGAGCTGTTGCTGTTGCTCCTCGATGTCCTTCTGCAGCTGCTGGAGTTTGCCGTAGCGTATTTCTGCTACGCGTCCGTAGTCGCCTTCGCGTTCGGCGCGCTCGGCTTCAAACTTGAGTTGCTCCATCTGCTGCTTGTCCTGCTGGATTTTGGTGAGCACTTCCTTCTCGCCTTCCCATTTGGCACGGAAGTCCTTCTCCTGCTCCTGCAGTTCGGCAATCTCTTTGTTGAGCGTGTCGAGTTTGGGCTGGTCGCCTTCGCGCTTGATGGCTTCGCGCTCAATTTCGAGCTGGCGCAAACGGCGCGTGATCTCGTCGAGCTGTTCAGGCTGCGAGTCGCGTTCCATACGGAGTTTGGCGGCAGCCTCGTCCATCAGGTCGATGGCCTTGTCGGGGAGGAAACGGTCGGAGATGTAGCGGTGCGAGAGCTGCACGGCGGCAATGAGCGCATCGTCCTGAATACGCACTTTGTGGTGGTTCTCGTAGCGTTCCTTCAGTCCGCGGAGAATGCTGATGGCGTCCTCGGGCGAAGGTTCGTCCACCATCACCGTTTGGAAACGGCGTTCGAGCGCCTTGTCTTTCTCGAAATATTTCTGGTATTCCTCCAGCGTAGTTGCACCGATGCTTCTCAGTTCGCCACGTGCGAGGGCAGGCTTGAGAATGTTGGCGGCGTCCATGGCGCCTTCGCTCTTGCCGGCTCCCACAAGGGTGTGTATTTCATCGATGAAGAGGATGATGTCGCCTTCGGCCTTCGTCACTTCGTTGATGACGCTCTTGAGGCGTTCCTCAAATTCGCCTTTGTATTTCGCACCGGCCACGAGGGCACCCATGTCGAGCGAGAAGAGCTGTTTGTTCTTCAGGTTCTCGGGCACGTCGCCGCGGACGATACGCTGTGCGAGACCTTCCACGATGGCTGTCTTACCCGTACCCGGTTCACCGATAAGAATAGGGTTGTTCTTCGTACGGCGGGAGAGGATTTGCAGCACGCGGCGTATTTCCTCGTCGCGGCCTATTACGGGGTCGAGCTTTCCGCTTCGTGCTTCCTCCACGAGGTTGCGGGCATATTTCGAGAGCGACTGGTAGGCGTCTTCGCTGCTTTGCGAGGTGGCTTTCTGTCCGCCGCGGAGTTCCTTGATGGCTTGGCGCAGCGTGCTTTCTGTTACGCCGGCGTCCTTGAGCATTTGTGCGGCCATGCTCTTCACGTTGAGCAGGGCGAGGAGCAGGGGCTCAAGTCCCACGTAGGTGTCGCCGTCTTTCTTGGCTATGTCGGCGGCTTTGAGCACCACCTGGTTGGCTTCCTGGTCGAGGTAGGGGCTACTGCCGCCGCTTACCTTCGGCTGGTGTTGGAGTTCGTTCTCCACGGTGGCCTGCAGTGCGTGTTCGTTCACTCCGAGTTTGCCGAAGAGAAACTGCGTGACGTTCTCTCCCACGGCGAGTACACCATGGAGCAGGTGGACCGGAGTGATGGCCTGCTGCCCGGCTTGCGTGGCGCGTTCGGCCGCGGTCTGCACGGCCTGCTGCGCTTTGATGGTGAAGTTGTCGAATGTCATATGCTTTTGTCTTTTTTTGTTTGTCGTGATGTTTGTTGCTCCGGGCGTCGTCCTTGGCGGACTGCCCGTTCGCTCTCCGGTTTGGCAAACGGGAAGCCAAGCCAAAAGTTATAACATTCGTTTCCCTTTTCTGACAGAGTGGCAGAAAAAGGCGGATGAATTGCGTGTTGGGATTGGGGTTTTGCTGACAAAAGCGGCGCTTCGCGAGCGATGTGGGCGAACGATGGGGGCGAACGATGGGGGCGAGCTCTCCCGAGCTCGCTTGAGCGTTTAAGGTGACTTTTTTATAATGCTTTCATCGCGCATGCGAGGTCAGGAGACCTCGCCCCCATATATAAAAAAAGGGAGAACGAGCGTTGCTGCTCATTCTCCCATATGCGGGTTTGCGTTGTGTTGCAAATTACTTCACGAATACCTTTTCAGCACGTCCGTTGGCACGCTTCACGATGTTGAGGCCGCGGGTGGGCATGTTGAGGCGCTTGCCGTCGATGGAGTAGCGGAGGATTTCGGCGTTGGAACCGTTGTCGGTGGTGGCAGAACCGATGGCAGCCGAAACGGGGCACTTGAGCACATAGCCTTCGTAGCCGACTTTGTTGGGACCGTAGCCAACGACGGTCTTGCCGTCAGCTGAGATGCCGGTGCAGAGGCTTGAACCGTTGGTTGCGTAGTCGGAGAAAGCAGTGACGCCGCTGAACACCGTGGTCAAGGGAAGAGGCTGCGAATCTGTTATGCGCTTGATGAAGCCCTGGGCGTCGCCATCCCAAACGGAACCCGTGTAGCCAACTACCGTGCCGTCGTCGGCAATGTCGCAAGGGGTGATGTCAGCGTCGGCCAAAATGTTGTGGTCGCCGTCGATGCTGATTTGGGTTACGGTCTTTTCCTGCGTGTCATATACGCAGAACTGGCCGCTACCATTGTCGCTGTAGTCTTCGGCATCCCATTTATCCTGAACGTTTCTGACAGCGGTAATGCCGATGTAGCGGCCGTTGTCGCTCAAGCATTCGGGAGAGAATGTCCAGTACGGATTGGTGCCATATCCAGGTTCAAAGTATTTTGCGCTGATGATGTCGCAGACATAAGAACCGTCGGCTTGGCGGGTCCAAAGTATGGCAGGATAGCTTGCCAAGTCGTCTTCGATGTAGCCCACAATGACAGAGCCGTCAGCGCTGATGAACTTGGCAACAGCACCGTTCACCGTGTAGCCGGCTTCCTCTTCGCTGGGCATGGGGAGCTGCGAGAGTTTGCCGTCCTGCCAGATGAGGGGCACACTGTAAGTGGTGAATGCGCAACCTACAATGGTCTTTCCGTCGTTCGTTACGGCAAAGGCGAGGGTCCAGGCGTGGTCTTCGTCGCCGGCGAGGGTGTCGAGCTGGGTGACGTTGCCTTCTTTGTCCATCATGACGGGGTAGTCACCGGCATAGCCTACTGCGAGGCCGTTGTCGTTTATTGCGCGGAGCTGTGAGTCGGCGGGGTCGCCCGATTCGTCTTCGGGACCGGTTTTATACTTGAAAGTCTGAGTGGCGGTGTCGTAGACGAAATACGATGAAGTCAACGTGGTGCCGCATACAAACTGTCCGTTGTTGGACACACCGAGCACTTCGAGTTCACCGGCAATGGAGTCGCTGGGGATGACGTTCAACTCCTGTGCGTGGAGGCTGAGCGCTGCAGCAAGGAAAAGGCTGGAAAGGGTAAAGAATTTCTTCATAAGCCTAATTGTAGTTTGGGATTGTATTGTAAGTTAATGATGGCTGCAAAGATATGAAAATGAGGAAGAAAGCGGAGGAAGAATATTATGGCTTGTGAAGGAAAGTATACGAACGGGGGGATTGTTTGTGCATAAAAGTTTGTATTGGGTGTATGTTTATGCACAGAGGGACGTGTAGAGCGCGACGTTTTAAACGTCGCTTCCATAGTGCGTGTAAGGGACGCTCATGCGAAGTCAGGAGACTTCGCCCCCATCGTTCGCCCCCATCGTTCGCTTTATTTTTTGTAGAGGGTGTATCAATGGATTTATTTTGCTGTGTGTGAGCAATGGGGGCAAAGGCCGACGAGCACGTAGTTGGCCGTGTTGAGCACGAAGCCTTCGGGAAGGGGCACGCTGGGCACGGGAAGTCCTCTGAGGCAGAAGGTGCGTCCGCAGCGTTCGCAGCGGAAATGGGTGTGGAGGTCGGCAAGTCCGGTGTGGTCCGCTTCTCCGCAGTGGCACGAAGCTTCGCAGAGGGCATATTTCATCATCGCCGTGCCGTCGTCCACGCCGTGCACGAGGTGGTGTTCGAGGAAGAGCGTGAGCGTGCGGAACACGCTCGACTTGTCCATGGTGCCTATGCGCGCTTCGATGTCGGAGAGCGAGAGGGCACAGTTGTCCTTGGCGAGTGCGCGGAGCACAAGCAGACGGTTGGCGGTGGGCTTGATGTCGCGCGCTTCAAGCAGTGCGGTGAAATGGTCGGCGTCGGTTGGCATGATGTTAATGTGCGAATGTGTCGCTTCGCGAATGTGCAAATGTGCGAATGTGCAAATGTGCAAATGAGTTGCACCTTGTTTTGCGAACTTATGGTGGAACGATGGGGGCGAACGATGGGGGCGAGCTCTCCCGAGCTCGCATGGGCGAGTAAAGCATTCTTTGAAAGAAGTTTCCTTTTTCGCCTAAGCGAGGTCAGGAGACCTCGCCCCCATAGAGGGTGCTTACGCCTTGATGAAGCAGGGCTTGCGGGGCTTTGCGGGACGCGGTTCTCCGTCGGGGTAGCCGATGGCGAGGTGGCCTATGCCTTCGTAGTCGCCTTCCACGCCGAGGCTTTTGAGCCATTCTTTCCATTCGGGCATGTCGAACTCTTCGCGTGCAC
The DNA here is from genome assembly GCA_963600165.1 of Christensenella sp. UBA1685. Lineage (GTDB taxonomy): Bacteria > Bacteroidota > Bacteroidia > Bacteroidales > Bacteroidaceae > Alloprevotella. Next base: position 8,258 of record CAVCAV010000066.1, on the reverse strand, counting down.
GGTTTATCCAGCACGAACCGAGTCCGAGGCTATGGGCGGCGAGCATCATGTTGCCCATCATCAGTGTGCCGTCGTAGAGGTGGTTGGCATTGCTGCGGTCGGCGAGCACCACGAGCCAGACGGGTGCGCCGTAGAAGGGGTCGGCCTCTTCCGAGGCACCCATGAAGCGGGCATTGTCGCGGCGCATGCGGTCGCGCGTTTCGGGGTCGGTCACCTGCACCACGAGCCAGGGCTGGTAGCCGTGGCCGGAGGCGGCATAGGTGCCGGCTTCCACAATCTGCTGTATGAGTTCTTCGGGAACGGGCTGGTCGGTGAATTTGCGGACGCTGCGACGGGTGAGCAGCGCTTCCATTACGGGATTGGTAGTTTGCATGGTCTTTTCTTTTTTAATGTGGTATAAAACGCAAAGTTTCGGAACAGGCGAGAACCGCAGCTCTCCGTCCTTTTCCGAAACTTTGTCATTTATTGCTGATTAGCGTGTTTGTCTATTTAGAGTCCTTTGCCGTGGCAGTCCTTGAACTTCTTGCCGCTGCCGCAGGGACAGGGTTCGTTGCGTCCGGGCGCTTTGTCCTTCACGATGGGTTGGCGGTTCTGCTCGCGGGTGTCTTGCTCAAGAGCAGCACGTGCTTCGGGGTCGCCGGCTTCGTCAAGCGTTTCGTGAGTGGTGGTGAGACCTTCCTGGGGAGTGCTTTCTTCGGGAGCGGCTTCCTGCACTTCTTCTGGAGCCTGAACGGGAATCTGTCCGCGCATGAGGGTGGCCACCGTTTCGTTGTTGATGCGGTTCACCATCTTGTCGAAGAGCTGCACGCTTTCGAGTTTGAACACGAGGAGCGGATCCTTCTGTTCGTAGCTGGCGTTCTGCACGGACTTCTTGAGGTCGTCGAGCTCGCGGAGGTTTTCTTTCCAAGCGTCGTCGATGTTGTGGAGCAGAATGGCCTTCTCGAAGTCCTTCACCACTTCCTTCGACTCCGTTTCGTAAGCCTTCTTGAGGTTCGTGCGGATGTTGTAGACGAGTTTGCCGTCGGTGATGGGCACGAGGATGTTCTCGTACATCTGTCCCTGGTTTTCGTAAACCTGCTTGATGACGGGCATGGCCACTTGGGCGAGGCGGTCCGTTTTGCGTTCGAAACCGTTGATGACGCCCTGGTAAGCCTTTTCGTAGAGGTCCTCGCGCTTCATGCCTTCAAACTCTTCCTGGGTGAATGGCACTTCCGTGGCGAAAATTTCGATGAAGCCGTCGCGGCAGCCTTCGTAGTCGTTGTTGTCGATGACGTTGATCACGCGGTCCCAGAGCATGTTGGCAATGTCCATCTCCACGCGTTCGCCCATGAGGGCGTGGCGGCGCTTTTCGTAGATGACGGTGCGCTGCTTGTTCATCACGTCGTCGTATTCGAGCAGGCGCTTGCGGATGCCGAAGTTGTTCTCTTCCACCTTGCGCTGTGCGCGCTCGATGCTGTTGTTGATCATCTTGGCCTCGATCATCTCGCCGTCCTTGAATCCGAGTTTGTCCATCACGCGGGCAATGCGCTCGCTGGCGAAGAGACGCATAAGGTTGTCTTCGAGCGAAACGAAGAAGACGGAAGAACCCGGGTCGCCCTGACGTCCGGCACGACCGCGGAGCTGGCGGTCCACACGGCGGCTTTCGTGGCGTTCGGTACCGATGATGGCGAGACCGCCTGCGGCCTTCACCTCGTCGGTGAGCTTGATGTCGGTACCGCGGCCTGCCATGTTGGTGGCGATGGTGACGGCGCCGAGCATGCGTTCTTCCTCGTGCTTGTTGCCTTCGGCGTCGGTGAAGACCACCTTGCCCATGGCGCTCTGACCGGCGAGGGCCACAATGTCGGCTTCCTTCTGGTGGAGTTTTGCGTTGAGCACCTGGTGGGGAATGTGGCGGAGCTGGAGCATGCGGCTGAGCAGTTCGCTCACGTCAACGCTGGTGGTACCCACGAGCACGGGGCGGCCGGCGAGACGCATCTTTTCAATTTCCTGAATGACGGCGGCATACTTCTCGCGCTTCGTTTTGTAGACGCGGTCGTTCATGTCGACGCGCTGGATGGGGCGGTTGGTGGGGATTTCCACCACGTCGAGCTTGTAGATGTTCCAGAATTCGCCAGCTTCCGTACTTGCCGTACCCGTCATGCCGGCGAGCTTGTGGTACATGCGGAAGTAGTTCTGAAGCGTGATGGTGGCGAAGGTCTGCGTGGCGGCTTCCACCTTCACGTGTTCCTTGGCTTCCACAGCCTGGTGCAAACCGTCGCTCCAACGGCGGCCCTCCATGATACGGCCGGTCTGCTCGTCCACGATCTTCACCTGGCCGTCCATCACCACGTATTCCTCGTTGATGCGGAACATGGTGTAGGCTTTGAGCAGCTGGAGAATGGTGTGAACGCGTTCGCTCTTGATGGCATAGTCCTGAAGCAGGGCGTCCTTCTTCTCCACGCGTTCGGCGTCGCTGAGTTTCTCGTTTTCGAGCGCCGAGAGTTCGCTGGTGATGTCGGGGAGCACGAAGAGCTGGTCGTCCTGTACGGTGTCGGCGAGCCACTTGTTGCCCTTGTCGGTGAGGTCTACGCTGTGCATCTTCTCGTCGACCACGAAGTAGAGGGGTTCAACAGCCTCCGGCATGCGGCGGTTGTTGTTTTCCATATAGATCTCTTCGGTCTTGAGCATGCCGGCCTTGATGCCGGTTTCGGAGAGGAACTTGATGAGCGGGTTGTTCTTGGGGAGCGCCTTGTGGCTGCGGAAGAGTTGGAGGAAACCTTCCTCTTCCTTCTTCTTGTCGCCCGAACCGATGAGCTGTTTGGCTTCGGCAAGGAGTTTCGTGGCGAGTTTGCGCTGCACGTCGACGAGACGTTCCACGAGGGGCTGGTACTGTTCGAAGAGCTGGTCGTCGCCCTTGGGCACGGGACCTGAGATGATGAGCGGCGTACGGGCATCGTCGATCAGCACGGAGTCGACCTCATCGACGATGGCGTAGTTGTGGCGGCGCTGCACGAGGTCCTTGGGGCTCATGGCCATGTTGTCGCGGAGGTAGTCGAAACCGAACTCGTTGTTCGTACCGAAGGTGATGTCGGCCTGGTAGGCGCGGCGGCGGCTTTCGGAGTTGGGCTGGTGCTTGTCGATGCAGTCGACGGAGAGACCGTGGAACATGTAGAGCGGGCCCATCCATTCGGAGTCGCGCTTGGCGAGGTAGTCGTTGACCGTTACGACGTGAACGCCGTTGCCCGTAAGGGCATTGAGGAATACGGGGAGTGTGGCCACGAGGGTCTTGCCTTCACCCGTTGCCATTTCGGCAATCTTGCCCTGCGTCAGTACGACGCCGCCGAAGAGCTGCACGTCGTAGTGCACCATGTTCCACTTCATGTCGTTGCCTCCGGCAGTCCAGTGGTTCTGGTAGATGGCCTTGTCGCCTTCGATGTGTACGAAGTCGTGTGTGGTGGCCAGTTCGCGGTCGAAATCGGTGGCGGTCACCTCAATCGTTTCGTTTTCGGCGAAGCGGCGTGCGGTGTCCTTCACGATGGCAAACACATCGGGGAGCGCTTCGGTGAGTGCGTCCTCCATTTTGTCGAGCACCTGCGTTTCGAGTTTGTCAATCTGCGTGAAGAGCACTTCGCGGTCTTCAATGGGAGTTTCCTCCACTTTGGCCTTTATTTCTTCAATTTTGGCCTTGATGTCGTCGGCGGAGTGCTGGATGGTTTGCTGAATTTCACGCGTCTTGGCGCGGAGGGCATCGTTGTCGAGTTCCTGGATGGCGGGGTAGGCCGCCTTCACTTTTTCCACCCACGGCTGAATCTGTTTCATGTCGCGGGTCGACTTGTTGCCGAAAAGTTTGCTGAGTATGCTGTTGAAGTCCATAAAAGGATGTTGTTTTTTGCTTGTGATGGAATGTTGGGGTGGGTGGGGAATTGTAGTATGTAAAACACGCAGTCTTTTGCTGTGGATTTTGTGCGGCGAGCGGCCTGTAAGGCCACCACTCGTAAGCCCAGGTCACGGAACGAAGTGACGCGGCCTGGGTGTTAAACGGGCACCTTGCCTCCGCGGCCTGTAAGGCCACCACATGCGCGAAGAAAAATGCTTATGCGGTTGATGTGGTGGCCTTACAGGCCGCAACATTACCGCTTGCATATACCCAGGCCGCGTCACTTCGTTTCGTGACCTGGGCTTACGAGTGGTGGCCTGACAGGCCGCTCGCCGCGCTTTACGAAGACTTTCTGGTCGTTTCTTTTACATTACTTTCTGGAAGAGTTGCGCTTACCTTTGGGAAGAGTTGCGCTTTATCTTCAGAGCGGTGCTGCGCTGCAGCTGTTCGGTGCCCTTATGCGGATGGCCTTCGAGAGTGTCGGGGCCACGTAGTCGATGGTGACGGGAGTGGTGAGCGTTTCGGCTTTGAATCCCGTGCCCATGAATATGATGGGGAATGGAATGTACGATTCGCGCACGAGCTGGTTTTCGTGCAGCGTGTTGTTGACGTAGTGCCAGCCGGGAGCCACCTCTATCATCACGTCGCCCGAGAAACGCGGGTTGTAGGCTCCGCGCATACGGCTGATGCCCGGTGTCCACGCGCCCTGCATGAGACGTGCCGAGGTGTATACGTCCTTCACGCCGGAGAGCTGCAGCAGGAAGTCCTGCGTGCGTTCGAGCATTTCGGCAAGGTTAATCTGCTTCTGCTCTACGAGTTTGTGGTTGAGATAGAGTTGCGTGCCGAACGAGGCTTCCACGTACTGCCCCTGGCCGTAGACCGCCACGAGATACATGTTGAGCAGCGAGGCGGCGCGCTCCACGTCGAAGGTGCCCGTGGGGATGCGGTATTTCGAAAGGTCGGCCGTTTCTTCGTCGGCATAGCCCGTGGAGGTCAGCACGAAGAGCGCATTGCCCTTTCCCACTTTGTGTTCCACGGCTTTGATGAGCTGGCCGAGCGCACGGTCGAGGCGCACGTAGGTGTCCTGCATCTCCATGGGAGCTTCCGACACGGTGCGGTGGTCGAGGTTGCCGGCATAGAGCGTCACGGCAAGGTAGTCCGTCACGTCGTCGGAACCTATCATCGTGCCGTTCAGGCACTTTTCGGCGGCTGCGGCCACTTCTTCGTTTACCAGTCCGCACGTCTTGAACGAGGAGAAACGGCTTTCGCCCTTGAACTTGTGGGCGAAGGGCTTTTTCATGCCTCCCGAAAGGAAGTAGCTGAAGTTGCCCACCAGGTCGCTCGAGGGCTTCCATGTGAGCGACTTGAGTTTCTGTTCGAGCGGATTGGTGTTGAGCACGGCAGCCCACGAGGGGAGCGACGTGCCGTAGTAGCTTGTGGTGCACCACTGTCCCGTGCGGTCGTCAATCCATACGGCACCGTCGGCGGCATGGCCCGCACTGATGACGGCGGCGTCGCGGAAGGGCGAAATGGCGTAGACCAGCGCTTTGCCTTCGGTGGCCACTTTCAGCTCGTCGCCGAGCGTCGACACACCGAGATAGGTGGGTGCCGAAGCGTCTTTGGTCTGGATGCCGGCATATTTGTCGTCGTCCACGCAGAACACCGGGCGCAGCGTTTCGCGGTTGAGCCACTTCATGCCCACTATGCCGTGGTTGTAAGGCGTGGTGCCCGTGGCCAGTGTGGCGGCAGCGGAGGCGCGGTCGGGGCGGTACTGCGGATACTCGGCGTGGGAGTAGACGCGGCCTTCGTTCAATAAACGCACAAAGCCTTCCTGTCCGTAAAGGGGCATGAAGGCGTTCATGTAGTCGGTGCGAAGTTGGTCCACAAGTATGCTCACCACCACGCGGGGCACGCCGTTGGCAGTGGCGCCCATAGCGTCGGGAGCCGACAAAACGGTCATTGCGGTGAGCAACGACACGAGCAGCGGCAGGCGGGCCATGGAGGCTTTGCGCGATGTGGGCGACTGGTGGGGAGTCATTCTGTGTTGTAATATGGTGTCGGCAGCGGAAGGTGCCGACGGGATGGATTCGTATGGAATATTATTTTCTCAGCATCATAGCCCCTCTTGTGGCGAGCAAGGCTACGATGAACCATGTGGCGGGGGCGAAACTCTGTAGGCCGGCAACGCCGACAATGGCGCAGATGCCGCACATGAGGAGTTCGCCTACGGCTGCCGTGCGTTGGCTCTGGCCGTTGACCGCCCGCTTCATGAACCACGGGAGGTAGAGTAGGGGAAGGGGGTTGAAAAGCACCACGAGCCAATTGCTTCCCACGGCGGGATGGGCCGAGAAGAAGAACAGGAAGGCGATGATGCACCCCGTGAGGCCTTGGGCAAGGAGGAGCAGGGAGTCGAACTTCCAGCAGCGTTTCCCTTTGCGCCATTCGTAAACGGCAATGGCTATGCCTAAAGCAAAGAGTATGCCAAAGGTCCATGTGGGCGACGGATAGTTCGGCTTCTGTGCCGTTGCCGGTTGGGCGGGAAGCACCGTGACGGCGTCTTCAACCAAGGGGCGAGTGTGTCCCGAACGGTCGCGTATGACGGCCTGCTTGGCAAAACTCTCGGCATAAAGCGGGGCGAACATCTGCTTCTGCACGTCGGCATCGTGGTCGGCTTCGGCGCCGAGCAGAAGGTCCTGACCGAATTTGTTCCACGGACTGACGTCGGAAAACTCGTGCACGATGTCGCGCAGAGAGGTGTCGGTCTTTCCTTTCGGCCACACCACGGTGCCGTCTACGGCTTTTTCCACCATCTTCAGTGCACGTGTGGTGCAGTTGTCGTAGAAGAAGTTGTAGCGGTAGGTGGCGTTCTCGGGCTGGAGGTTTACGCCCAGTGCATCGGCAAGCCTTTGGGCTTCGGTCTGGGTGAGGTTGAGGTGCTGCTCGTCGATGCCGCGTCCTTCGCGGGCATATTCTTCATAGAAAAGCGAGAAGGGCACCACGCCGAGCTGGTAGTCGGTCTGTCCGAGTACGAAGTGCCAGATGAAGTGGGGACGCTTGAAGGAGAAGAGTCCATAGTTGAACACCCAGTCCTGCGTGCCGTTGCTGCGTATGTCCTTCACGCGCAAGGCGAAATGGCCGTACAGTTCATACACCGCGCTGCCCGGCGAACAGGTCAGCAGGCTGATGCTCAGCGAGTCTGCGGGCTGGTCGGCCGTGGCCGTGGAGTCGGTGCGTGTGCTTTGCGCTGCAGCGGAAGTGCAGAGCAGGAGCATGAGCGCGAGTATGTGCAGGAGTCGTTTCATTGCGTGGGTGTATTTTGCATGGGGCGCGGGGCGGGTTCGCTCCGTATGGAGAGCGCCTGCAGCGCACAATGCGCGGCAAAGTTACTAAATCCTTGCGAGATACGTTTTGCTTGGGTGGATAATGTGGCGGCGCAGGCGGATAATGTCAGGTCGAATACGCGCGCACGCGTATACACCGAAGTTTGTGCAAGTTGCTGTCAGCCTTCACCCGCATGCGGGCGAACGATGGGAGCGAACGATGTTCGCCCTTATAGATATCTGACAGCAACAAGATTCTCTCACAAACGTTCTGTTTTATTAAGCCTTTGCTGTTATCTGCTCCCCTGACCGATTTTTCTATGCCCTTGACGAATATTTGACGCTCATGAAAAATTGCTGTCACCTTTACGAAACGCTCAAACGCATTGTTTTACAAGTATATAACGAAACAAGAGCCTTTCTTTGGTGACGGCTGACAGCAACTTGCACAAACTTCGGTGTATACGCGTACGCGTTCGCGCGCGAGAACGGGGCTGTGTACCGAAATGTAGTGCGGAAGAAAGTGCTAATGAATACAAAAAACTATCTGCGAGCCCAACGTTTTGGGTTGGGAGGAAAAAGTGAGGATTGGCACAAAAGTTTTGGCAGCTGCGCCCTCTATGGGGGCGACGATTGAATCGTCGCGCTCTACACGGCTCATTGAGGGCGCAAGCGTATGGGGGCGAAGTCTCCAGACTTCGCTTGCGCGATTAAAGCATTCATTTTTCGTGTAGAAGGCGACGTTTCAAACGTCGCCTCCATAGAGCGTATAAGGGCTGCTCATGCGAAGTCAGGAGACTTCACCCCCATGCGCTACGCCCATAGAAACCGCATCATTCCCCGCCTTGCATTTTCAATTTCCCGCCTTGGATTTTTTACGCCGTGCCTTGCCCTGCTTGCCGGCTTTGCCTCATTGCCGAGCCTACTGATGTTTCTGCAATTTGGCAGAATGGGAGAAACAATGTATTTTTGTGGCGATAAGCATTATATACAGGCCATGCGATACACAGAAGAACGATACATCAGTTTGCTCACCGACTTCGGTTTCAAGCGCATATTCGGCACCAAGCCCAACAAGGACT
>CAVCAV010000065.1:0-13420 GCA_963600165.1 Christensenella sp. UBA1685 | reverse complement strand
CCTCATTTGCACATTTGCATATTTGCACATTCGCACATTCGCGAAGCGACACATTTCCACATTCGCGAAGCGATAATTCCCCCTTTCCCTTTGCAAGCAAAACGGAAAACGCTAAATTTGTCACGTTCAAAAAGCATTCTTTTTTTCATTCAAACAAAAAATGGGCCACCGCATCGCGTCCATTCCCTTAAGCCCTGAAGCCTGAGAATCCCGTGCCCGCCTTGCCTAACGGTCCATTGAAGAACCAAACATACACACCACATACACATATGAGTCTTAAAATTGTAGTGCTTGCCAAGCAAGTGCCCGACACCCGCAACGTGGGTAAGGATGCCATGACTCCCGAAGGAACGGTCAACCGTGCCGCCCTTCCGGCCATCTTCAATCCTGAAGACTTGAACGCCTTGGAACAGGCGCTTCGTCTGAAAGAACAAAATCCCGGTTCCACCATACACGTCCTCACCATGGGTCCCCCGCGTGCTGCCGACGTCATCCGCGAAGGTCTCTACCGCGGCACCGACGGCGGTGTGCTCCTCAGCGACCGCGCCTTTGCCGGCGCCGACACCCTCGCCACCAGCTATGCCCTTTCGCAGGCCATCAAGAAGATGGGCGTGCCCGACATCGTGCTCGGCGGACGCCAAGCCATCGACGGCGACACCGCACAGGTAGGTCCCCAGGTGGCACAGAAGCTCGGCCTCGACCAGGTAACCTACGTCACCAGCATCGACGAGGTGAAGGACGGCAAACTCGTCGTCACCCGCCACATCGACGGCGGCACCGAACGCGTGGAGACTCCCATGCCCGTGCTCCTCACCGTCAACGGCAACGCAGCACCCTGCCGCCCCCGCAACGCCAAACTCGTCATGAAGTACAAGCGCGCCAGCGCCCCCATGGAACGTCCCGCCGACGGGTCGCTCCCCCATGCCGAAGAGTACGACAAGAAGCCCTACCTCACCATCACGCAGTGGAGTGTGGCCGACGTCGACGGCGACCTCGAGCAGTGCGGCCTTGCCGGCTCGCCCACCAAGGTGAAGGCCGTGCAGAACATCGTGTTCAAGGCCAAAGAGAGCAAGCGCCTCACCGGCTCCGACGCCGACGTGGAAGGCTTGGTAAAGGAATTGTTGGACAGCCATACTATAGGATAAAAAGACTATGAACAACGTATTCGTTTATTGCGAAATAGATAAGACAACGGTTGAGGAAGTATCCTTCGAACTCCTCACCAAAGGACGCAAACTTGCCAACGAACTCGGCGTCCAGCTCGAAGCCATCGTGGCCGGAACGGGCATCAAGGGACAGGTGGAGAAGGAAATCCTCACCTACGGCGTGGACAAACTCCATGTGTTCGACGCCGAAGGACTCTTCCCCTACACCTCCAAACCCCACACGAGCATCCTCGTCAACCTCTTCAAGCAGGAGAAGCCCCAGATTTGCCTCATGGGCGCCACCGTCATAGGCCGCGACCTCGGTCCGCGCGTGTCCTCCTCCCTCACCAGCGGACTCACCGCCGACTGCACCGCACTTGAAATAGGTGACTTCGATGACAAGAAAAACAAGAAGCACTACGACAACCTCCTCTACCAGATCCGTCCCGCATTCGGCGGCAACATCGTGGCCACCATTGTCAACCCCGACCACCGTCCGCAGATGGCCACGGTGCGTTCCGGCGTGATGAAGGCCGAAGTGCTCGACCCCGACTACAAGGGCGAAGTGGTCTATGAAGACGTGGCCAAGTTCGTGCCCGAAACCGACTATGTGGTGAAGGTGCTCGAACGCCATGTGGAGAAAGCCAAGAACAACCTCAAGGGCGCACCCATCATCGTGGCCGGCGGCTACGGCGTGGGCTCCAAGGAAGGTTTCGACCTGCTCCGCAAACTGGCCCATGAGCTCCACGGAGAAGTGGGTGCCAGCCGTGCCGCCGTCGACGCCGGCTACTGCGAACACGACCTGCAGATTGGCCAGACCGGTGTGACGGTACGTCCGAAAGTCTACATCGCCTGCGGCATCAGCGGCGCCATCCAGCACGTGGCAGGCATGAAGGAGAGCGGCATCATCATCTCCGTCAACACCGACCCCGACGCCCCCATCAACCAGATTGCCGACTACATCATCACCGGCAGCGTGGAAGAAGTCGTGCCCAAGATGATCAAGTACTACAAGAATAACTCGAAATAAGGCAAAGCGGTTCGGCTTGCCCGTTTCAATATAACGACAACAATGGCAAACAACTATACTGACCACGCAGAACTGCGCTTTGAGCTGAACCATCCGCTCATGAAGCACATCGTGGAACTCAAGGAACGCAACTTCCGCGACAAAGACACTTTCGACTATGCGCCGCTCGACTTTGAGGACGCCATGGACAACTACGACCGCGTGCTCGACATCACCGGCGAACTGGCTGGCACCACCATTGCCGACAATGCCGAAGGCGTAGACCTCGAAGGCCCCCACCACGAAGGCGACCGCGTGCACTACGCCAGCGGAACGGCCGAAAACCTCGACGCCATGGTGAAGGCCGGTCTCAACGGCATGACCATGCCGCGCCGTTTCGGCGGTCTCAACTTCCCCATCACGCCCTACACCATGTGTGCCGAACTCGTGGCTGCCAGCGATGCCGGATTCGGCAACATCTGGAGCCTTCAGGACTGCATCGAAACGCTCTACGAATTTGGCAACGAAGACCAGCACAGCCGTTTCATTCCCCGCATCTGCAAGGGCGAAACCATGTCAATGGACCTCACCGAACCCGATGCCGGTTCCGACCTCCAGCACGTCATGCTCAAGGCCACATGGTCTGAAGAAGACGGCTGCTGGCTGCTCAACGGCGTGAAGCGCTTCATCACCAACGGCGACGCCGATCTTCACCTCGTGCTCGCACGTTCGGAAGAGGGAACGACCGACGGCCGCGGACTCTCCATGTTCATCTACGACAAGAACCAGGGCGGTGTGAACGTGCGCCGCATTGAAAACAAACTCGGCATTCACGGAAGCCCCACCTGCGAACTCGTCTACAAAAACGCCCATGCCGAACTCTGCGGCGACCGCAAGCTCGGTCTCATCAAGTACGTCATGGCACTGATGAACGGCGCCCGCCTCGGCATTGCCGCACAGAGCGTGGGCATCTCGCAGGCCGCCTACAACGAAGGCCTCGCCTATGCCCGCGACCGCGAACAGTTCGGCAAAGCCATCATCAACTTCCCCGCCGTCTACGACATGCTCGCCCTCATGAAGGCCAAGCTCGATGCCGGACGCGCCCTTCTCTACCAGTGCTCACGCTACGTGGACATCTACAAGGCGCTCGACGACATTGCCCGCGAACGCAAGCTCGAACCCGAAGAGCGCAAGGAGCAGAAGACCTATGCCAAGCTCGCCGACTCGCTCACGCCGCTGGCAAAGGGCATGAACTCCGAGTACTGCAACCAGAACACCTACGACGCCATACAGATTCACGGCGGTTCGGGCTTCATGATGGAATATCCCATCCAGCGCTACTACCGCGACGCCCGCATCACCTCCATCTACGAGGGCACCACGCAGCTGCAGGTGGTTGCCGCCATCCGCTACGTCACCAACGGTTCCTACCTCGCCCAGATGCGCGAGTTCGAAACCGCCGCCGTAAGCGAAGCGCTCCTTCCCCTCCAGCAGCGCGCCAAGGCCATGGCCGACAAGTTTGAAGAAGCCACTGCCCGTGTGAAGGAAGCTGCCGACCCCGCCTACCACGACCTCTGTGCCCGTCACCTCGTGGAAATGGCCGGCGACGTCATCATGCTCCACCTCCTCCTCCACAACGCCACCGCCAACGAGGAACTCTTCGGCAAGAGCGCCCGCGTCTACGCCAACTTCGTGGAGGCCGAAGTGGCCAAGCACCACACCTTCGTGATGAACCTCAAGCCCGAAGACGTAGCCGACTACCAGCAGGCATAAGCCCCGCGCTTCGAGAATAATACACAAAAAAACAACGGCAAGCTTTGCAATAGCCTTTGCAAAGCTTGCCGTTGTTTTTTTTTCGTAGCGTTGCTCCATCTGGCGAACGATGGGGGCGAGCTCTCCCGAGCTCGCTTGCGCGATATCACAAACGCTTTTGCGCGGCAAATGCACCCTCCATGGAGGCGACGTTTGAAACGTCGCGTTCTACACGGCCCGTCAAGGCGCAAGCGCATGGGGCGAACGATGGGGGCGAGCTCTCCGCTCGCTTGCGCGAGAAAAACAAAATATGCAGAGAGAATAAAACATTCAAAACAAACAAAACGGCTGCGCCTTCAACCAACGAAAAAGGCGTAGCCTTTCGTTTTGAAAGTTCACAACAATTTTGCCTCAAAGGCGCAGCCTGTTTTATTTGTTTTGAATGTTTTATTTTCAAAACACAAGGCGCAGCCGCATAAAAGTCACTTTAAAACCGCCCATGCGAGGTCGGGAAACCTCGCCCCCATCGTTCGCCCCATGGGGGCGCAGCCGCACAAAACCTTCGTGACTTTTTCAACTGGTATGCACCGTCTTGTATAATCATGTCGTCATACATGAAACTCACAGCCAATTTTACGTTATGCTCTGACTCAAATCTGTACGAACCGTCTTTTTCGAACAGTCTTACCTCGTAACGAGCTTTTGCATTTATCTTTTTAACAGATAGCGCTTTCATCATAGCACATTGAAATACTTGGCTTCTTCGCCTGTTTCTTTTCGGTATTCCTCGCGCATGCTTTTTTCGAGTTCATCTATAAAGGCTTTCTTTTTGGCCACTGAAGCTTGAAACCGTTTCAGAGCCTCTTCTCTTGTCATCTTTTTCTCCATAAGACTTCTTTTTTTTGGTGAATTGGGATGAAATATGCAATATAATTATACACAACGTAAATTCTTCTATTCGTTGCTTTGCAGTTTCCTTTTGCAAATCTACGATTCTTTATCTTTAAATGCCCATAGTCGTTTGGGAATTGTTGTATGGCGATGAAACTCGTATCTGCTTTTTCTGTGTTTCATACCTCCCCCGTCTCCAGCTGATAAAACCTATAATCATTCAGCACACACTGCAGATAGTCCTCTGCCGAAACGCTCGCCGACTCCCGTGCGCCGCAAATGGGTTCCACCTTCGCGCACAGCTGTGCAATGCGCTGCGCGCGCTCCTTCCCCGACGACTGCAACACGTGCGCCACGATGTCCGCCTGCTTGCCGCTCAGTTCCGATGCGCGGACATAGTGCGGACGGTAGTCCTTGAGCAGGTAACTGTATTCGTCCAGCCGAACCCTCGAGTGGCGGAACTTGCGGTCGCTCACCACCGCAGTGCCCGCAGCGAGGTCGCCCAGGCGCTGCGAACGCGGCGTGACGGCAATCACCACGGCACCGACGAACATAAACAATGTGTCGATGTACATGAACAGAAAGCGAAGTAGCGAAGCACCAATGTTCAGCGGACGTCCGTCCAGCCGCACCACGCGGATGTTCATCAGCCGTTTTCCGATGGTCTGCCCGTTGTTCAGCAGCTCGAACAGCATGGGGTAAAGCATAGCCGGCAGCACGAAAAGAAAACCTTCGACCCATTCGTTCAAATAGTTGTACAACCCCAGATAATCGTACAGATTTGTATATCCGTAGAAGTAGACGCTTAAGATGAAAATGTCTATGACGAGGGCTATGGCACGCGGGGCGAGGCCCGCGAAATGCTGGCGTATGCGGACGTGCTGTTCGTTGACAATGTAGGCTGACTCCATAATTGTTTTTATAAAAATGTGCAACAAGGGCAAAAATACGGGTTTTTCACTACATTTGCACCATGACAGAAGTCAATTTCATACGCACGAATCTTGAAAAGTGGGGCGGCATAGAGCACATTTGCGAGCACGCCTCCGCTGCAGCGCCCGACGAACTGGCCGCTGCCTATCAGGAATTGTGCGCCGACCTCGTGTTTGCACAAACCCATTTCCCCGATTCGCGCATCACCGTCTACCTCAACGACCTCACCCTTGCACTCCACGTGCAGGTGTACCGCCGTAGGGTGAACTTCTGGAAAAAGGCGTGGCACTTCATGCGTTACGAAGTGCCCCTCACCTTCTACCGCTGCCGCCGCGACCTCCTCGTCTCGCTCTGCGTCTTTGTGTTCGGCACCTTCATCGGCATCGGCTCGCAGCTTGCCGAGCCCGACTTTGCGCGAGCCATTTTGGGAGATTACTACGTGGAAATGACGCTCCAGAACATTGCCAACGGCACCCCCATGGCCGTCTACAGTTCCTCGGAAACGGGAGACATGTTTCTCGGCATCACGCTCAACAACGTGATGGTCTCGCTCGTCACGTTCATCACCGGCGTGCTCACCTTCTTCGGCACGGGGCTCAGCCTGTTGAACAATTCCGTGATGCTCGGCAGTTTCCAGACGTTCTTCTTCCAGCACGGCTTAGGCTTTGAAAGCATGCTCGCCATCTGGCTCCACGGCACCATAGAGATAAGCACCATCATCATAGAAGGCGCTGCCGGCATACGCCTCGGCACCGGCTGGCTCTTTCCCGGAAGCCTTTCGCGCATGGCCGCCTTCCGCCGTTCGGCAAAGGAAGGACTGAAGATGTGCATGGGCATCATTCCCCTCGTGGTGGTGGCCGCCTTCATCGAAGGCTTCTTCACGCGCCACACCGAGTGGCCCGACGCCCTTCGCCTCGCCGTCATCGTCCTTTCCCTCGCCCTCGTCATCTTCTACGTCATCGTCCTCCCCCGCAAAACGGCGAACGATGGGGGCGAACAATAGGTGCGAACGATGGGGGCGAAGTCTCCTGACTTCGCGCTCTACACGGCTTCCGCCGCTTATGGGGGCGACGATTAAATCGTCGCGCTCTACACGGCCCAAAACCGTTTAAAGAAACGAACAAACAACACTCCTCCTCAAACCTCTATTGCTATATGAACACCCTCTACCGCACCCGCACTTTTTCCGAAAAGTTCTCCCTCGTCTTCGAATGGATGCGCAACGAATGGAAGCCCATCCTCAAGTACGTCACCCTCTTCCTCCTCCCCGTCAGTCTGCTGCAAGGCTTCGGCATCAGCGGCGTGGCACAACTGTCCATGGCCGATTTCTATACGCAAACAAACGGCGCTTACGATTTTTCCAACGCCGACGCCTTCAGCATTGTCGGCATGGTACTTTATTACATCAGCTCCATCGTGGGTGCGTTCATTATATATGGACTTTCGCTCTTCTTCGTGCGCCGCAACCTGATGGACGGCCTAACCAACGACAGCCTCACCGCCGGTGAAGTGTGGAATGGAATATGGAGCTACGCTCCGCGTCTCATCCTCTCGGGAATAGCCATCACGGTGATTCTCGTTGTTTGCGTTGTCGTCATGATGGTACTTGGTGTAGCGTTGCCGTTGACATTTATTCTTACCATTCCTGCATTCATTGCCTTGTGCGTTGCGCTTCTTCCCCTCCTTCCTGTCTATACACTCACCGACGAGGGCTTGTTCTCTTCGTTGAAGCACAGCATGCGCTTGGGCTTCAAGTGTTGGGGCGGATTTTTCGGCACCTTCCTCGTGATGGGGCTGCTCACATTGGTCATCGGCGGCTTTGCCTCCCTTCCGTTCTATATCTTCATCATGATAAAGGCTATTGTTGGCAGCAACCTCAGCGGCGTGTCTGCCGGTGTGGTGGACTTCTTCATGTATCTCGGCGGCGTACTCAGCCTCTATTCTTACTATGCCCTGAACATTCTCACCGTGGCCATCGTCTGCGTGCAGTACGGCCACGCCGCCGACAAGTGCGACGGTGTGACAGCCCAGCGCGAAGTGGACGAATTCCCGGAGTTCTGACATTGCACCATAAAAAAAACAATGACACCCGACACACTCGTCTGCGACACGGCGCGCATAGCCGCATGGGAACGCAGTGGGCAATATGCCTACGGCGAGCAACTCGTGCGCCCAAACCACAGCCTCTTCGACGAATTGATGAAGTTGCTCCACGAGTGGGTGGCGGACTGGAGATGCGACATTCAACAGCTGACCGTCACACAGGTTATTGCCTATTTTGCCGTCATCGTCGTGCTCCTCGTGCTTGTCTGCTGGCTCTGGCAAAACCGTTACCGCTGGACGGGACGTATGCCGAAGGCCGTGCAGAACGTTGCCTACACCGTCACCGACGAAAACATCTACGGCGTGGACTTCGAGCGCCTTTTAGGCGAAGCCCGCAGACTGGAGAACCACAACGAAACGGTGCGCCTCGTATATCTCCGTCAGCTCCGCCGCCTCGCCGATGCCGGTCTGCTCTACTGGACAGCCGGACTCACGCCCGACGACTACGTGAAAAGCATTCCTCCCGGCTTGGACCGCCAAGTGCTGCAGCAGATGACCGCCGCCTATGTGCGTGTTCGCTTCGGCCATTACGATGCCGATGCCGCGAAGGCACAGGAAATGGTAGACCTTGCCGCCGCCCATCAGCCCAGAAACCAGAAAGGAGGTGAAGCATGAAACGTTCCTCTCTGCTCTTCTGCCTTTGCGTGGCGGCTTTTATCGTCGGCGTGTTCTTCCTCAAGCAACAAGTGGGACCGCACTACGATTGGACGCCCACTTTCAGTCCGACGGACCGCAACCCGTTCGGCACAGCGCTCTTCGACACCCTCATGACGGAAACCATGCCCAACGGCTATCGTGTGGAAAACACGAGTCTCGCAGACTATGTGAAGACGCACCCAAAGTCCACGAACGACCAGGTGCTGGCTGTGGAAAACACCCATTATCTCAACGACGCCGAAATGGATTCCATTTGGGCTTTCGTAGAAAAAGGCAACACCGTGGTTTTGGCCGAAGAGTATCCAAACACCTTTCAGGATTCGCTCGTTTATAGCTTGGTATACGAGAACGGTTATTTCGATTTCAACAAGGCACAGCGCTTGGTGCGCTCTGACGACTATCGCTTATGCGATACGCTTGCATACATGAGCCGTTCCTATCTCTATCCCAACAGCAGCAACGAGTTCGCCGTACGCTGCAGCCTGATAGCCTATAGCATAAAGGACGAATCGGACTACAAGAACGAAAAGGTCATCGGCTTTGACGACAGAAGCAAAGACACGCTGTCCATAGCGCACGCGTATCACGTTGGGAAAGGAAAGATCTACATCGTTTCCGTGCCCTACCTCTTCAGCAACTTTGCCGTGATGGACGCCGACATGCGCAGTCTTTCGCTCCGCCTGATGAACGAGCTTGCTGAACGCCCCGTGGTGCACGTACACAAAAGGGATATGGAAGAAGAACTTGCCGACGACGGACTCCCCATTCTAACCTATGTGAAGAAACAACCGCCGCTGCTCTTTGCCTGGCGACTGGCCCTCGTCGGTGCCGTGCTCGCGCTCCTCGTCAATTCGCGCAGGCGCCGCCGCGCCATTCCCGTCAAGCGCGAAGAACCGAACACCACCGTTTCCTTCCTCCGCCAGCTCGCGCGGCTCTACCGCAAACGTTCCGACCACAGCGCGCTCGTGCACAAACACTACCGCAACTTTGCCGACCGCCTGCAGCGCCACCACCGGCTCGACGTGCAGGACAAGAGCACCGACGTGCGCCGCCACGTGACGCGGTCGCTCGCTTCGCTCACCGGGCGCACCGTCTTCGACGTAGGCTGCGACCTCGACGAGCTCGACCGCCTTCACGAAACCATTCCGCCCGTTACGCCCCAGATGTACCGCCGCGCCGTGGAACTCATGGAAAGGCTTACGCCAAAACATTAACATTCACCCAACGATACACATATGAACACCGATTTCTCAGAAAAGATAAACGCCATACGTTCCGCCATTGCCGCCGTGGTGGTGGGGCAGAACGAGGTGGTTGACCTGCTGCTCGCCGCCGTCGTGGCAAAGGGTCACGTGCTCATAGAAGGTGTGCCGGGAGTGGCAAAGACCCTCTTGGCCCGCCTGACGGCAAAACTCATCGACGCCTCGTTCGGCCGTCTGCAGTTCACGCCCGACCTCATGCCCAGCGACGTGCTCGGCACTTCCGTGTTCAACATGAAGACACAGGAATTCTCCTTCCACGCCGGCCCCATCTTCAAGCAGATGCTGCTCGTGGACGAGATAAACCGTGCACCGGCCAAAACGCAGGCTGCCCTCTTCGAGGTGATGGAAGAACGCCAGGCCACCATCGACGGCACCACGCACCTCATGGACCCGCTCTTCACCATCATTGCCACGCAAAATCCCGTGGAGCAGGAAGGCACCTACAAACTTCCCGAAGCACAGCTCGACCGCTTCATCGTGAAGATCAGCATGGGTTACCCCTCTGCCGACGAAGAGTTTGAAATACTCCGCCGCCACCAGGCCCACAACCTGCAGGACCTTTCCGCTGTGCAGCCCGTGGTGACGCACGACGAACTTCTCGCCCTGCGAGCCATGATGGCCGACGTGACGGTGGACGATGCCATCCTCCGCTACATCTGCAGCATCACGCAGCAGACGCGCACCTCGCGCTTCATCTATATCGGCGCCTCGCCCCGTGCCGCCGTGGCTCTGCTGGCCATGGCAAAAGCCTACGCCCTCATACAGGGCCGCGACTTCGTCACGCCCGACGACGTGAAGCACGTGGCTCCCGCCGTTCTTGCCCACCGCCTCCAGCTCACCGCCGAAGCCGAAATGGAAGGCCTCACCGTGGAGCGCGCCGTCAGCCGACTCCTCGAAGCCGCCAAGGTGGAAGAGTGAACGTTTATATTGATATAGACTTGCCGATTCAATAATTCTTTATAACTTTGCATTGTTAGTTCCAGCCGAGCCTCTTTACAATGCTTAAATAGGCTGGGCTTTTTGTTTTTATAGCACGGCCATTCTGTTTTCCTATGGAGAAACGCCACTTTTGCAAAACATACAAAAGCCCGGAAGAACTCGTGGGATTGATGATTCAACGAGGTCTTCAGGTCAATAATCCTTCAAAGGTGCAACATTATGTGGAAAGCATTGGCTATTATCGTCTGTCTGCGTATTTGCACCCTTTCCTTAAATTGCCAAAATCAATGCATCAGTTTAAGGAGAACGCTTCTTTTGACAATGCTATGGACCTGTACCGTTTTGACAAGAAATTGCGTATGCTCATCTTTAATGAGATTGAAAAGATTGAGATTGCAGTACGGGAAACCATTATGAACGTCACAGCGGAAAGCAGTGGGGATATTTTTTGGTTAACCAATCCCGAGCATTTTCGGGACCAAAGCATTTTCACTAATTCTCTTGCTTTGTTGTCGAAAGAATACAGCCACTCTACGGAAGACTTCATCGAACATTTCAAACAAACTTATAAAGAGCCCTTTCCTCCTGCGTGGATTCTTGGAGAGTTGTTGCCAATGGGGTGTGTGAACATGTACTATCGGAATCTTAAAGACAAAACGCTTAAGAAGAAAATAGCCAAACGTTTCTATCTTCATGCTCCGGTTTTTGAATCGTGGTTGTCTGTTCTGACGCTTACAAGAAATGCTTGTTGCCATCATTCAAGGGTTTGGAACAAGGTAAACAAAATCATTCCCAACGATATGCGAGGAATGACAAGGCCTTGGATAACCATCCAATCTGATAAACGCAGAATCTATTACAATTTGTGTATAGTCAGATATTTCCTCGGCATCATTTCACCCCACAATGATATGTATAGCAAGTTGAAGGTTCTCTTGGCCAAGTTTCCTATGATAGACATTGCTGCTATGGGCTTTCCTGAACAATGGGAAAATGAACCGCTCTGGCAAGAATAGGTTTATTGCAAAGTTCTATAACTGAGTACTCGTATCGCGCAAGCAAGTTCAGAAGAGCTCGCCCCCATCGTTCGCCCCCATCGTTCGCCCCACAGAAGGCGCCTCTCATTCGCACATTCTCACATTTGCACATTCGCACATTAGCTCATGTTCCTCACCTCACGCTTTTTCTTCTCGCTCGCCGCACTTGCCGTGGTTTCGGTAGGCGGAATGTTCGTACCTGTGCTTTACCCCGTAGCCCAGGCGGCGACGTGTGCGCTCGTTCTTCTGCTCCTGGCAGACGCGCTGCTGCTGACGATTTCGGGAAAGGTGGAAGCTGCGCGCAACGTTGCCGATCGCTTGAGCAACGGCGAGGACAACGACGTGTGTCTCGCTGTGCGCAACTGCTGCCGCATTCCCCTTTCGCTCACCGTCGTTGACGAGCTGCCGCGCGAGTTTCTTTTGCACCAGGCAAGTTTTCCCTTGAAACTCAAAAGCCGCGAAAGCAAGTCCATCCACTACACGCTGCGGCCCGTGGAGCGCGGGAGTTATGAGTTCGGACAAGTGCTCGTCTACGTCAGCAGTCCGCTCGGCCTTTGGCAACGCAAGCGCCGCTTCGGAGACAAGACTACCGCTGTAAAAGTCTATCCGTCCTACCTCCATCTCGACCGCTACGAGCTCGCTGCCGCCAATGCGCAAACGCTGCAGAACGGACAGAAGCGCGTGCGCCGTGCCGGAAACAGTACGGAGTTTGAACAGATAAAGGACTATGTCGTGGGCGACGACTTCCGCACCATCAACTGGAAAGCCTCTGCCCGCACCGCCCGCTGGATGGTGAACGTCTACCGCGACGAACGCTCGCAGCCTGTGTGGTTCCTGCTCGACAAAGGCCGCACCATGCAGCGCACCTTCGACGGCATGACGCTCATCGACTATGCCATCAACGCCACGCTCGTGCTCTCGCACGTGGCTGCCCGCCGCTACGACATGCCCGGCCTTGTCAGTTTCGACGCCCACATCAGCCAGACCGTCACCGCCGAAAACCGTGCCGACCAGATGCACCGCATTCTCAATGCGCTTTATGCCGAAACGTGCAACTATGCCGAGACGGACTATTCCGCACTTTGCGCCCACATCAGCCGCCACATCCACCGCCGCTCGCTGCTCATGCTCTTCACCGACTTCACCACGCGCGACGCCCTCCTGCGACAAATGGTCTACCTTCGCCGCCTTGCCCGCCACCATTGCCTGCTCGTGGTGCTCTTCGACGATCCCGACTTGAGAACAGAGGCGCAAAAGCCGGCACAGTGTTTCGACGACATGAAGTTCCAGACGCTTGCCGCCGACGCGCTCCTTGAAAAGCGTACGCTCTGCACCGAACTCCGCCGCAACGGCATCTACACCCTCTTCACCACGCCCCAAAACCTCACCGTCGCTGCCGTGAACAAATACATCGAGCTCAAGTCGCTCCAGGCGGTTTGACAAAGATTAGTTTCTGCAGAATATGTAACAAACCTATATTGGATAGTTGTCCGTTGGGGTTATTGTATGGCGAGCGGCCTGAAAGGCCAGCACAACATAGCCCAGGGCAAGCGAAGCGACACCCTGGGTTTAGTGTTGTAAAATGGCCTCGCGCCCTGAAAGGGCAGCATAATGTCTATTTCGCATAAGTTTCCACAGTGTAGCCATTGTGTTGCCCTTTCAGGGCGCATAATCAGGGTGGGTGCATTTACC
>CAVCAV010000064.1:0-13524 GCA_963600165.1 Christensenella sp. UBA1685 | reverse complement strand
CTCATCGTTTGCTCTCATCGTTCGCCCCATAGTTCGTAAACAAACAAGTGCCGCCCTTCGACGAGGAAAGGCGGCACCTTTTTATGCTTTTGTACTTTTCACGAGCGACCTGAGGAAGCTCTGTGAAGAGCGGTCTGTGAGCTATTAAGCTTCTTCGGCAACCACTTCGAAGGGAATTTCAACGGAAACTTCCTTGTGGAGCTTTACGGTAGCGGTGTAAGAACCAACTTCCTTCACGTCCTTCACAACGATGGTCTTGCGATCGATGTCGAAGCCCTGCTTTGCGAGCTCTTCAGCGATGTGGAGGTTGTTTACAGAACCGTAGATAGCACCGGTGGAGCTTACCTTGGTAGCGATCTTGATGGGTTCTACAGCAGCGAGCTTGGCTGCGAGAGCTTCAGCATCGGCCTTGATCTTGGCGATCTTGTGGGCGCGCTGCTTGAGGTCTTCTGCGAGCTGCTTCTTTGCAGAAACGGAAGCGATGATTGCTTTACCAGTGGGGATAAGGTAGTTACGGCCGTAGCCGTCTTTTACTGTTACGATTTCGTCCTTATAGCCGAGACCTGCAACGTTTTCTTTAAGAATGATTTCCATAATATCTTATACCTCCTCTGTTAATTATTTCATCAAATCGGTTACGAAGGGAAGAAGAGCCAAGTGGCGGGCACGCTTAACGGCCTGAGCCACGCGACGCTGGTACTTGAGGGAAGTGCCGGTGATGCGACGGGGAAGGATGCGACCCTGTTCGTTCAAGAACTTCTTGAGGAATTCGGGATCCTTGTAGTCGATGTACTTGATACCGCTCTTCTTGAAACGGCAATACTTTTTCTTCTTGACGTCCACAGTGGGGGGAGTCAGATAACGGATTTCGGATTGTGCTTGTGCCATTGTTTAGTCCTCCTTTTTGTTAAACTTGTTACGACGCTTTGCTGCATATTCAGCTGCGTACTTCTCCATCTTCACGGTGAGGTAGCGGATAACGCGCTCATCGCGACGGAAACCGAGTTCGAGCTTGGCCACAACTTCGGGCTCAGCCTTGAACTCTACGAGCTCATAAAAGCCGGTGGACTTTTTCTGGATGGGGTAAGCCATTGACTTCAAGCCCCACTCTTCTTCATTGATAATCTCAGCGCCGGCGGCGGTGAGAATACCCTTGAACTTTTCGACCGTTTCCTTCATCTGCTGGTCAGACAAAACGGGAGTCATAATGAAAACGGTCTCGTACTGATTCATCATAGTGGTTGAATGAGTTGAATTGGTGTGAGTTTTGCAAAATTGCGGTGCAAAAGTACGCTTTTCTCTTGAACTGACAAACCTCGCCGTCACTTTTTCTGCATTTTCACGCCCGTTCAGTGCACAATTAGAGGGTTTTACACCAAAGCACGCCGTAAAAAATGCAAGGCACGGTGTAAAAATTCCAAGGCACGGTGTGCCGACAAAATGTGCTGCTGCGCGGCGGTGCGCTCCGTTCCGCGGCAAAAAGAAAAGAGGGACTTCACTATCCATGATAGTAAAGTCCCTCGGGAAGGATGACTTAATGAGGAGTTGCGGAGGCTCGACTCGAACGAACGACCTCAAGGTTATGAGCCTTGCGAGCTACCAACTGCTCCACTCCGCGATGTAACGTAACGCTGCGCGGCTTCCGAAGATGCCTTGCCTCGTTGTTTTCGGGTGCAAAAGTAATGCTTTTATCAGTTACATGCAAGGGTTTTCGGCATAAACCGCATGGAAAGGGGCGAAAAATAGCCATTTTTTACCCTTGCGCTGACATTTTGTCGGGTGGTTGTGGCAAAAATCAGGGAGGGAAGCGAGCGATGGAAGCGAACGATGGGGGCGAACGATGGAGGCGAAGTCTCCTGACTTCGCTTGCGCGGCTTTGCGCCCCTCCATGGAGGCGACGTTTGAAACGTCGCGTTCTACACGATTGGCAGTTTGATATGCCGTGTAGAGCGTGAAGTCAGGAGACTTCACCCCATCGTTCGCTCCAAGCGAAGCTCATTTGCACATTTGCACATTCGCACATTTGCAAAGCGCCGTGTAGAGCGCGACGTTTCAAACGTCGCCTCCATGGAGGGCGCAAAGCCGCTCATGCGACGTCAGGAGACGTCGCCCCCATAGGCCGTCGCCCCCATAGATTGCCCCATGGCTCACTTCGGCAGGGTCACCTTGAAGAGGGGCGACTCGACGTGCTGGTCGGCAATGATCTGCTTGAGTTCCTTTACCACTTCGGGATATTTCGAGGCCACGTTGGTGTCCTCGTGGATGTCGGTGGCGAGGTCGTAGAGTTCGCATACGCCTTTGCGCACCACGAGTTTCCAGTTGCCGCGGCGCACGCCCATCTGGTCCGTTTCGTGGAATTCCCAGTAGAGAAAGTCGTGCTCGCGCTGGTCCTTGTCGTCGCCGAGGAGCGTGGGGGCGAAGGAGATGCCGTCGAAGCAGTCGTCGGCCTTGGAGGCGTTGAGATAGTCGTCGGCCTTCGTGCCGAGGATTTCGCAGAAGGTGGGGAGGATGTCGTAGAATGCGAGCTGATGGTCGTTGACCTTACCGGCAGGCACATGGCCGGGCCACCATGCAATGAAGGGGATGCGGATGCCGCCTTCGTTGCACGAACGCTTCAGGCCCTTAAGTTTGCCGTCGCGGCCAAAGAACGTGGGGTCTGCCCCACCCTCCTCGTGAGGGCCGTTGTCGGACGAGAAGATTACGAGGGTGTTTTTGTCGAGCCCCTTGACCTTGAGGTGTTCCATAATCTCGCCTACATACACGTCGAGACGGGTGATCATGGCGGCGAACTGGGCGTGCATGTGGGTGTTGGCATGGTAGCGGTCCACGCCGGCAAAGGAGATGTCGTCGCAGAAACGCTGTTCGTAGGCCTTGAGTATGGAGTCGTTGGGCTGGTAGAGTTCGGCGTGGGGCAGCGTGTAGGTGAAGAAGCCGTAGAAGGGCTGCTTGCCGTCCTGGCGGTCTATCCAGTCGAGGGCCTCGTGGTGGATGAGGTCGCCGGAGTACTGCGTGCGGTGGGCGTAGTCTGCGTTGTCGGTGCCGTACTTGGTGTTGTCGGTGAGTTCGAGGCGCACGGTGGCGGTGTCGCCGAGGCGCTTGCTGTAGCGGTTGAGGAAGTTGGGGTAATACATGTGGGCCATATACTGGCAGATGTATCCGTAGTACTCGTCAATGCCGCGCTTGTCGGGGGTGGAGACGGAGCCTTCGTAGCCGCCGGCCCACTTGCCGAACATGCCGGTGGTGTAGCCGTTGCGCTTCATTATTTCGGGAAGGATGATGTGGTCGGCATCGTAGGGCTCCTGACCTACGCGGTCGGGATCCTGGCTCTTTCCGTAGGTGACGTTGGGACGGCCCTGCCAGTACTCGCGGTTGCCGCGCACGTGGGTGTGGCCGGTGTGCTGGCCGGTCATGATGGTGGCACGCGAGGGGGCGCTGACGGGGCTTCCGGCGTAGGCTTGCGTGAAGCGCATGCCTTCTGCGGCGAGGCGGTCTATGTTGGGGGTGTTGATGTAGGGCTGGCCGTAGCAGGCGAGGTCGCCGTAGCCCATGTCGTCGCAGAGGATGAATATGATGTTGGGCTTTTCGGCAAGGGTTTGCTGTGCGAGGGCGGCAAGGGGCGCAAGGGCTGCCGTGCCGGCAAGGAGATATTTGAAGGATGGCATAGGGAGGAAGGGTTGTAGGTTAGAGGTTCGGGTGATTGTTGTGTTATTTTGGAAAAACAACGTGATTAGGAGTTACGCAAACGATTGATCGGCAATTATTGATAGAGAATAAAACGTTCAAAACATATAAAACGTGGCTACGCCTTTGAGAGCACTTCACTTTGGGCGAACTTCCAAAACATAAGCGTGCGTCACAATCAACCATAGACGCGGCGTGAGGCGAAGCCTCGTTTTGTTTGTTTTGGATGTTTTATTCCAACTCATACAGGCGAAGCCGTTTTGTTTCTTTTGAATGTTTTATTCCCGCTCATGCAAGCGAGGCCTAGTCTTGTCTGTTTTGAATATTTTATTCTTATCCCTAACAGGCATGTTTTTCCACTATACAAAGCCAAGTTGCATCAGCGTATGCGTTTCTTTCCGCCTTGTACATACACGCCGCGGTGGTGGCTGAGGTTGATGCGCTGGCCGGCCACGTTGTAGGCTTCGTTGCCGGACGGCGCGGAGGGCACGGTGACCACGGGACGTACGGCGGAGGGGGCTTGCGTGTTGGGCGAGAAGAGGGCGGTTAGCGTTACGCTCTGCGTGATTTCGAGGGTGTAGGTGGCTTTTGTGCTGACCACGTTGCCGTTTACGGCCCATCCCTTGAAGACGGCGTTGCCCTTGGGCTGTGCGCTGAGGGTGAGCGGAGCGGCGTAGTCGGCGGTGATGTAGTGGCGGCCGAGGCTGATGCTGTCGGTGGCTCCTTCGGGAACAACGGCGCTGACGGTGCCGCGGAGGGTGTCGGCACTTTCCACCGTGAGCGTGCGCTGGGCGGCGTTGCCGGCGTGAACGTTGGCAAGGAGGTCATAGAGATAGCCATGGACTGCGTCTTCGGCATCGTCCATTCCGTTGTCGGTCAGGCGGAGGCGGATGCGGGCATTCTTGCAGCGGGCGGTGTCGGGCACGGTGAAGAGGAGTTGGCCTGTGGCGGCGGTGCCGAGGTCGCGGGCGTCTTCAAAGATGCCGTCGGCGTCCCAGTCGAAGTAGGCCGTGGTCTTGTAGTTGCCGTCGGTCTTGGCAGCGGTGAAAGAGAGCGTGGCTTCTTCGCCGGGGATGAGCGAGAGGGGATCGGTGCGGAGGAGGTTGTAGTAGGACGTGGGTTTCGTTTTGGCGGTGTAGTGCACCTCGTCGGTCACAGCGCGGCCCTCTACGTTGAGGGCGGTGAGATAGGCTGTGCCTGCGGTGCCGCAGGGAAGATTGTAGACGCCGAGCTGACGCGAATAGGCGCTGCGCACATCGGGCTCGGGTGCTTCGTAGTCGTAGTCGGTGGCGTGGAATTCCCAGTAGGAGTTTCCGCGGTTGTAGCGCACGGAGTAGGCCACGATGCGGTTGGTGGCGGCTTCGAAGTTGAGTCCGAGGGTGTTGTCGGCCTGCACGTTGATGGTCTGGTCGGTGCTGCAGATGTAGTAGTAGCCTGTGAAGCTGCTGGTGGTGTTGGCCTTCACTTCAAGTTCCACGGGCGTGGCGCCGCACTGCACCTGCTGGGTCTGGCCGCTCTGGGCGGGGAGGTTGGTGCTTTGGATGTAGAGACCGGAAGTGACGTTTTGCACATAATAGCGGTCGGCGGTGCCGGTGGGTACGAAGCGCCAGTACTGCTTCTGTGTCTTGTCGTTGGGTCCGGCGGTGAGGCGCGCGGACGACTCGTAGATGTAGGCGTTGGTGTTGGTGTTGCGGTTGATGAGGTACACCTTTCCTTCTTCGGGTTTGTCGCTCTGTGCCGAGGCGGCGCAGGGGGAAAGGGCGGCTACAAGGAGGAATGCAGCCTTTGCTGTGCGGAGTATTTTTGACATAAGGCTATTGTTTTTGGGGATGACTTTCACAGTATTTTCGCAGGGCGCCGAGGAGGCGCGAATTGTCTACGGGAAGGGAAACGGTGATGCGCACGCAGTCGGCTATGCGGCTGTCGCCTTCAAGGGGGAGTACGGCTATGCCTTGTTCGGCAAGGTAGCGCACTACATCGTCGCGCTGGCGGAGGCGCACCATGAGGAAGTTGGTTTCGCTGGGATAGACCTTCAGACATACGGGCAACTGACGGAGGGCGAGAACGACTTTCGAACGTTCGTCGACGAGCTGGCGCACCCATTTGTCCACGTCGAGACGGCGGCGCACAAGGCGCTCGGCATAGTCGGCGGCAAGACTGCTGACGGGGTGGCACAGGCCCATGCATTCGTAGTACTTGATGAGCGTGGGATGGGCCACGACTACGGCGAGGCGCACGGCGGCAGAGGCCCAGGCGTGGGAGAATGAACGTAGGATGACGACGTTGGAATGGTCGTTGATGAGCCGCACACCGCTTTGGCCGGGGGCGAACTCTATATACGACTCGTCCACTACGACTATGCCGTCGAAGAGGTCGGCAAGGGTGGCGATGCTTTCGGCGGAGAGCACGTTGCCGGTGGGGCTGTTGGGGTTGCAGAGAAAGATGACCTTGGTGTTGTGGCGAACGCTTTCCACCACGGCGTCAGCATTGAGGGCGAAGGTTTCGTTGTCGAGGGGCACTTGGGTGCAACGCACTTCGTTGAGCCGGGCGCGGCGGGCATAGACGGAGCGCGAGGGGGTGACGGCGACGGCTTCTTCGAGTCCGGGATTGCAGAACACGCGGAGCGTGAGGTCTACGGCCTGTTCGGTGCCGTTGCAGAGATAGCAGCACTTGGCGGGAATGCCCTCGTGGCGGCCCCAGAGGGCTTTGAGGCGGAGGAGCTGGGCATCGGGGTAGCGGCACTCGGGACTGTTGAACGGACTTTCGTTGGCATCGAGGCGGAGCATGCCGTGGTCGCGCTGCATGGCGGGCATGGCCTGAAGTGCGGACTGGAGGCTGCGCCGCACGTACTTCACGGGGTCGGTAGCGGGTATATGTTGAGGAGGGGTTTCCATAGATTTTATGCTTTGAGGAAGCAAAGGATGTGCTATTTGTCGGTGAGGCGCGCACGCAGCAAGGAACACAGATGTGCATGGTGCGCAGCCTATTTTCTGCAAAGGTAATGAGAATGGGGAAAAGTGGCGCTATGCGGATGTGCAAATGTGCAAATGTACAAATGAGTTGCACTTTGCACCTGTCTGAGCGAACAATGGGGGCGAACGTTAGGAACGAACGATGGGGGCGAGCTCTCCCGAGCTCGCTTTTGCGCGACATTGCGTGAGGAATCGCACCTCCTATGGAGGCGACGTTTGAAACGTCGCGCTCTACACGGCGTTTGAGCGATGCTTTGGGTGCGCAAGTGCATGGGGCGAAGTCTCCTGACTTCGCGCTCTACACGGCGTATGTCGTTTCGTGTAGAGCGCGACGTTCCAAACGTCGCCTCCATAGAAGGTGCAAATCTTCGCCCCCCATAGACACATAAAAAAACACACCGCACATTCCTAAATGCGGTGTGTTTCGGCAAGCGTGCACAAATCATATTTATGCCCTTGCCTTTGTGAACTGATATCACAATGGAGCGAAATCGCTCACTGAATGGGCTACTTAACGGAAAATGAGGATACCGAGAGAGAGGAGGAACGAACTGATGGAGAGCCACGTGGAGATGCTTCGCAGGGAGTTGTCGTTGTTGGTGGACTGACCTACCTTCACCTTGTTGGGCTCTACGTAGATGATGTCGTTCTGCTGGAGGTTGTAGACGGGCGAGTTGAAGATGTCCTTCGAACGGAGGTCTACGAAATAGGTCTTGCTCTCGTTGCCTTCTTGACGGATCACGCGGATGCAGTCGCGGCGGGCGGTGATATTGAGGTCGCCGGCAGCACCGAGGGCCTCAAGGATGGTCATGTTGTCGCGGTTGATGGTCTGCTGTCCGGGGTGGCTCACGTCGCCGAGGATGGTGACGTACTGGTTGTAGGCGGCCACGGTGACTACGGCGTCGTTGAGGATGCCGTCGCGGAAAGCGGCCTGAATCTTTGCAGCGGCTTCGGAGCGGGTGAGGCCGCCGATGCAGATGCGTCCCACACCGAGCATGTCGATGTTGCCGTTCTCGTCGATGGTGTAGCGCTGGTTGTCCTGGTTGTTCGTAGAACTGTTGGTGCTCTGCTGCAGGTTGTAGCGGAGGGCGAGCTCGGGCGTGGCGGTACTAGTCACGTTGACGCCAACCTTGTCGCCGGGAGCGAGCTTAAGGGCGGTCTTCGACTGTGTGTTGAACGTTTCGCCGCTCTGCATGTCCTGGAAATAGATTACTTTCTCCGACGTCTTGCAGGAGTAGAGGGTAATAAGAAGCAAGAAGAGCGAGAAGAGGGATTTTTTCATTGTGGGGAAGGAATATGAAATACAGGTTCTGTTGCTTGTTGGTTTTATTAACGGCTGCAAAGGTAGTACATTTTGGAATTTCCTTGCAACGATAAAAGAACATTTTTGGGCTTGGACAAGCCTAAAGAAGCACATGAAGGATTGTACAAGATAGAAGTTCGCGCAAAAAGCGGGCTTAAGGCGAACTTTCTACGAGCCCAACGATTTGGGCCCGTTTATAATTTAAATTTCCTCTGAGCAAATTTTACTCCCCGAGCAGGTCGGGACGGAGCTTGCGGGTGCGCTCGAGGCTTTGGGCTATTTCCCACTCTTTTATCTTGGCCTCGTGGCCGGAGAGGAGGACGTCGGGCACTTTCCAGCCTTTGTAGTCGGCAGGACGGGTGTAGACAGGTGCGGCGAGGAGGTTGTCCTGGAAGCAGTCGTTGAAGGCGCTCTGTTCGTCGCCGAGCACACCGGGCACGAGGCGCACGATGGCATCGCTCATAACGGCTGCGGCAAGCTCGCCGCCGGTGAGGACGTAGTCGCCCACGCTGACTTCCTTGGTGATGAGATGTTCGCGGATGCGGAAGTCGATGCCTTTGTAGTGACCGCAGAGGATGATGATGTTTTTCTTCAGGGAGAGCTCGTTGGCCATGGGCTGGTCGAACTGTTCGCCGTCGGGTGAGGTGAAGATGATTTCGTCGTAGTCGCGCTCGGCCTTGAGGGCACTGATGCAGGCGTCGATGGGCTGGCACTGCATCACCATGCCGGCAAAGCCGCCGAAGGGATAGTCGTCGACGCGGCGGTGCTTGTCGGTGGTGTAGTCGCGGAGGTTGTGGAGATGGATTTCCACCAGTCCTTTCTTCTGTGCACGGGCCAGGATGGACGCATTGACGAAGCCGTCGAGCATCTCGGGGAGCACGGTGATGATATCTATTCGCATGGGGTTTCGGAAGGGGTTACTATATATATAATAAAGGAGTAGTTGCGCGGCATGCGCATGGAGCCGCGGCCTTTTCGGGCGCAAAATTACGAATTCTTGCCTTTAATTGCTAATTTTGCTTGAGTAAGTAGCACTGGGGCTTATTCAATTTGCAATTTTGAGCGAAAGCGGGCTGAAGGCCCAGCAACAACATAGCCCAGGGCAAGCGAAGCGACACCCTGGGTTTCCGCAACCTCACTGAACGCGCGCCCTGTAAGGGCTACACCTTTGCTACACGTGCGCGACATTTTTATCCGAAATAGACATGATGCTTCCCCTTCAGGGCGCATTCCCTTTGGATTACGGCATACCCAGGGTGTCGCTTCGCTTGCCCTGGGCTATGTGGTCATTGGGCCTTCAGCCCGCCCTCGCCCAAATACAGATTTTCCCCTGCATACTCACCTCGCATTCCAACCCTTATCCCCTACTCCATGACTCTCCAAGAACAGGAAACGCAACGCATCGTAGACTTGCGAAGCGAACTCCACCAACACAACCACAACTACTACGTCGACAATGCGCCCACCATCTCCGACCAGGAGTTTGACCGCCTGATGCACGAACTGGCGGACCTCGAGGCGCGTCACCCGGAAATGGCGGACCCCAACTCGCCCACCGTGCGCGTGGGTTCGGACCTCAGTCACGACTTCGTGCAGATGGACCACAAGACGCCGATGCTCTCGCTCGGCAACACCTACTCGCGCGCCGACTTGCAGGCGTTCTACGAACGGGTGAGCGAAGGACTCGGCGGCGAACCGTTCGACATCTGCTGCGAACTGAAGTTCGACGGCCTGAGCATCTCGCTCGTCTATGAGAACCGCCGGCTGAAGTATGCCGTGACGCGCGGCGACGGTACGAAGGGCGACGACGTGACGGCCAACGTGAAGACCATCCGTTCCATCCCCCTCGAGCTCCCCGAAAACAGCGGCTGCCCCGCCGACTTCGAGATGCGCGGTGAAGTGCTCATGCCGTGGGAGAGCTTCGAACGGCTCAACCGCGAACGCGAAGCACGCGAGGAACAGCTCTTCGCCAACCCGCGCAATGCAGCTTCGGGTACGCTGAAGAGCAAGAAGTCGGCTGAGGTGGGAAAGCGCAAACTCGACGCTTATCTCTACTACGTGCTCGGCAGCGAACAACTCCCGCCTTACCACCTGGCACGACTTGAAGAGGCGCGCAGCTGGGGCTTCAAAGTTTCCACCCACATGAAGCTCGCCCACTCGCTGCAGGACATCTACGACTACATCGACTACTGGGACGTGCACCGCCGCGTACTGCCCGTGGCCACGGACGGCATTGTGCTGAAAGTGAATTCGCTCGAACAGCAGGCACGTCTGGGCCTCACGGCAAAGAGTCCGCGCTGGGCCATCGCCTACAAGTTCCAGGCCGAAAGGGCACGCACATTGCTCAACGAGGTGACGTTCCAGGTGGGACGCACGGGAGCTGTCACGCCGGTGGCGAACATGGACCCTGTACTGCTTGCAGGTACGGTGGTGAAACGTGCCTCGCTCCACAACGAGGACATCATTCGCGAACTCGACCTTCACCGCGGCGACTACGTCTATGTGGAGAAGGCGGGCGAAATTATCCCGCAGATTGTGGGCGTGGACAAGGAAGCGCGCACGGCAGCGCTGGGCGAGAAGGTGGAATTCATCAAAACGTGTCCCGAATGCGGCACACCGCTCGTGCGCTACGAGGGCGAAGCTGCCCACTACTGCCCCAACGACACGGCTTGTCCTCCCCAGTTGAAGGGACGTATTGAGCACTTCATCAGTCGCGACGCCATGAACATCGACTCTATCGGTCCCGAAACGGTGGACCACTATTTCGAGAGCGGACTGATTCACGATGCGGCAGACCTCTACCGCCTTACGGCAGCGGACCTGATGGGTGCCGACGGTTCACGCCAGCGTTCGGCGCAGCGCGTGGTGGACGGACTGAAGAAGAGTCTCACAGTGCCCTTCGAACGTGTGCTCTACGCTTTGGGCATTCGCTTCGTGGGCAAGGTGGCAGCAAAAGGTCTGGCACGCCACTTCGGCAGTATGTCGGCCCTGCGTGCCGCCCGTTTGGACGACCTCATGCAGGTGGAGGGCATAGGCGAAACCATTGCGAAGAGCGTGGTGACGTTCTTTGCCGACACGCGCAACACCGAGTTGGTGGACCGCCTTGCTGCAGCCGGACTGCAAATGGAAACGGTGCGCGAGGAACTTGCCTCAACGGCGCTGCAGGGACTGGCCATCGTAATCAGCGGCACGTTTGTCCACCATTCCCGTGAGGAATACAAGCAGCTCATCGAGCGCCACGGCGGCCGCAACGTGGGCAGCATCTCGGGCAAGACGTCGTTCATCCTCGCCGGCGAGGGCATGGGCCCGTCGAAACTCGAAAAGGCACGCAAGTTGAATATCCCCATCCTCTCGGAAGAGGAGTTCAGAACAAGAATCGGGGAGATATAAGCGGCTGCGGCTTCGCCTCAATACATAATTGTCAAGAATTAGAGAATTGGAGAATTCCAGTTCATTTGAATTGACGAGAAATTTATGAAGCAACGGCCCTATAACGCTTTGTGAGTAATGCACATTCCCATTCCAAAGGAAGGGGTTTCTCTATAACGCTTTGTAGAGTAATGCACATACTCACTTCATAGAAAGCGCCGCAAGCGGCCTGTAAGGCCACCACATGCACCAAAACAAAACGCTTATGCGGTTGATGTGGTGACCTTACAGGCCGCTCGCCGCGCTAAACGAATTTTGGTAAGTTCTACGGGGGATAAAACGAAACGTGTAAATGTGGAGTTGGAGTACAATCGGCGAAAGGGGTGAGAATGAGGGAGTTGTGAGTGATGGGGTTGGATGGGTGGAAAAACGAAACGTTACATTGGGTTTACATTCGCTTTACGTTTGGGAATGGTTTGAACGGTGTTTGAGGGGAGAAGGTTTACATCGGGGGATGGATAGGAGGAAAATGGCGGGTATGGGGTGCTGATGGGGCTTGGCTAGTGGTTGGCTATGGATGTGCTCTGGCTGGTGATGGATGGGTCCTGGTCGCCCATGGGCGCGATGGGTAGTGGCTGTGGGGCTTTTCTTGTGCTGGTGTGGATTGGGACGTCTGAGGGGCTAAAAGGGGCTGTATGAGGGTGTTTGTGGCGGTTGGAGCGACGGGATACGGGGAAGGAGGAGGAATGGGGCTGAATGGCGTTTGTATGAGTTTCATAAAACGCTGATTTATCGGGACTTAAACGAATTTTGAACGGTTTGAACACTGAAATGGTCGGTGTTCAAGCTGTTTTTGCGTTTTGGAGGCTCCTGAATGGGGCTAAAACGGGTGTTTTTCGGGTTTGGGTGTGCACTTGGGTGTGCGTTTGGGTGTGCGTTGCAAAACGAAATGTAGCGAGAGGGTGTGCATTTGGGTATTCAGTTTTAACACGCAAAACGAGGTATTGCCCCCTACCTATTGCCCGAAAAAGCGTGATTGGTGTCGTTTTCGGGTGTTTAGGGGGTGGGGATATTCCCACGTTTTGGGGTGTTTTTTGGCTTTGCCGGATGCGGGGAGTGCCCTGTTTATCGGGGTTTGGGGCGGTTTAAAGGCTCTCAATGCCTATTTGTGTGCGTGCGCGACGCTTGTGGCGTGTGTGGTGTGCGTGACGCGTGGTGGTAGGCATGATTGGCATATTGGGCACGGTGGGGATGGTGTTATGCGTTGCTCCATCGCATTAGCCAGCATCGGCAATAGACTTTGTGTTGGCACAGGTGGCATGAATGTCTTTTTGGATGTTCATTTGCCTGATCTGCTCTTTGAGCCTTCCTATCTCTTGCGCCATCTCAATAATCTTATTCATCATCTGTGTGTATTGTGTGTCTGTGGCTGTGGCGGGCTCCTCTGCTTGCTCGCTCGCTTGCTCCCCCTCTGCCCCTTCCTGAACTAGCATAGATCCTCTCCCCGTGAGGAGCCAACTTGTAGAATAGCGGGGATAATTATCGGCGATAATTTGCAACCACTTCGATTGAATGTCGGTTCCATTGTTAATTGCGCGCGAAAGCACGCCTTTGCTAGCTCCTATCTTACGCTCAAGCGCACCGATAGTTATCTCCTCGTTT
The DNA here is from genome assembly GCA_963600165.1 of Christensenella sp. UBA1685. Taxonomy (GTDB): domain Bacteria; phylum Bacteroidota; class Bacteroidia; order Bacteroidales; family Bacteroidaceae; genus Alloprevotella. The sequence continues at coordinate 537 of CAVCAV010000064.1, read as the reverse complement.
GATGCGATTTGCTGTATTCTGGTTAAAATATTTCCCATAAGAATTGAAAATAATCCCCGCAATGATTGCGGAGTTGAAAATCATCCCTATCTTTTCAGCGTGATTAAGCTTAACCGCGCGTTCAAAGTTAGCGAAAAAGGGCGTGTGGTGCAAGTTTAGGATTATTGAATTGAATAAGTCGAACCGTATTAAACAGTGATTAAACGACATGAAAAGAGTAATCAGCGTAACTAGGAGTCAGCGTGAGTTTTTGCGCAAGGCGTTTGGCGTGACTGAGCAGATGGTCAGTTGGGCATTGAACTACAACCCCCAGAAGGGCCAGAGTGATTTGGCAAAGAAGATTCGCTCGTTGGCCTTGCAGCGCGGCGGCTTTGTGATGGTATGCGCTCCTGCGAGCGAAGTGGTTCACGATGCCGAGGACATGATGCGTCAGTACTTTGACTCCGGATGGATGTGGGAGGGCAACAAGAACACGGGCTTGCTGGAGGTGAAGAACCCTCAGGGCGAGACGGTGATTAGCATTGAGCACGCCGGCAT
>CAVCAV010000063.1:0-13559 GCA_963600165.1 Christensenella sp. UBA1685 | reverse complement strand
GTCGTATATAGTCACCTTCCTTAAAATAACTTTCGTATCAATGCTGCCGTCGCGATTTGTTAAATCAGTGACGAAATATTGACAAACGGCTGGATTGAAATAGAACGTAAAAACGGCTTTTGCGAGCCTCTGACGCTCCGCCTGGCAACAAAAAAGCATCCCGTAAAAATTTGCTGCCTTGCAATTTTTACGGGAACGCTTGGAATTTTTACGGGATGCTTTGCCGTGACGGCCACAAAAACGGCCTTTTTGCCCAGACAAGGGCATGCCGAAAGAAAAACAATGGAAAAAGTACGACGAAAGCAAAATGTCTTTTAATAATATAGGCTTGCGCCTGCGCTGAGATTCGCGTATTTGCGGGCAATCGGGCGGTTGGTGATTTCCGCGCGATTCTCAGTGTTAAAAAGGGGCGAACGATGGGGGCGAACGATGGTAGCGAACGATGGGGGCGAAGTCTCCTGACTTCGCTTGCGCGAAGATTTAAAGCGAAGCTGCGCCCTCCATGGGGGCGACGTTTGAAACGTCGCGTTCTACACGAGTGATACATATTCGCGCAAGCGAGCTCGGGAGAGCTCGCCCCCATCGTTCGCTTGCATCGTTCGTCCCCATGCGCTACGCCCCCATCGTTCGTTCCCATAGATGGCGCTGCTCAGTTAATGGCTTCGCGGAAAATTTCGATATTTTTCTCGTAGTCGTCCACGTTGCCTTTGAAGATGGCGGAGGTGCCGGCCACGAAGATGCGGGCGCCGATGGCCTTGAGCTTGCGGGCATTCTCGGGCGTGATGTTGCCGTCCACCTCGATGGTGATGTCCTCGCGGCCTTCGCGGTGGAGCAGGTCGGCCACCTTCTGCGCCTTCTTCATGGTGCTCGGCACAATCTTCTGGCCCGCAAAGCCGGGGTTCACCATGAGAAGGTTGATGCCGTCGATGTAGTCGAGCACCTCCTCGAGCGAGTTGATGGGCGTGGCGGGATTGATGGCGAGGAAACGTTTGCAGCCGAAAGGCACGAGCCAGTCCAGGGCGCGTTGCACCTGAAAACTGCTCTCGTAGTGGATGGACACGATGTCCGTCGGCTCGATGCCTATCCACTGCAGCTTGTATTCCGGGTCCTTTATCATGAGATGGAGGTCGAGGGGAATGTCGGTGAGCTTGCGCAGACTGCGTATGTAGTCCACGCCGAGGCCGAAGTTGGGCACGAAGTTGCCGTCCATCATGTCGATGTGGAGGTGCTCGATGCCTTGGCTTTCAAACGTGCGGATGGTCTGCTGAAGGTTCACGAGGTCGGAACACATCATAGAAGCCGATATCTCGCCTTTTTTTGTCAGTCGTTCCATGTGGTCATTACCTTGCAGTAAGGTTCTTTATGGTTGAACATCAGTTCGAGTCCGTCTTTCAGGCGCTCTTGCGGAAAGCAGTGCGTGATGAGGTGCTCCACTTTTATCTCGCCCTTCTCCAGCGCGCTGACCACCTCCGTCCAGTCGGAAGGGTTCTTGCCGTCGTACGAAGAGTTCCACGTGCCTTTCACCACCAGCTGCTTGCGGAGAATGCGCCAGTAGGTGTTTTGCGAGAGGGGGATGTCGGCCGAGGGGTTACCCATCAGCACGAGCGTGCCGCCGGGCTTCACGGAGTTGACGGCAAGGTCGACTGCCGAGGGAGTGCCCACGGCTTCCACCACCACGTCAAACTGCACGGCGGCATCGGGTGCGGTCTGCACGGCATAGTCGAGTCCGGCCTTTTCCACAAGCGTACGTTTCCCTTCGTTGCGGCCAATCACCTTCACGGCACTCGCACCGAGACTCTTCGCCCACTGTGCTGCACAAATGCCAATCATGCCCGTGCCGATGACGCCTACGCTCTGGCCTGCCTTTATGCCCGCAATCTTCACCGCATGGCGGCCCACAGAGAGCGGTTCGAGCATGGCGGCGGAAGTGAAGGGGATGGCGTCGGAAAGCGGCACGAGGTTCCACACGGGCACAGCCACATATTCGGCAAAGCCGCCGTCGCGGCGCGAGCCTACATAGTCGTAGTGGGCGCACATCTCGTAGTGTTTTTCTCCGCACTGCTCGCAGTGGCGGCAGGGGATGAGGGGAAACACGCCGACGTGGCGGCCGACGAGTGCGCTGTCGGAAGGCGAGGCCACGCTCTCCACAATGCCGGCAAACTCATGGCCGGGAATGGTGGGGAAGTGGTACGTGCCTTTGGTGAACACGCGTGCTATGTCGGAACTGCAGATTCCAGCGGCTTTCACCTTTACTATGGCCCATCCTTCAGGGCATTCGGGAAGGTTCGTATCGTCGTAACGCAAGTCGTTGACGGCATGCAAAACGTAGGCTTTCATCTTATGTTGTTTGGCTTGTTATTGGCGTGAGGTTATGATGGATTCGAAATTGGAGAGGTCTTCGGGAGTGGTTATCTTGAAGTTCATCGGGTCGCCCTTCACCATTTCCACGTTCAGACCGTTCTGGAAGGCTATTTCCGTGCTGCCGTTGATTTTTAGCAGATCCTCGCGCGGCATCTGTTCGTGCACGGCGAGATATTTTCCGAAGGCGAAAGCCTCGGGCGCTTGTCCGGCCCAGAGCTTGCTGCGGTCGAGCAGACGGGCGATGTGGGTGCCGTCTTCGCTGTAGTAGGTGGTGTCTTTCACGGCAATTACGGGCATGGCGCCGTCGGCGTGGCGGCAGGTGTCGTAGCAGCGGTCAATGAGTTCGTGGCTTACGAGCGGACGTGCCGCGTCGTGTACGATGACCACGCTGTCGTCGGCAAAGCCCTGGCGCTTCACTTCCTTCAGCGCACTGAAGATGGAGTACTGGCGCGTTTCGCCGGGAGCGGCGTAAAAGACGGGCTTGGAGGGACGGAGCGCTTCCACCTGTTCGGCCACGAAGGCTTTCCATTCGTCGGTCACGCCGATGACCACGGCGTCGGTCCGCTGGTTTTCGAAAAAGGTTTTCAGGCAGTAGCTGATGATGGGGCGGTGGTCCACCACGGCGTATTGTTTGGGAATGTCGAGTCCCATGCGGCTACCCACGCCGCCGGAGAGAATTATGGCGATGTTCATTTAGAAGACATATTTTGCAGCGATGGCCGGATTGCAAAAGCACGCCGTGCTGCTTTTTCATTGAATGAGGTGTGAAGGATTGGGCGGGGTCCGGTGCAGAATTAAAACATAACGGACGGGAAAAGTTCGTAATGAAGTGCAATTTACGTTTTTTTTCTGACGAACTGCCTTGCCGTGCGGCTATTTCGGTGCATATGGGCGTAAAAACGAAAAAACACATCCTGCGGAACGGCCTTTGGGGACCTTTCTGCAGGATGTGTTGTGTATCAAGTGGTGGCGGGCAGAATGCGTGTTATCGTTGAAACTTCAGTTGTTTGAAGTTTGCCTTGTCGCTGAAGCGAGCTCGGGAGAGCTCGCCCCCATCGTTCGCCCGCATCGTTCGCTCAATTCTTAGAAGTAAAACTTCGAGCCGAGCGAGAGCTTCAGTTCGCCTTCGGCGGGATGGCTCGTGCCGGGATTGACGGCCTTGGTGAAGAGCGTGGCGGAAGGTTCGAGGTAAAGCTCGACGGAGGGAGTGACGCGCACGCCGGCCTGAATGGCTGCTTCGAGACCGGGAGCTACCTTCGTGTCGCGGCCTTCGCGTGAAGAGAAGCCGAGGGTGGCACCGGCAAGTCCCGTAAGGCGGAAGCGGCCCGTCTGCACACCTTCGCCGCCGATGGCCGTGCAGAGGTCCATCATGTAGTCGGCATGGACAGCCGTGATGTTTTCGTTACCCTTGCCGTGGCGCTGCACCACGGTGTTGCTCACACCGGCACGGAAACCGCTGAGCGAGTTGACCCACTGACCGTACGCCACGTCGCTGGCGAAGGTGAACTTGCGACGGAAGGGACTCATCTGCGTGAAGTTTCCCGTGTAGCCGCCCGTACCTACGCTCACCGAAACGAAGCGCTCGTGCTGAGGCTTGCCGTAGGGGTCGCGCGTGCCGCGCTGGCGTTCGAGGCTGTAGTCGAGACCCACCATCATCTGCGGAGTCCAGCGGTTGAGCTGCGAATCCTTGAAACGCTTGGAGAGGCGGGCCGAAACCTGAGGTTCGAAAAGCAGATGGGCCGAGCTGCCGAGGCGTACGGACATCTGGCCGCCGAAGTGGAAGTCGGGAGCGAAATAGGTCTTTCCTGCACCGCGGTCAACGCCGAGACCGAAACCGGCGAGGGCATTGATGCTTACTGCGCGGTTGGGGTCGTAGCCGTAGGTCTGTGCCGTGAGGTCCGTCATGTAGTCGACGGCGGCGCCGGCCTGTGCATAGCGATGGCCTTCTACTTTGCGCTGCATCTGTGCGCCCAGGCTCACGCGCCAGGCGGAGAGCGGGGTGAACCATTGCGTGTAACCTATGCGGCCCACGGGCATATAGTAGTCCGTTGAACGGAGATGCTTGGCAGGAGCTGCCACACCGCCGAGCACGTAGACCGAACTGCGGAGTCCGTTGCCGTCTTCTTCGGCACGCTCTCTGGCTTCGGCGGCATTGTAGCCGTTCATCTTGAACTGCACACCGGCCGAGGCTGAAGCCACGAAGTCGACCTTCGACTTGCCGAGCGAGGTGGGCAGATAGTCCTTGCCAAAGCCCTGGATGCGCGGCTCGATGTAGATGCCGAAGAACGGATTGACGTTGAACGTACCGCGCAGCGAGGCGTCCATGCCGAAGAAGAGTTTGTCGGTCTGCTGTCGGTGGGAGAAGCCTGCGCCGAGTGCACCCGAGAGGTCAAACATGCGGTCGGCGCGGTAGCCGCAAATGGCATTGGTGAAGTTGAAGAGGTAGTCGGCCCCCATGTCGAAATGCTTCGTGCGCAAGGGCTCGTCGTTGTTGTATTCCGTCTGTGCAAACTGTGCCCAGATGCGTGCGCCGTGCAAGGGGGTGAACCATTTGCCCACGGCTGCCGTCACCTGCGGACGCAGGTATTGGAACGGATGGTATGCAGCGGCCTTTATGCCGGGAATGTTGCCTCCGATGCCCATTTCCACAAACATGTGGTCGTGCCAGCTCTGCTGCGTGAAGTCGTCGTGGGCACGTTCGGCATTTGAACTCTCGCTGTAGGTGTAGGTCAGTCCTGCAAGGACGGAAGCCGTGGCGTCCCACTTCTTCATGGTGTAGAGCGCGGGTGCGTAGTCCTGTCGGTACATGTCCATGCGCGGTTCGAGCGTGAAGGCAAAGCCGGGTGCCAGGCGGAAGTTGCCCTGCAGACCGCCGCCAACGCCGAATGTGCGGTAGTGCTTGCCCGAACCGTCGGCCGTGGCGTTGAGGCTGACGCCTGCCACGCCGTTGATCCAGAACCAGCGGTCGGTGTTCACGCCGCCAAAGGCGTTGTGGAGGTTGAGCATATAGTCGAGCTGTCCGCCCAATACGTTGGCGCGGTGGGCATTGGTCTGCTTGAGCGTGGTGGCGCTCACGCCGAGGCGCACAGCGCTGAGGGGCGAAAACCACTTACCCACGTTGAAGGCCACGCGGCCGCCGGTGTTGTCGGTCCACGTGTCGGGGTGGGTGTTGGCAAAGAAGAGCGGACCGCCGGCTACGCCCACGAAGAGTCCGTTGGCCCAGCCCGTGCTTTCCGAAGCGCCCTTCTTGCCGTGGTTGCCGTCTTCCGCAAAGCGGTAGCCGAAACCTGCAGTCACGCTGGCCACGGGCCGGTAGCCGTGCCAGGTGTAGGCTTGCGAAACTTCGTCCTGCATGAGACCGGCGCGCGGCTCGATGAAGAAGTAGGTGTAGGGCGAAATGGCGGCCTGGCCGCGAAGTCCGATGTGTCCGCCGAATCCGTGGTCGTTGTGCTTCTTGGCACGCGACATGGCGAAGTCGACGCCCGCCACACCGTAGACCTCGAAGGGACGCGGCGTGTAGGTGCTGCCGCGCTGCGAGAGGGCGGTGATGTTGAGCATGTAGTCGAGTGCCACGTTGCCGAACTTGGCTTTCACGCCGTTCGTGATGTAGGCCCCTCCGCTGAAGTTGAGGCGCATGCCGTGTTCGGGCGTGAACCAGTCGCCGATGCCTATTTCGGCTTGCGGACCGAGTTTCGAACTTTTGCTGCCCATGAAGTTGGCACCCGCACCGGCATCAAGGAAGAGGTGGTCGAATGCGTGCTTGTGGCTGTATTCTTTGGTTACACGCGGCCGCTGCAACATATAGTCGAGCGCGCTTCCCGGCACTTGGGCCTGTACGAGCGTGGCGGAACTGAGAGCCATGAGGCAAACGGCAGCTGCGTTACGGTAGTTCTTCATCTGGAAAATGTGGCTTTGTTTCATTTCTTCTTATCGAGCAAGAGGTCGTTAACGTCACCGTCGATGTGTGCCATGCGTTCGAGCGAGGGGTCCATCTTAAGTGCTTTTTCCAATTCGTCGTAGGCTTCAACGGGCTTTTCTGCGCGGTTGAGGCAGATGGCGCGGAGGTAGTGCGTCATGGCTTCGTCGTCGGGCAGTGCCTTGCTGGCTTCGAGGGCTTCTTTGTTGCGCTTCATGGCAAGGAGCATGACGAGCTCGTTGCGTTTGCCGGTTTCGGCAATGGTTTTGTAGCTCTCTTCGTAATGTCCGTTGAGGGCATTGTCCACGGCGAGGAGCAAGTGGGTGCTTTCCACGTCGGGGAGGAACTGTGCGATGGAGTCGGCACGCGTGTACTGTCCGGCGTTGAGAAGGGCTATCATGTGGTTGGCATTGACAGCCACGGGAGCCTTCTGTCCGGCGAAGGGCTGGAGAAGTTCGGGGTCGGACTCCTGACGGTTGATAAGAATGGTCTGAAGGTCGTTGGCGGCTACCATGAAGGAGGGATACATCTCCAGCGCCTGGCGAAGGATGGTTTCGCGGCGCTTCTCGTCCTTCTCGTTGCGGTAGAGCTGGAAGAACTCAAAGCGTGAGAGCTGGCGGTAGTCTTTCTGGTAGAGCTCGTTGATTTCGCTGATGGTGAGCTGGCGGAAGATGGAGTAGTTCATCACGTAGCCCACGCGGCGCAGCTGCGGGAGGTATTTGCCTTCGAGCAGACGGCCGTAGAAGGGGAGCTTGCGCATGGCCTTGCTCTGCTGGTCGATGTTGTCGTAGCGCTTGGCGACGGCTGCCACCTGGTTGGCTTCGTCGTTGAGACTGTCGGCACGCATGAGGCGGATGACGTCGCCCCAGGGAGCCACGTTGGCCTTGGAGGTGAACTTCATGTGGCTGCGCATGTCCTCGGGGAGCTGGCCGCGGAGGTAGTTGATGGCAAAGTCCATACGCTTCTGTGCCAGGGTGAGGTTGGAAGAGTAGCGGCCGTCGGGCGACGACGTGCCTTCAATGGCGAGGGCCTGGAGCGTGGCGTCCTTTTCGCGGGCAATCTGTTCGAGCTGCTTGCGGAGCTTTTCCGTCTCGGCCAGGTTGTGGGCGTCTTTCGTGTCGAATTGTGCCTTGCCGATGGGGAAGCGGAGGTCTATTTCGCCTTTGCTGTCGCGGAGCTGCACTTCGGGTTTGGGGAAGTAGGCCGAGTCGGTGATTTCGTTGGCGGAGAACGAGTAGTCGAGCCAGCGGAGGGGGTTGACCGTACCGCGGGCAATGATGGTGGTGTCGCGGTAGAGGATGTGGCGGTAGTCCTCGATGGCCATGTAGATGTCGCAGGTGTATTCGTCCTTCACGTTGTCCACATAGATGGAGTCGGCATAGCCGATGATGTCGTTCTTGCGTCCGCTCTCACGGGTGGAGTCTGACTTCACGGTGACGTATTTTGCCAGCGGGTCGCCGTCGGCGGCGTTCATGTCGAAGTTGTAGAGGCGGTCCTGCGTGCGGTTGTACTCCTGTGCGTCGTAGACCATGGGACGCATGAGCTTGAGGTTGTTGCGCGTGACGTTGTTGAGCACGGGCTGCACGACGAGGCGCGTGTCGTGCGAGAACATTTCGCGGGGTACGCGTACGCGGGTGCGCACGTAGAAATAGTTGCCCTTCACTTCGATGTCGGTGGGCTCGGGCTGCACCTTGTCGGTGATGCGTTTGGCGGCCACCACGGCTTCGCCGAGGAAGACGTCTTCTTCCTCAAGTTCTATTTTGAGGAAGTTCTGTCCCTTCACTTTTACGGTGGTGGACTTTGCTCCCACCATGCTCACGCGCAGTGTGGTGTTGGAGCGAACGTTGATGGCGAAGCGTCCGTCTTCGTCGGTGGTGGCCATGCGGCGTCCTGTGGGGACGTCCACGATGTTGGCACCGAAGAGGGGAAGGTTCTTCGACTTGGAAATGACGGTACCCGTGACGCGGATCACGTCCTGCGCCGTGGCCAGGAGGGTCACGAAGCAAAGCAGCCACGCGGTAAGCATAGCTCGCCGCGCCGTGTGGCTTGACAGTATGGTGAAGTGTGTAGTCATCTTTTGTGCGATGAAGAACGTTGGAGTTGATTGGATGGTCCTTCCTCGGAGTGCTTGCGGGCAAGGCTGCGGGCCTGAAGGGCTGCGCCGCTGAAAAAGGAAGGAGATGCTTGGTGCGTGTGTGTTTTTACTTGATGATGTATACGAAGGTCACGCCGGCCTTGAGTGGAGTGGCCACCCATTTGGTGGTGTTGGGGCCTTTGCGGTGGTAGTTTACCACCTGGCCTTCAGTGGTTTTGTCCTCACGCACGTGGAGTGCGCCGAGACCGAGCGTGGTTTCGAGGCTCCAGTGGCGTCCGAGCACGAAGCTGTAGCCGTAGGTGATGCCGGCTCCGAAGGCGTCGCCGTTGTGGCGCGTCTTGTCGAGCTTGAGGTCGTAGTGGGTGCCCATGCCCATGATGCCGACGAAATGGCCGGCCTGCGGACGTGCGCTGAACCAGTAGCGCATTTCGGGCATGAAAGCCAAGGCTTTCGTGTCGTACGACTTGAACTTCAGGCGGTTGGCCGCACCTTCGAGGTTGAGCGTGAGGTGGCGGTTGAGGCGGAACTCCACGCCGAGGTTGGGTGTGGCGGTGGCCCAGTAGAGTGCATTGGTCTTCAAGCTCACGCGTTGGGCCTGTGCGGTAAGTCCGCAAAGAAGCAGCGCCGCTGCGGCAAGCGCCTTTGTCCAATGTTTTTGTGCGTGCATGTGAATCGTAGTTAATGGGTTCGGATAATCGTTGTCCCTCTATAAATAGAGCGGTTCTATAGAATAGCTTTGTCAAGTTTCGGTGGCTGTCTATAGAACCACCCTCTATGCAGTTTAGTTCTGCTTGCAAAATTAGGGACTAATTTTGATTCGTGCGCTTTTTGTAAGAGAATTCTGAAAAAGTGTATTTTAAGCGTAATGTTTCGTGTACGGAAACAGCAAATTGCTACGGGGTGGCGGTAGGATGTGACGTCGCGCTGGGGGTAAAACGGCGGCAAAGTTTGACGGCTACGTTGAATAGCCGTATATTTGCAAATGAAAAAAAACAACTACACGATATGGCAAGAAAACTATACCCAATAGGCATACAGACGTTCGAACGTATACGTAAAGAGGACAATCTCTATATAGACAAGACGGAATATGTCTATCGCATGACGCATACGGACGGGAAGTATTTCTTCTTGAGCCGCCCCCGCCGCTTCGGCAAGTCGTTGCTCGTTTCCACTTTCCAAAGTTATTTCGAGGGAAGGAAGGACCTCTTTGAGGGTCTTGCCATCGAACGACTAGAGACGGAGTGGAACTCTTACCCAGTGTTGCACTTCAGTATGGCTGGAGGAAAGCACATGGAGACAGATGCCTTGGAACGATATCTTCTTTTTATTTTAAAGTTGAATGAGGAGCGCTTTGGTGTAATCTGCGAATCGCCGGACCCGAATGTTCGTCTTCTCAACTTAATAAAGACCGTGCATAAGCAGACAGGCAAACAGTTGGTAATACTTGTTGACGAGTATGATGCGCCATTGCTCGATGTGGTTCATGAGAACGAAAGACTGGACAATCTTCGTCAAGTGATGCGCAACTTTTACTCACCACTGAAAGACTGCGAATCAATGTTGCGCTTCGTGTTCCTTACGGGCATTACGAAGTTCTCGCAACTGAGCATTTTCAGTGAACTGAACAACATCACCAACGTGAGCATGGACGAGCCGTATGCCGGCATCTGCGGAATCACAGAAGATGAAATGCTCACTCAGATGAGCAACGACATAGACGAGTTGGCCGGCAAACTGAAACTCACACGTGAGGAAACCGTGCAGAAACTGAAGGACAACTACGACGGCTACCATTTCTGCTGGCCATCGCCCGACGTGTACAACCCCTTCAGTCTGCTCAACTGTTTTGCCAAGCAGAAGATAAATTCATATTGGTTTGGTTCCGGCACACCCACCTATCTCATCAACATGATGAGGAAATTCAAAGTCGTTCCGTCCCAATTGTGTGAGATGAGAGCTAAATCTTCTTCATTTGACGCGGCTACGGAGACGATGACTTCGCTCATTCCTTTGCTTTACCAAAGCGGGTATTACACCATCAAGGACTATGACGAAGACTCAGAGGTCTATACATTGGACATACCCAACCAAGAGATAAGAGTCGGCCTGTTCGACAGTTTGCTGCCGGGCTATTTGGAAACGTCCATCGACAGCGGCCGAGTGGTCATTGCCGACATGTCGGTGCTGCTGAAGAAGGGCCACATGGACGAAGCCCTAAGTCTGCTCAACGACTTCCTTGCCACCGTTCCCTACTGCGACAACACCAACTACGAGGGCCATTGGCAACAGACGCTCTACATTATGTTTGCCTTGCTTACCAGCTACCGCATCCTTGTGGAGCAGCGCACGGCGAAGGGAAGGACAGACATTGTGCTCGAGACCGCCGACACCATTTATGTGATGGAACTGAAGTTCAACAAGAGCGCCGATGAAGCCCTTGCACAGATTGAGGCCCGCCACTATGCCGATGCTTTCAAGATGAAGGGCAAACCCGTGGTGAAAGTGGGGCTTAACGTAGGTCTGAAGGACGAAGAGAACTTTCTTGAATGGAAGGTGGCGCAGTAAGGACCTCGTTTCGTTTTTAAAAAACGCTTGGATAAAAAGCCAATGGCCGCGGCCATTGGCTTTTTGTTTTGGGAGAACGATGGGGCGAACGATGGAGCGAACGATGGGGGCGAGCTCCATCGCTCCCCCCATCGGGACATTATTTTTCGAAGTGCTGGTAGTCTTTGCGGTCGGACCAGTTGCCGCCCCAGGTGAAGCCGGCTGCGGTGAAGAGGCGGTAGCAGAGATCGTTTTTCTCTATTTTGTAGTCGAACGATTGGGTGCGGTCGAGGTAGGGTTTGCCGGTGGCGGGCTCTATCACCTCCGTGCCGTCGGCGAGATATTTGTGGTAGGGGTTGTAGAGGGTGTTGATGTCAATGGCGAGGCCCTTTCCGTGCTTCGACACCGTTTGGGTGTGGGAGATGAAACGGAAATTGAACGAGGAGGAATTGTTGTCGCGCATGGCCATTTCGTCGTCGGCGTCCCAGTTGTCTATGAGGCGCATGCGCTGTATGGGATAGCGGGCGGCATAGAGCTGGCGGAAGATGCCGAGCACCTGTTCTGCCACCGACTTGTTGAGCACCATCTCGCCGAGGATGACGTTGCCGTCCTTGTCGACATGAAGGCAGGTGATGTAGCGCAACGAGTCGCGCGGCACGGTGCAATTGGCCTTGAACGACTTGCCTTGCATGAAAGAGAATATGGAGTCGGGAATGGCGCCGCACGTGAAGAAAGTGTCCTCGCCATAGGTTTCAAGCACTTGGGCGGAGAGGGTGTCGCCGGGCTGTACGCTTTCGCGCGGAGGGCAAATGGTAGGATTGTCGGGGTCGGTTGGGGCGACGGGCTTTGCGTCGGTAGAGCACGAGGCGGCAACTGCAAACAGGGAGGAAAGCAGCGCAGTGCGTATGGAGGGAACGGAGGGTTTCATTGGGAAGTGGAGTTTAGGGATTTATGTTTTTGCACTGCAAAGCTACGCAATAGATGGGGCATAACGCATGGGAAAGGGGAAAGAAAATGTGTAAGCGATGGGGCGAGCTATGAAGCGAACGATGAAGCGGACGATGGGGGCGAGCTCTCCCGAGCTCGCTTGAGCGTAGAAACCAAGCGAAGCCGCAAAAAGAATGTCCTTGGTGTTTCGGATTGTACCTCCTCCAAACAGGACTGACAACATACCGACAACGGCCACCGGCAACTGCAGCAGTGCAGTTGGCGGTGGCCGTTCGCTTTATCGTTGCCTAACGTGTGTGGAGCTTAGATGTAGTTGAAGCCGTGGATGGTTGTGATGAAGCGTTCCACATAGTCCCACGAGGTGTAAGGCCAACTGAAGCCGAGGCGGTGGAGCACCTGTGTGGTGTAGGCGTTGTCGAAACCGAGGTAGCGCACCACGTGTTGCGCATCGTCGAAGTTGTAGGCGAAGAGCGGCTGGAGTTTTGCCACCACGCTCTCGTCTTTCAACTTCTCCTGCACAAGCGCATTGAAGTCGTCGTCTTCGAGATAAGTCATGTCCACGCCTACACTGCCGAGAAGTCCGAGCACGTCGCCCATGGGGATGCAGTGGTTGTTGTAGGGATGGAACACCACCATCGGCTTCGGCGTGAGCGAGAGCAGACGGATGGCGCGGCAAACGGCATCGATGGGCGAAAACTCGCAAGGATCGTCGAGCAGGGCATAGTTGGCGCTGCCGAGTGCGGAGAGTGCGGCTATGCGTCCCATGAAGGCATTGCTCTTGAAGTTGATCTGGAACTCGCCGTCGCAGTCGCGCGGAGCAAGGTTGCCCACACGCATGATTTTCGCGCTGAGGCCTTTGTCGCGTACGGCGGTGAGCACGATGTTCTCGGCGTTGTATTTCGAATGGATGTACTGGTTGTCGAGGTTCTGCCCGTAGTCGAACATCTGTTCGGTAAGCTTCGTGCCGACAGCCGGCACACCGTCGATGCTCAGTCCGGCAATGCTTACGGTGGACACGTGGACGAGTCGGGCATGGTGGGCAAGACACCAGTCGACGAGCAGGCGCACGCTTTCCACGTTCACCTTCTCAATGTCGTTGCCGGCAGAGAAGTGCTTCACGTTGGCCGCACAGTTGAACACCGTGTCGATGTCGTCGGGCAGCGTGTCGAGACTTCCGGCATCGGTGAGGTCGCCGGCGAGCACTTTTATGCGCTCGTTGAAGAGGCGTTCGTCAATGCCGTCGAAGTAGTAGAAGAAGAGCGTACGCAGGCGCTGTTCGGGCGAAAGGTCGCGTTTCTTACGCAGCACGCAGTAGATGGTTCCGCTTTCGTTTTGCAGCAGTTCTTTCAGCAGGTGCATGCCCATGTAGCCCGTGGCACCCGTGAGCAGCACGTTGCCGACGGTCTGCTTCTCGCCTTGGCGGAGTGCGTCGAGCGTGTTGGCCTCGAGCACCTCTGCAAATGCCGACTGGGGAAGTTCGGCCGCTTGCGGTGCAATTGTAATCTGGGTTTCTACGGGTTGCGCACTGTTTTGCGTGATGTCGATGAAGATGGCGAGGCTTCGCGGCGTTTTGTATTTAAACAAATCCTTGAAGGTGACGTTGTAGCCTTTTGTCAACAGCGTAGCCACCACCTTGATGGCGCTGAGCGACGTGCCGCCAAACTTGAAGAAGTCGTCGTTGGCTCCCACCTT
>CAVCAV010000062.1:0-13602 GCA_963600165.1 Christensenella sp. UBA1685 | reverse complement strand
TACGCTCCCTGTATCAACCACGGCCTCAAGATCAAGGGCGGTATGGGACGCAGCCAGGCTGAAGAAGGACGTGCAGTGGCTTGCGGCTACTGGCACCTCTGGCGCTTCAACCCCGAGCTCGCCGAGCAGGGCAAGAACCCCTTCACCCTCGACTCCAAGGAGCCCGACTGGGATCTCTTCCAGGACTACCTCGACCACGAAGTGCGTTTCCTCTCCCTCAAGAAGGCGCTCCCCGAACAGGCTCAGGAGCTCTACGACGAGACGAAGAAGGCCGCTCAGCGCCGCTACGCTTCCTACGTGCGCAAGACGAAGGAAGACTGGAGCAACGCAGAGTAACGTTCCACGCCACCTCAGTGCGCCGGCTCACCGGTAGCCGCACGCATTGAACCATACTTACACGGGCGGCATTTCAAGCCCCGCCCTCACAGCCAACAACGGGCACAGCAAGCACATTGCGCTTCGCTGTGCCCGTTTTGTTTTTTATAAAAATAAAACGAACCGTTATGACACACCCACCCAATGCATTCTCACTCACGGCCGAGGCGTATATCGAAAGGCTTAGGCAGGAGGGGCGGCACTCTACGGCGCACATCTACCGCTGCGCGCTGCAGTCGTTCCGCCAGTTTCTCGGCGCGCAGTCCATCGCGCAGGAGCAGATTACGCCGCAGATGCTCCTCGCCTACGAAACGCACCTGCGGCTGCACGGGGCGAAGCCCAACACGGCGAGCACCTATCTGCGCATGCTCCGCAGCATCTATTACCGCACGGCGGAGGCGTACCACACGGCGACGGAGGCGAAACTTTTCCACCGCGTGTTTACGGGCATCGACACGCAGCACAAGCGGGCGCTCTCCGCCGCCGACCTCCACCGCCTGCTCTTCCACCCCGTGCACACCTCCTTGCTGCGCCACACGCAGCTCACGGCGCTCATTGCCTTCGAGCTTTGCGGCATTCCGTTTGCCGACCTCTGCCGTTTGACCGTGCAGAACGTGGCGAACGGCATCCTCTCCTACCGACGGCGCAAGACGGGCACGCCGGTGGTCATCGAACTTCTGCCGTCGACGCTCCGTGCCATCGGCGAACTTCAGCTGCTCGGCCAGATGTTCCACACACGGAGCCTCAACGGCCCGCCTGCCTCTTCGGGCAATTATCTGCTGCCGCTCTTGCCTCCCTCTGCGGAGGAAGCGGACAGCGAAACACAATTCCGCACTTACACTTCCGCACTTCGTGAATTCAACCGCCGCCTCTCGCTTCTTGCCGAAGCCGTGGGACTGCCTTCACACGTCAGTACCTACACGCTGCGCCATTCGTGGGCCACGCTTGCCAAATATGAAGGGTCGCCCGTGGAGGCCATCAGCGAAATGCTCGGCCACACTTCCATCCGCACCACACAGATTTACCTCAAAGGTTTCGAACTCAACAGACTTACCGCCATCAACGCACGCAACCTCAAAGCCGTACAAAACGCTGCAAGCCACAAAAACAAATAGCACGACCACCTTTCCGTTACTTGGCAAGTAACGGATTTTTTTTGTGTAGAAAATGAACGAATTATTAAGTGAGCGATTGAGCGAACGATGCAAGCGAACGATGGGGGCGAGCTCTACCGAGCTCGCTTGCGCGAAGAAAGCAAAATACGCAGAGAGAATAAAACGTTCAAAACAAATAAAACGGCTGCGCCCTCAAGCGTCTAAAAAAGGCATAGCCTTTCGTTTTGAAAGTTCAAGACTGCCAGTCTCATGGCGCAGCCTGTTTTATTTGTTTTGAACGTTTTATTCTTAAAGTTTGCAAGCGAAGCCACGCAAAAGCGTCTGTGACGCCGCGCAAGCGAAGTCAGGAGACTTCGCCCCCATAGCCCGTTACTTGCCAAGTAACGGACAAAAAAATCCATACCTTTGCGGCAAAGAACGACATTTGAAGTAGCGACTTCGAAATATGCCCCTTAGCTGTGCCACCGATTGAATCCTTTTTATGACAAAAGCACACTTCTCTCTCTCTTTATTTTTTGTCAGGCACGGCTTGGGGCATTTTCTTTGGGCGAGCGGGCGGGCCGCAACAAGCCGCGGCAACAGGCAACAAACCGCCCCTCCCACGCTAACGCAAAAAGAGGATGCACCGGAAAAGCTCCGGTGCATCCTCTTTTTTGTGCATTGTCCCCTCGGAGGGGGAAAGGATGACTTAGAAGAAGTAGCTTACGCCAATGTTGAAGTTGGAGTTGTGGTGACCGTCCTCGCCGTTGGCAGTGGAGCCGAGGTCGGAGAATCCGTACTCGTAGCCCATGTGTACCTGGAAACCGCTGGCTTCCACACCGATGCGCACGCCCCAGCCTGCGTCGAAAGCGTTGGCGCCGTTGTCGCCGAAGAAGTCGCTCTCGCTGCTCTGGTTGAGCTTGCTGTCGAGGTTGTTGGTCACTTCAGCCTTGTTCTTGCCGGCAACGCCGAAGGCGAAGTAAGGACCGGTCTGGCCGAAGATGCTCACACCGTTGCCCACGTGGAAGCGGTAACCGAAGTCAACGGGAATTTCGATGTAGCCGGGGTTGCTCTTGTAGGTACCCGTCACTTTGACGCCTGCCACGCTCGTTGAGCTTTCGAACTTGCTGCCCTTCTGCGACCAGAGGAGACCTGCGTTCATGTAGAAGCTGTTGGTGAAGTTGTACTCCAAGCGACCGCCGACGGTGAAGCCGAGACGCCAGTCGGACTTCTGGTTCGTAATCTTTGAGACGTTCATGCCGCCTTCAACGCCGAAGCGCAACTCTTTGGCCTGCTGGGCCGAAGCTGTCATGGCACCGCAAGCGAGCAATGCCATTACCATTAAACTTTTTGCTTTCATAATTGTATTGTTTGCTGTTCACGAAGCCGCCGCGCGGGGCTGCAGCCTCTGAAATGATGGGACAAATGTACGCTTAGCGCCAATAGTGAAAAAGTCTTTCGGAAAAATGGGACACATTTTCAGCATTTTATAAAAAAGATAAAACGCCGTTTCCGCCAGGAACTACTCTTTTGTGCGTTTTTCCGAAGTTTTTGAAAGGCTTATTGTGGAAAGGAAAAATGCAGTGGACTGCATTTTTGCGTCTCTCATAGGCTAAATTTGCAGTGGACTGCATTTATCTCGCAAACAAGGGGTATATTTGCAGTGCAATGCATTTTTAGAAACGACACACGTTATGATACAACGCACAGACTACATGCTTCTCCTGGAGAAATGGAGAGAAAAAAGGGTGATAAAGGTAATCACGGGCATACGCCGCTGCGGAAAGTCGTGTTTGCTGCGTGCTTTCCGCGAAAAGCTGCTGGGCGAGGGCGTAGACGCGAGCCAAGTGGTGGACCTCAACTTTGAAGACCTGAGCAACGAGCCGCTGCTCGACTACAGGGCGCTCCACGCCTACGTGAAAGAGCGGCTGCAGGAAGGAAAGATGAACTACCTTTTCTTCGACGAAATACAACTGGTGGACAACTTCCAGAAAGTGATAGACAGCCTGTTTCTCCTCGACAATGTGGACATCTACGTGACGGGCTCAAACGCCTATCTGCTCTCGGGCGAGATAGCCACGCTGCTCACGGGGCGTTATGTGGAAATAAAGGTCTATCCGTTTTCGTTCAAGGAGCACCTCGCCACGCTGCCCGCCGGCACATCGCTCGAAAACGCCTACAGGCTTTACATCGAGGAAGGCTCGTTTCCCTACGTGGCACAGATACGCACGGACCACGAGATGGTGCGCGAATACCTCACGGGCCTCTACCACACCATTGTGCTGAAGGACGTGGTGGCGAGAAAGAAAATAACGGACGTCACGGTGCTGGAACGCGTGGTGCGCTTCCTTGCCGACAACGTGGGCAACCTTTCCGTGGTGAAGCGCATCAGCGACGCGCTCACCTCGGCGGGGAGCAAAACGTCGGCCCACACGGTGGAGAGCTACCTCGCTGCGCTTACCGACAGCTACATTTTCTACCCCGCACCGCGCTTCGACGTAAAAGGGAAGCAACTGCTGAAAACGGGGCAGAAGCTCTACATTGCCGACGTGGCGCTGCGCAATGCCGTCAACGGCACGAAGGGCGGCGACTGGGGCCATGTGTTGGAAAATGTGGTGTTTCTCGAACTGGCACGGCGTGGCGGTGAAGTTTTTGTGGGAAAAGCGGGCGATGCGGAGATTGACTTCGTTGTGGTGAAAGGCGGCGAGAAGGCCTACTACCAAGTGGCGCTCAGCGTGCGCGACGAAGGCACGATGAAGTGCGAGCTCGCCCCGCTCCTGGGCGTGACGGACAGTTTCCCGAAATATCTCCTTACGCTCGACAACGACCCCGTGACGTTTCACGACGGCATCAAGCAGGTTTATGCGCTCGACTGGCTGATGGGGGAAGAGTAACGGACTATGCCCACAAAAAATTAATGGAGACACTGTCACTACAGGCCTCCATTAACCAACACAAAAACTAAACTAGACTTAACTAAACTATTAAGGGGGCGTTATCTCACGACAACTAAGTAGTGCAAATATAGGTTCTTTCACAACATAAGCCAAGCTTTTGCAAAGAAAACTTTGCAAAAGCTTGGCTTTAGTTTGCTTTTTAACAGTCGTGCGTGTTATTAAACATATAATTGTCCAAAACTACCATGGCCGCCATGGCTTCCACGATGGGCACTGCACGGGGCAGTACGCAGGGGTCGTGGCGTCCGCGGGCCTTGAGCGTGGTGGGCTCGCCCTGGTCGGTGACGGTCTGCTGCTCGCGGAGCAATGTGGCCACGGGCTTGAAGGCCACGCGGAAGTATATGTCCTCGCCGTTGCTCAGTCCGCCCTGGATGCCTCCGCTGCGGTTGGTGAGGGTGTGTATGCTGCCGTGTCCGTCGGGGGCGAAGATGTCGTTCTGCTCGCTGCCGCGCTGCGAGACGCCGCGGAAGCCGAGACCGTACTCAAAGCCCTTGACGGCGTTGATGGAGAGCATGGCTGCGCCGAGTTCGGCGTGTAGCTTGTTGAAAACGGGTTCGCCGAGGCCCACGGGGCAACCTTTTACCACGCAGCTCACCACGCCGCCGATGGTGTCGCCGTCGGCCTTCACCTCGCTGATGAGGGCTGCCATGCGTTCGGCCGTGGCGGCGTCGGGGCAGCGCACGGGGTTGGTTTCGCGCAGGGCGAGGTCGTAGTCGGCGTAGGTGCCGGGGAGGGTGATGTTGCCTACCTGCTCGGTGTAGGCTTCCACGCTGATGCCGAGGCGGCGCAGCACGACTTTGGCGAAGGCGCCGCCCACCACGCGCGCTATGGTTTCGCGTGCCGAGGTGCGTCCGCCGCCGCGGAAGTCGCGTATGCCGTATTTCGTCTGCCACGTGAAGTCGGCGTGGGAGGGGCGGAACAGGTGGCGCATGTTCTCGTAGTCGGCGGAGTGCTGGTTTTCGTTGCGCACGATGAAGCCTATGGGGCAGCCGGTGGTGCGTCCCTCGAAGATGCCCGAGAGGAATTCCACGCGGTCGCGCTCGTTGCGGGCCGTGGTGAGTGCGCTCTGGCCGGGGCGCCGGCGGTCGAGCTCGGCCTGTATGAAGTCGGTGTCGACCTCAATGCCGGCGGGCATGCCGTCGACTACGCCGCCTACTGCTGCGCCGTGGCTCTCGCCGAAGGTGGTGAGACGGAAAAGATGACCGAAGGTGTTCATGATGAGAATGTGCAAATGTGTCGCTTCGCGAATGTGCAAATGTGTCGCTTCGCGAATGTGCAAATGTGTCGCTTCGCGAATGTGCAAATGTGTCGCTTCGCGAATGTGCAAATGTGTCGCTTCGCGAATGTGCAAATGTGTCGCTTCGCGAATGTGCAAATGTGCAAATGTGCAAATGAGGTATGCCTTGCGTAGCGCATGGGGGCGCAGCGCATGGGGGCGAAGTTCCCCTCTATGGGGGCGACGATTGAATCGTCGCGCTCTACACGGCGTTTAATGAGCAAGCTCATGGAGGCTAAGTTTCCTGACTTCGCATAGCCGCTAATGCAACTGCGTGTAGAGCGCGACATGTGTCGCTTCGCAAATGTGCGAATGTGCAAATGAGGCATGCCTTGTGCCGCTTATGGGCGAGGCGTACCCCTCTATGGGGGCGACGATTGAATCGTCGCGCTCTACACGGCGTTTAATGAGCAAGCTCATGGAGGCTAAGTTTCCTGACTTCGCATAGCCGCTAATGCATCTGCGTGTAGAGCGCGACGATTCAATCGCCGCCCCCATAGAGGGGTACGCCTCGCCCATAAGCGGCACAAGGCATATCTCATTTGCACATTAGCATATTTGCACATTCGCGAAGCGAAGCGCAGCGTAATTTATTCCTTGCATCCGCAGTCGCCGCCGCAGTCGCCGCCGCAGCCGCCGCAGTTGCCGCCGCAGCCGCCGCCGCTCATGGCGTGGATGAATTCCTGAAGTTCGGCGTCGGTGGCTTCGCGGCTGGTGGTCACTTTGCCGCGGAAGTGGAGCGCCTTGCCGGCGAGGGGATGGTTGAGGTCGACGACCACGGTGTCGGCCTTCACTTCGAGCACGAGGCCGTCGAAGCGGATGCCGTCGGCGTTCATCAGGGGGAGCACGGCGCCGGGATAGACGGCCTGGGTGTCGAACTTGCCGTCGATGGTGAACGTCTGCTTGGGCAGGGAGAGCACGTGTTCCTGTTCGTACGGACCGTAGGCTTCGTCAACGGAAAGCGTGAAGTCGAACTCTTCGCCTTCGGCGAGCGCGCCCACTTTCTCCTCGAAAGCGTCGAGCGCAGCGCCCATGCCGGTGATAAACTGGAAGGGATGTTCGGCCGTAGCCTTTTCCATGAGTTCGTGAATGCCCTGTTCGTTGTCGGCAAAGAGGTCGTATGCCACGGTGACATACTTGTGGGGAGTCTGTTCCATTGTTGTGTATTGTGGGGATTTTTTGATTTTAAAGAAAGAGTAAAACGCGCCTCACGCCAGTTCGAGTCCGAGGGCGTCCTTGAGCATGGTGAGGGCTGTGCTTCGCTTGAGCATGTCGGCAAACTGGTCGGAGCGGCGGTAGAGCTGTGTGCCGGGGGCCGACTGGTGCACGCGTATGTTCACGCCGATGCGGTTGTTGTGGAGATGGCTGCGGAGGTAGCCGAGCAGTCCGGGCAGGATGGCGCGCATGTAGTCGGCCACCATTTCGTTCTCCACGGGCACGTCCACCTGCCAGTTGGCGTCGACGGTGGGCTTCATGAGCTTCATGCGCGCCGCCGTGGCCTTGTGTTCCTGGGGGAGGAGCTGTGCGTAGGAAAACCAGCAGTAGATGAGGTCGTCCATGCTGAAGGGCTCACACTCGCCCTGCACGTCGCCCTGGCCGGTGCCCTGCACGAGCATGGTGGTGTTTTGCTGGGCGGGAGCCTTCTGCCCTTCCTCGTACTCCTGGCGGAGCTTGTGGAGGGAGAGCACGGGCGCTGCCACGCGTGTGGTGGCGGCAGCCTGCGGCACGGCGTGGGGTGCGGCAGCGGGCGCTGCGGCGGAAGGGGCCGCCGCCGTTTGTTGCGAGGGAAGCGAAGCCGCTGCCGTGGCGGGGCGCTGGGGTGCGGCTTTGGGCGCCACGGGGGCGGGAGCCGTGTGGCGGAAGATGGGGTGGAGTCTGCGTATAGGGCCACGCCCACACACTTCGTCGTCGCCGGCGGCGGCCTGTGCCACCTCTATGAGGGTGAGCTCCACGAGGAGCCGCTTGTTGTTTGAGGCGCGGTAGTTGAGGTCGCAGTCGGAGCAGAGCTTGAGCGAGCGGTAGAGCCACTTGGGCTGGCAGCGCTTGGCCTGCTCGGCATAGCGTGCGCGCACGCTGTCGCTCACGTCGAGCAGCGGGAGCGTGCCCTCGTCGCGCGCGAGCAGGAGGTTGCGGAAATGGGCGGCGAGACCCACGGTGAAGTAGTTGCCGCCGAAGCCTCGCGAGAGCACGCCGTTGAGGCGGAGCATGGCCTGGGGTATGTCGGTCTTGAGCAGGAGGTCGGTCATGGCGAAATACTCGTCGCTGTCGAGCACGTTGAGGTCTTCAATCACCTTTTGGTAGGTGACGTTGCCCTCGCAGTAGGAGGCCACCTGGTCGAAGATGGAGAGCGCGTCGCGCATGCCGCCGTCGGCCTTTTCGGCAATGACGTGGAGCGCTTCGGGCTCGCACGTTACGCCCTCCTCGCGTGCCACGTACTCAAGGTGGCGCACGGTGTCGGCCACGGTCATACGCTGGAAGTCGTAGGTCTGGCAGCGGCTGAGGATGGTGGGAAGGATTTTCTGCTTCTCGGTGGTGGCAAGGATAAACACGGCATGGGCGGGCGGTTCCTCGAGGGTTTTGAGGAAGGCGTTGAAGGCGGCTTGCGAGAGCATGTGCACCTCGTCGATGATGAACACCTTGTAGCGGCCTATCTGCGGCGGCACTTGCACCTGGTCGATGAGCGAGCGTATGTCCTCCACCGAGTTGTTCGACGCGGCGTCGAGTTCGCTCACGTTGTAGGAGCGGTTCTCGTTGAAGGCGCGGCAGCTTTCGCACTCGTTGCAGGCCTCGCCGTCGGGGGTGGGTGCGAGGCAGTTGATGGTTTTGGCAAAGATGCGCGCACACGTGGTCTTGCCCACTCCGCGCGGTCCGCAGAATAGGTAGGCGTGTGCCAGTTTGCCGGTGCTTACGGCGTTCTTCAGCGTGGTGGTGAGCGCGCTCTGCCCCACTACGCTCGAGAACGTGGAGGGGCGGTATTTGCGTGCCGAAACGATGTAGTTGTCCATGCGGCGTGAGTTTTCTGTTTTTCCTAAAACGGGGGCGCTTGCAGGGCGCTTATATATAATAAGGGGTGGTCCCGTGCGCTGTTGCGCCTCGCTTTGGCTTACAAAGTTAAGCGGACTTGCGCAAAGTGGCAAACTTCGGGTGCGGCTTTTTGGCGTGGCGGGCGTTTGCTTTTATAAAAAATAGGCTAACGGCGCGGCCATTTGTGATGTTATAAAAAACTTGCTTGCAGCTTGTCTGCCGTTTCTGCCCACCCAAACTGTTGGGCGAGCCAAAAGTTTTTTGCTTTTGTTTGCAAAACGAACGATGGGGGCGAAGTCTCCCGACTTCGCGCTCTACACGGCCTGCACCCTCCATGGAGGCGACGTTTGAAACGTCGCGCTCTACACGGCGCTCGCATTTTTAACAAACCACCCATAAAACGCCTCTTCGCCCATGCGAAGTCGGGAGACTTCGCCCCCATCGTTCGCCCCATGCGCTTGCGCCCGCAAAGCTCCGCCAGGAAGCCGTGTAGAACGCGACGATTCAATCGTCGCCCCCATAGAGGGCGCACATCGCGCACAAGGCATCCTTCATTCGCACATTCGCACATTTGCACATTTGCACATTCGCGAAGCCTCGCCCATCCGCCTCATTTTGTAGACCAACGGCTTTGCACCAACACAAAACTATACGTACCTTTGCCCCCAAACTGACAAAAAGGCAACAAAACACACATACAAACTCTCCATAACCCATAACTATGAGAACCAACCCCTTTCAAAAAGCAAGGCGCGCTCTGACAGCTCTCCTCGCCTTTCTCCTCACAGCCGGGGCAGCCGTTGCAGGCACCCTGCCCGAGGCCGGAAAGACGTACTACCTCGTGAGCGTGGCCACAGGCGACGTGCTCAGCAACGCTGACAACAACAACAACGACGCCCGCATCTACTGCGTCACACGCGACGAGTCGAGCTACGGACAGCGCTGGAGCTTCGTCAGCGTAGGCACCTCGGGCAACACCTTCGCCCTCAAAAACGAAGGCTCGGGCAAAGGCCTCGACGCCGCGCTCAACAACAAGAAGTATCCGCTCCAGTGGACCTTCGACTCCTCCAACTACAACCAGCAGTGCACCTTCGTGGAGACCGACATCGAAGGCCACTACCGCCTGGCCTACACCTACCAGGGCCAGACTTACTACATACAGAACGGCGACTACGGCATCTGCTACATGACGCAGGACGCCACGGGCACCGACACCGAGTTTACCCTCGAGGAAACGGAAGCAGCTCCCGAGCCCGAAAAGCACGACTGGGAGGACGAAACCGTCTTTGCCGTGGGCAAGCTGCCCGGCCACGCCACCGCCATACCCTACGCCAACACCGCCGAAATGCAGGCCGACAAGGCTTTCTACGACACCCCCTGGACCGACCCGCAAAGCTCGCGCATACAAAGTCTCAACGGCATTTGGCAGCTCAAGTGGGTGCAGGACGTGAAGGACCGCCCGGGCGAGGACTTCTACGCCGACAACGTCGACGCCTCCTCGTGGGACACCATCAGCGTGCCCTCGTGCCTTGAAATGAAAGGCTACGGCGACCCCCTCTACATCAACGTGGAGTATGCCTTCGACAACAACCCGCCCTACATCAACATGAAGAGCGGACTCTACAACTCGTGCGGATCGTACCGCCGCGACTTCACCCTGCCGACCGACTGGGACGGACAGCGCATTGTGCTCCACTTCGACGGCATCTACGGCGGTGCCTACGTGTGGGTGAACGGACAGAAGCTCGGCTACACCGAAGGCTCCAACAACGAGTCGGAATTCGACATCACCTCCGTCGTGCGCCCCGGCACGAACAACGTGAGCGTGCAGGTAATCCGCTGGACCGACGGCTCGTACCTTGAAGGTCAGGACATCTTCCACATGAGCGGCATTTTCCGCGACGTATACCTCGTGGCCACGCCCAAGGTCTACATCCGCGACCACTACATCACCTCCACCCTTTCCTACGCCGCCAACTACCAGAGCGGACGCATGGACGTGAGCGTGGCAGTGGCTCGCACCGACACCACCGCAGCCGCCACGCGCACCGTGCGCGCACGCCTCCTCGGCCCCGACGGCACCCTTGTGCGCGAACTCACCGCCGACGCCGACTTCGCCGCCACCGACACCGACGCCGAGAAGACGCTCAACCTCTCCTTCACCTCACTGAGCAAACTGCAGCTCTGGAGCGCCGAAAACCCCGTGCTCTACACCGTGGAGTTCGCCCTCCTCGCCGCCGACGGCACTGAAGAAGAAGCCTTCTCCACCAAGTTCGGCTTCCGCGACGTGCGCATCACCGACGGACTCGTCTACGTCAACGGCCAGCGCGTGTTCTTCAAAGGCGTCAACACGCAGGACACCCACCCCACCCGCGGACGCTCCATCGACGTGCCCACCATGCTCCGCGACATCTTCCTCATGAAGCAGGCCAACGTCAACACCGTGCGCACCAGCCACTACCCCCGCCAGGCCAAGATGAACGCCATGTTCGACCACTACGGACTCTACGTCATGGACGAAGCCGACGTGGAGTGTCACTACAACTGGACCTCAAGCGGCAAGAGCGGCATCACCTTCCAGACCTCTTGGCAGCCCCAGTGGATTGACCGCACCGAACGCATGGTGCTCCGCGACCGCAACCACCCCGCCGTCATCTTCTGGAGCCTCGGCAACGAGAGCAACAACGGCACGAACTTCGTGGCCACCTACAACCGCACCAAGGAGCTCGACTCGCGCCCCATCCACTACGAAGGCTGCACCAACGCCGGCAACAACAACACCACCGACCTCTGGAGCAAAATGTACCCCACCGTTTCCTACGTGCAGCAGTATGCCAACTCCAACTGGGCCAAGCAGCCCTTCTTCCTCTGCGAGTATGACCACGCCATGGGCAACTCCGTAGGCTACCTCCAGGAGTACTGGGACATTCTCGAAAGCTCCACCTACGGCATTGGCGGCTGCATTTGGGACTGGGTGGACCAGGCCATCGTCGCCCCCGACGACATCAAGGCCGGCAACTTTACGCAGAACGGATTCAACAAATACCGCAACGGATACGACTGGCCCAAAGCTCCCCACCAGGGCAACTTCGTGAACAACGGCATCATCCCCGCCGACCGCTCATGGAGCGCCAAGCTCACCGAGGTGAAGAAGGTTTACCAGTACATCAAGTTCACCGGCTACGACGCAGCCACCAAGACACTCTCGCTGAAGAACGCCTACAACTTCACCAACCTCAACGCCTTCTCCCTCCGCTACACCGTGCTTGAAAACGGCACCGCCGTCGACAGCGGCACCGTGGCCCTCAGCGCAGTGAAGCCCGGCAAGACAGGCACCGCCGTGCTCCCCCTCAAGGACAACTACAGCACCTCGGCCGAAGTGCTCCTCACCCTCGAAGCGCTCCGCAACGACGCCACGCCCTACGCCGACGCGCTCTACCCCGTGGCCATCGCACAGTACACGCTCAACGAACGCCCCGCCACGCTCGACGAACCCGCCGCCACCGACGACGTGCTCACCTACACGCAGAACGGCACGCGCCGCACCTACGCCTCCGACAACGTGGAGATGACGTTCGCCTCCGACGGCACGCTCCAGAGCTGGACGCTCGGCGGCACACCCGTCATCAAGAGCGCAGGCGGTCCGGAGTACGACAACTTCCGCTGGATTGAGAACGACGCGCCCTACGGCACCGACCCCACCTACTCCGACGCCAACGGCATAACGAGCCACAAGGCCACCTTCGCCCTCTCGTCCGACAAGAAGACGGCCACCGTCACCGTAACGGCCACGGGCCGCAACACGGGCTACGTATACGTCTACACCATACGCGCCGGCGGCACCGTCGACCTCAAGGCCACCTACACGCCCAACCTCACCAACCTCCGACGCCTCGGCATGATGGTGCAGCTCGACGGACGCCTCTCCGACGTGACCTACTACGCACGCGGCCCCTGGGAGAACTACAACGACCGCTGCCAGGGCTCGCTGCTCGGCACCTACACCACCACCGTGTGGGACATGAACGAGCTCTACCTCCAGCCCCAGTCGATGGGCAACCGCCAGGACCTCCGCCACCTCCAGCTCACCGACCCCGAAACCCGCAAGGGCATCACCGTCGACACCGAAGGACAGGTGGCCTTCTCCACCCTCTACTGGAGCGACACGCAGCTGAAAAACTACCGCACCGGCTGGCACAACTGGGAACTCTCCCTCGCCGACTCGCCTGAAGACCGCACCGTCTACGCCCACTTCGACTACGTGCAGCGCGGCGTCGGCAGCGGATCGTGCGGCCCTGCCGGCACGCTCGACCAGTATCTCGTGCCCTCAAGCGGCACCTACACCCACACGCTCCGCTTCGCCCCCGTCGACCTCAACAGCAAGCCCACTTCCATCACCCCCGCCACCACCGCTCCCTCGGCCCTCGCCGTAAGCCACACGGCAGAAGCCCTCAGCGTGAAAGGCCAGATAGAAGCCGGCACCACCCTTGAACTCGTAGACCTCGGCGGCGCCGTCATCCAGCGCACCACGGCCGCCTCTGCCACAGAGGCCGTCACGCTCGACATCAGCGCCCTGCCCCACGCTTCATACCTCCTCCGCATCGCCGCCCCCGGCGGCCAGCGCACCCACAAGTTCGTGAAGTAAAAAGGCAAAGAGCCATATACACACAACGCCCGCACAGCAGCAATGCCGTGCGGGCGTTTTTTATAAAGAGAAGCGAACGATGGAGCGACGCTTTGCGAATGTGCAAATGTGCGAATATGCAAATGTGCAAATGAGCTGCGCTCTATGCGGGCGTAGCGTATGGGGGCGTAGCGCATGGGGCGAAGTCTCCTGACTTCGCGCTCTACACGGCATGCGCCCTCTATGGGGGCG
>CAVCAV010000061.1:0-13734 GCA_963600165.1 Christensenella sp. UBA1685 | reverse complement strand
GTGAACGACGTGTTCCGCGTGAAGGAAGGCTACACCAGCATCATCTCGTTCCGTGCCCAGGTGTTCAGCCGCTGGGGCAAGAAACTCTACGAGTGGACCGACCTCGACGGCGGATGGGACGGACGCTCCGGCGGACACGACATGCCCGACGGCGGCTACTACCTCCACATCGAAGCCCGCGGCGCCGACGGCCACAAATACCACATAAAGAAAGTGATCAGTCTGCTCCGCGGCTACACCGAGAGCGGCTCCACCACGGGCAACTGAGCCGCGAAGCCCGCGTTTCCCCCACATCCCATCCACCATTAGCCTGCGTTCAGCAAACACACATGTCTGAAAACAACATAGAAATACTCGGTGCCCGCGTACACAACCTCAAGAACGTCGACGTCACCCTCCCGCGCTACTCGCTCAGCGTAGTCACGGGGCTCAGCGGTTCGGGAAAGAGTTCGCTCGCCTTCGACACCCTCTACGCCGAAGGCCAGCGCCGCTACATCGACACCTTCTCAGCCTACGCCCGCAACTTCCTCGACAACATGGAGCGCCCCGACGTGGACCAGATAAGCGGCCTGAGCCCCGTCATCAGCATAGAGCAGAAGACCACCAACAAGAATCCGCGTTCCACCGTAGGCACCGTCACCGAAATCTACGATTTCCTCCGCCTCCTCTACGCCCGTGCCGGCGAAGCCTACTCCTACGCCTCGGGCGAGCGCATGGTGAAATACACCGAAGAGAAAATCGTGGACCTCATACTCCACAGCTACGAAGGTTGCAAGGTGTACCTCCTCGCCCCCCTCGTGCGTACCCGAAAGGGCCACTACAAGGAACTCTTCGAGAGCGTGCGCCGCAAGGGATTCCTCCAGGTGCGCGTCGACGGCGAGCTACGCGAAATAGCCGTGGGCATGAAGCTCGACCGCTACAAGAACCACGACATAGAAGTTGTGGTGGACAAACTCCTCGTGCAGGAAAAGGACGGCGAACGCCTGCGCAAAAGCGTGGCGCAGACCCTCCGCACCGGCGACGGCCTCATGATGCTCCTCAACGCCGCCACGGGCGAGGCACGCTTCTATTCCAAGCGCCTCATGGATCCCGTTTCCGGCATTTCGTACCGCGAACCCGCGCCCCACAATTTCTCTTTCAATTCCACCCAGGGAGCCTGCCCCAAGTGCAAGGGCCTCGGCTTCGTCAGCGTGATGGACAAGGAGAAAGTGGTGCCCGACCCCTCGCTCTCCATCAAGGCCGGCGGTCTCGCCCCCCTCGGCAAGTACCGCAACACCACCATATTCTGGCAAGTGCAGGCCGTGCTCGAGGAGAACGGCTGCGAACTCACCACCCCCATTGCCGACATCCCCGACGAGGCCATGGACGAAATATTCAACGGACGTGCCGGCCGCCTGCGCATCCCCGCCAAAGTGGCCCACACCACCGACGACTGCTACGTGCAGTTCGACGGCCTTGTGAAATACATCCGCCAGATGGCCGACTCCGAAATGAGCGCCGCCTCGCAGCGCTGGGCAGAGCAGTTCTCCAAAACCGCCGTCTGCCCCGAATGCCACGGTGCGCGCCTCAACCGCGAAGCCCTCTCCTACCGCTTCGCCGGGAAGACCATTGCCGAACTCGGCAACATGGACATCGCCCAGCTCTACGACTTCCTCAGCCATGTGGAGCCGCAGCTCGAGGCCAAAAGCCGCGCCATCGCCCACGAAATCCTCAAGGAACTCCTCTCGCGACTGAAGTTCCTCCTCGACGTGGGACTCGACTACCTCTCCCTCTCGCGCTCCAGCATGACCCTCTCCGGCGGCGAAAGCCAGCGCATTCGCCTCGCCACGCAGATAGGCTCGCAACTCGTCAATGTGCTCTACATTCTCGACGAACCCAGCATCGGACTCCACCAGCGCGACAACGTTCGCCTCATCACCTCGCTCAAGCGCCTGCGCGACCTGGGCAACACCGTGGTGGTCGTGGAGCACGACAAGGACATGATGCTCGCTGCCGACTACATTGTAGACATGGGGCCCAAGGCCGGACGCCTCGGCGGCGAAGTGGTGTTCCAGGGCACCCCCGCCCAAATGCTCCGCACCTCCACCCTCACCTCACGCTACCTCAACGGCGAGCGCACCATAGCAGTGCCTGCAGAGCGCCGCAAAGGAAACGGCAACGTGCTCCGCATTGTGGGCGCCTCGGGCAACAACCTCAAGCACGTCGACGCCGCCTTCCCCCTCGGCACGCTCATCGGCGTCACCGGCGTGTCGGGCAGCGGAAAGTCCACCCTCATCAACGACACCCTCCTGCCCATCCTCTCACAGCACTTCTACCGCTCGCTGCGCGAGCCCCTCGCCTACGACCGCATAGAAGGCATGGAGCACGTAGACAAAGTGGTGGCCGTGGACCAGAGTCCGCTCGGACGCACCCCGCGCTCCAATCCCGCCACCTACACCGGCGTCTTTTCCGACATACGCTCGCTCTTCGTCAATCTTCCCGAAGCAAAAATACGCGGCTACAAGCCCGGACGCTTCAGTTTCAACGTCAAGGGCGGACGCTGCGAGACTTGCAAGGGCAACGGCTACAAAACCATCGAGATGAACTTCCTTCCCGACGTCTACGTGCCCTGCGAAGCCTGCCACGGCAAGCGCTACAACCACGAGACGCTCGAAGTGCGCTTCAAGGGAAAGAGCATTGCCGACATACTCGACATGACCATCAACCAGGCAGTGGAGTTCTTCGAAAACGTGCCCGCCATTCTCCACAAGATAAAAGTGCTGCAGGAAGTGGGCCTCGGCTACATCAAGCTCGGACAAAGCTCCACCACGCTCTCCGGCGGCGAAAGCCAGCGCGTGAAGCTCGCCACCGAACTCTCCAAGCGCGACACCGGACAGACCGTCTACATCCTCGACGAGCCCACCACGGGTCTCCACTTCGAGGACATACGCGTGCTCATGGACGTGCTGCAGCGCCTTGTCGACCGCGGCAACACCGTCATCGTCATCGAGCACAACCTCGACGTCATCAAGGTGTGCGACCACCTCCTCGACATGGGCCCCGAAGGCGGACGCGGCGGAGGCACCCTCCTTTACGCAGGCACCCCCGAAGGCCTCGCCGAAAGCGGCGTGGGCTACACCTCAAAGTTTCTCAAGGAAGAACTCAAGGCGGCGGAAACTATTGAAAAGAAACAATAATCACAAACAAAAACCATACACACTATGTTCGAAAACCAACCGAAGGGTCTATGGACCCTGGCTCTGGCCAACACGGGCGAACGATTCGGCTACTACACCATGCTGGCCGTGTTCGCACTCTTCCTCGGTGAGAACTTCGGTTTCGCCGCCGGCATGGCGTCCGAAATCTACACCTGGTTCCTCACCGCAGTCTACTTCCTCCCCCTCTTCGGCGGTATGGCCGCCGACAAATGGGGCTACAACAAAATGGTAATCGTGGGCATCAGCATCATGTTCCTCGGTTATCTCCTCCTCTCCCTTCCCCTCGGCGGCGGAGCCGTAGCCGTAGGCGCCATGGGAGCCGCACTGCTGCTCGTCAGCCTCGGCACCGGATTTTTCAAAGGCAACCTGCAGGTGATGGTAGGCGACCTCTACAACGATCCCAAGTACGCCGCCCACCGCGACTCAGGTTTCTCACTCTTCTACATGGCCATCAACATCGGTGCACTCTTCGCACCCACCGCAGCCACCAGGATTATGGATTGGGCACAGCAATCGCTCAATTATTCCAAGGCCGACTCCTACCACTTCGCCTTTGCCGTGGCCTGCGTGTCCGTCATCGTGAGCATGCTCATCTACTTCCTCGGAAAGCGCACCTACCAGCAGGTGCTCACCCCCGCCAAGACCAAGGCAGGCTCGGCTGAAAGCGCAGCCGACGAGCTCAGTCCCGCCGAAACAAAGGAACGCATCGTTTGCCTTAGCCTCGTCTTCGCCGTAGTAATCTTCTTCTGGATGGCCTTCCACCAGAACGGACTCACCCTCACATGGTTCGCCGACGAGTTCACCGCACGCGAAGCCACCGGCGTCACCGGCATGGCATTCAACGTGGTCAACCTCGTTTGGTGCATCTTCATCGTCTTCGGCGTTTGCGGTCTCCTCTCCTCCTTCAAGACCTCTTCCCTCGCCAGCAAGCTCATCAACGCTGCCCTCATCGTGGTGCCCGCCGGCATCCTCGTGTACACCTACCTGACCAGCGGCTCTGAAGTGGTAAAGATAGACGCCCCCATCTTCCAGCAGTTCAACCCCTGCTTCGTAGTGGCCCTCACCCCCGTCAGCATCGCCCTCTTCGGATGGCTCGGACGCATCGGCAAAGAGCCCAAAGCGCCCGCCAAAATCGGTCTCGGCATGCTCGTGGCTGCTGCCGCCTATCTCCTCATGACGTTCTACAGCATCGGTCTCCCCGCAACCGACCACCCCAACCACGTAGCCGACGTCACCCCCAATCTCCTCGTGTCCACCTACCTCATCCTCACCTTCGCCGAACTTCTCCTTTCCCCCATCGGCATCGCCTTCGTTTCCAAGGTGGCACCTCCCAAGTATAAGGGCATGATCATGGGCGGATGGTTCGTGGCCACCGCACTCGGCAACAAACTCGTGTCCATCCCCGGACACATGTGGGACATGCCCCTTCCCGTCGTATGGGGAACCCTCATGGTCATCTGCCTCGTCGCAGCCCTCTTCATCTTCAGCATCATCAAGAAGCTCAACCGCGTAAGCTAACCTCGCGCCAGCGCAAACCATATACCCAAAAAGGGCACGGCCAACAGCGGCACGTGCCCTTTTTGCTACCGAACGGGCTCATTCACAAGTAATTTTACAACCCTTTACGCCAACTCTTTAACCAAGCGCCGCCGCCCTCTATGGGGGCGAGCTCTCCCGAGCTCGCTTGCGCGGCTTCGCTGACGCTTTTTCGTACTTCGCATTGAATTTCCCGTTCAAGCGAGGTCAGGAGACCTCGCCTCCATAGAGGGCGACCTTGCCGCGTGACCACATTGCAATTCCAATTACGAAACTCAATCACACCACAATGACCAAAACCCTACTAACCGCTGCGCTCTGCGCCGCAATGGCTGCCACCGCCTGTGCACAGAAGCGCGCATTCACCATAGAAGACCTCTACCGCGTGAAAAGCGTGTACGCCATCAGCGTCTCGCCCGACGGCAAGCAGCTCTCCTACACCAGCGGCGCTTCCAATTTGAAGGAACACAAAGCCACGAGCGACGTCTTCCTCATGAACACCGACGGCAGCGGCGCAGAAAACATCTCCGCCGACGGAAAAAGCAGCGGAGCCGTTTGGAGCACCGACGGCAAGCTTCTCTATTACACCGCCACCGTAGACGGCAGGCCGCAAGTCTTCTCCTACAGCCTCGCCGACCGCCAGCGCACGCAGCTCACCCGTTATGCTTTGGGCATCGACGCACCCGTGGTTTCGCCCAACGGACGCTACATCGCCTTCACCGCACGCGTGCGTCCCGAGCTCGGAGCTGACGGCGAGAAGAACGCCGCCTGGATAAAGCGCCGCGCCGAAGGTCCCGTCCAGGCACACCTTGCCGACAGCTTGCTCTACCGCCATTGGGCCGACTACACCGACGGACTCTACACCCACCTCATCCTTTTCGACACCAAGGCCCAGACTTACCGCGACCTCACTCCCGGCACCGACGAACTGCTCTTCTCGCTCGGCGGCGCCGTATATGCCTTCTCCCCCGACAGCCGCGAGATTTGTTATTCCTCCAAACGTGGCGCGCATCCCGAAGCCAGCACAAACTCCGACCTCTTCACCGTCTCCGTCGACGGCGGTGAGGCCCACAACATCACCGAAGCAAACAAGGCATGGGACGGCTCGCCCTCCTATTCGCCCGACGGACGCTACATTGCCTACCGCATGCAGCGCGAGCCCGGTTACGAGTCCGACCGCTTCCGCCTCGCCGTCTACGACCGACAGAGCAAATCCACACAAGTGCTCACCGAGGATTTCGACAATTGGGTAGACTCCTACCGATGGGCGGCCGACTCGAAAAGCCTCTACTTCCTCGCCGAAGAAGAAGGCGTGCAGCCGCTCTACCGCATTGACCTCGCAGCGCACCAAGCCGTTCCTGTACTCACCAACCGCGCCATCTCGGAGTTTTGCTTCGACAACCGCGGCTACGTCTACTTCACTTACAGCACCACGGGCAAACCCTCTGCACTCTACCGCCAGCAGATTTCGCACGCCCTCAAGCAAGCCAACGCGAAGAAAGGCGGAGCTCGCTCCCTTGCCAAAGTGGAGAACGAGAAGCAGCTCACTTTTCTCAACGCCGAGCTTGAAGCGGAAGTCGACATCCGTCCCAGCGAAACCATTTGGGTAGAAGGTGCCGGCGGCGACAAGGTGCAGGTGTTCATCGTTAAGCCGCACGGTTTCGACCCTGCGAAGAAATATCCCCTAGTGCTCAACGTGCACGGCGGACCTCAGATGCAGTGGATGAATTCGTTCCGCGGCGACTGGCAAGTATACCCCGGAGCCGGATATGTTGTGGCATATCCCAATCCGCACGGCTCTACCGGACGCGGACAGAGCTTCTGCCGCGCCATTTCCGGCGCTTGGGGCGGTGCGCCCTACGAGGACGTGATGAAAGTGACCGATGCCCTCGCCGCGCTGCCCTATGTCGACTCCACACGCATGGGCGCCATGGGCTGGAGCTATGGCGGATATATGATGAACTGGCTTCAGGCGCAGACGAAGCGCTTCAAGTGTCTCGCCTCCATGATGGGCATTTACGACACCAAGTCGTTCTGGGGCGCCACGGAGGAACTTTGGTTTCCCAACTTCGACCTTCAGGGACAGCCGTGGAACTCTCCGCTCTACGACAAGTATTCCCCTTCGTCCTATGTGAAGAACTTTTCCACGCCCACGCTCGTCATCACCGGCGAGAAGGACTACCGTGTGCCCTACACCCAAGGCCTGCAGTACTTCTCAGCACTTCAGACGCTCGGCGTGCCCTCGCGCCTCATCGTGCTCACCAACGACGGCCACTGGCCCAGCAATCTCAACTCCATGCCCCTTTACTACAACGCCCACCTCGAATGGTTCCACAAGTATCTCGGCGGAAATCCCGCCCCCTGGAGCACGGAGAAGATGATTTACAACGAAGTGCAGTACTGATTCCGTGAGAGGAACGTTGATTATGCACCGCCTGTTCCCTTCTCACGTTCACACAAAAAGCCCCGCAAAGAGTGTTGCTTCACTCTTTGCGGGGCTTTGCCTTTCGTGCTTTGCCGTTGTGGCAGGATGTTTTGCCGCAGCGGCAGGATGCCTTGCCGTAGCGGCGGCGCGGTTATTCGAGATAAGTGTATCCGTAGAGGCCGGAGCGGTAGTTGGAGATAAACTCCTTGCCTTCCTCGTTGGTGATTTTTCCCTCCTTCACGGCTTTGCTTACCCACGACTCGAGGCGGCGCACAAGGCGCTTGGGGTCGTACTGCACGTACTCGAGCACGTCGGCCACCGTTTCGCCGTCAATCGTTTTGTCGATGCTGTAGCTGTCTTCGTCCACGGTGACGTGAACTGCGTTGGTGTCGCCGAAAAGGTTGTGCATATTGCCCAAAATCTCCTGGTAGGCGCCCACGAGGAATACGCCGATGTAGTAATGCTCGCCTTCGTGGAACGTGTGGAGCGGCAGGTAGGATGTCTGCTGGTTGTAGTTGACGTAAGCCGATATCTTGCCGTCGGAGTCGCAGGTGATGTCCTGCAGCGTGGCGCTTTGCGTGGGCTTCTCGTTGAGCCGTTCGATGGGCATGATGGGGAAAAGCTGGTCGATGCCCCAAGAGTCGGGGAGCGACTGGAAGAGCGAGAAGTTGCAGAAGTATTTGTCGGCCATCATTTTGTCGAGCGAGCGGAGCTCGTCGGGCACATGTTTCTGATGGTGGGCCAGCTCGCTGATCTCATGTGTGATGCTCCAGTAAAGACTTTCTATCTGGGCGCGCGTCTTGAGGTCGATGATGCCGTGGCGGAAGAGGTCGAGCGCCTCGTCGCGTATGTCCTGCGCATCGTGCCAGTCCTCGAGCATGGAGCGGGGCGAGAGCTTGTCCCAGATCTCGGTAAGGTCGTGCACAAGCTGGTGGTCGGACTCGGAAGGATGGAAGTCCTCGTTCATGTGGGGCATGCTCACGCTCTCGAGCACGTCCACGATGAGCACGGAATGGTGCGCGGTGAGCGAGCGTCCGCCCTCGGTGATGAGGTTGGGGTGGGGAATGCCGTTTTTGTTGGCGGCGTCGACAAAGGTGTATACGCAGTCGTTCACATATTCCTGGATGGAATAGTTTACGGAGCTTTCGGAGTTGCTGGAGCGCGTGCCGTCGTAGTCTACGCCGAGTCCGCCGCCGCAGTCTACGAACTCAATGTTGAATCCGAGGGCGTGAAGCTGTACGTAGAACTGTGCCGCTTCGCGGAGCGCCGTGGAAATGCGGCGAATCTTGGTTATCTGCGAACCGATGTGGAAGTGGATGAGCTTCAGGCAGTCGTGCATGCCCATTTCGTCGAGCATGCGGAGCGCCTGGAGCAGTTCTGTGGAGTTGAGGCCGAACTTTGAGGCGTCGCCGCCGCTTTCCTGCCATTTTCCGGTGCCTGAAGCTGCGAGTTTGATGCGTATGCCGAGGTTGGGACGCACGCCGAGCTTTTCTGCAGTGCGTGCAATGGTGACGAGCTCGGGGAGTTTTTCCACAACGAGGAACACGCGCTTGCCCATCTTCTGTCCGAGCAGTGCGAGCTCAATGAAGTTTTGGTCTTTGTGGCCGTTGCAGATGATGAGGCTGTCGGAATCCATGTTGGTGGCGAGCACTGCATGGAGTTCGGGCTTCGAACCGGCTTCGAGTCCGAGGTTGTATTTTTTTCCGTGGCTGATAATCTCCTCCACGACGGGGCGCATCTGGTTTACCTTGATGGGATAGATGATGAAGTGCTCCGCTTTGTATTCGTATTCCTTTGCGGCGATGTTGAAACACTCCGAAGTTTTTTCTATTCGGTTGTCGAGGATGTCGGGAAAGCGGAGGAGCACGGGAGCGGTGATGTCTCTTGAGTTGAGCTCGTCCACCACTTCTTTAAGGTCTACTTTCACTCCGTCTTTACGGGGTGCCACGTAGGCGTGGCCTTTTTCGTTTATGCCGAAGTAGTTCACTCCCCAACCTTTGATGTTGTAGAGTTCTTCGGAATCTTCAATTCTCCATTTTCGCATGTGTGACGTGTGTGGAATGGGTTGTTGTGCGGGTTATTTAAGGCAGCTGATTATTTGCTCGGACACTTCTCCGATTTTTTCGAACGAGTCGAGTACGTCGACGTCTATTTCGAATTGTGCCTTGCTGTAGAACGGTTCGCGCTCGGCGAGCTGTGCGCAGACGAAGGAGCGCAGTTCTTCGGGCGACTTGCCTTTGAGCAGCGGCCGTTCGCCTCGGCTCATGGCGAGATGGCGGAGTATGGTGTCGGGCGAGGCTTTGAGGTAGAACACGTTGCCTGTGCGGTTCATGTAGTCCATGTTGTCGAAGAAGCATGGCGTACCTCCGCCGCAGGAGAGCACGATGTTTTCAAACTCTGCCACTTCGTGTAGCATCCGTCTCTCGAGGTCGCGGAAGGCGTCTTCGCCTTTTTCGGCGAAGATGGCGGGGATTTTCGTGTGGAAACGCTCTTCGATGTACCAGTCGAGGTCGTAGAAGGTGCAGTTGAGCCTTCGTGCGAGGTCTTTGCCTATGGTGGTTTTGCCTACGCACATGTAGCCTGCCAGGATGATGCTTTTCATTGGCTTACTTTGCTTTACGGGCGGTTTTTGTGCGCGTGGTGCGTGAGCTGGAAGCCGTTTTGCGCGGCGCGTCGTTCTTCACGATGGCGTAGCACTCCTCGGCGGTGAGGTTTGCGGCGCGCTCCACGTCGGCCTTGGGTATCTTGTAGTTTTTCTTCTTGTAGATGATGTAGGGGCCCCAGCGGCCGTTGCGCACTTCGAGGTCGGGGTCTTCGGGGAAGAGCTTGAGGTGGCTCTTCTCTTCGGCCTCGCGCTTGTCCTTGATGATTTGTATGGCCTCTTCGAGCGTCACGTCCATCGGGTCCATGCCTTTGGGGATGCTTGCGTACTTCTTGTTGTGCTGTACGTAGGGACCGAAGCGTCCGGTGTTGACCACGACGGGGAGGTCTTCGAATTCGCCGAGCGTTTTGGGCAACTTGAAGAGTTCGAGGGCTTCTTCGAGGGTGATGGTTTCGATGCTCTGGCCGTGGGCGAGGTTGGCGAAGCGCGGCTTCTTGTCGTCGCTGGGCGTGCCGAGCTGGGCCACGGGGCCGAAACGTCCGATTTTCACGCTGACGGGTTCGCCCGAAACGGGGTCGTTGCCGAGGAGGCGTTCGCCTACGCGGCGTTCGCTCTTTTCGTTGAGCGTGCGTTCCACCTGAGGCTCGAAGTTTTTGTAGAAATTGCTGATGAGCGACGTCCAGTTGAGTTTGCCTTCAGCCACTTCGTCGAACTCCTTCTCCACGTTTGCCGTGAAGTTGTAGTCCATGATTTCGGGGAAATACTGGAGGAGGAAGTCGTTGACCACAGTGCCGGTGTCGGTGGGCACGAGCTTGCCGCGGTCGGAACCTACGTTCTCGCTGAGCGTTTCGGCCGTAATCTGTCCGTCGGCTCCGAGCTTGATCTGCGTGTAGGCCCTGGGTGTGCCCTCTTTCTCGCCTTTGGCTACATACTGTCGCTGCTGGATGGCAGAGATGGTGGCGGCGTAGGTGGAGGGACGGCCAATGCCGAGTTCTTCGAGCTTGTGTACGAGCGAGGCTTCGGTGTAGCGGGGCGGCTGTTGGGTGAAACGCTGCTGTGCCACCACTTCGGTGCGCTGAAGCTCTTCGCCGTTGGTCATGGGAGGCAGGAGGGTGGAACCTTCGGCCTGGTTGTTGTCGTCGTCGCCGTTGCTCTCGCGGTAAACACGGAGGAAACCGTCGAACTTCACCACTTCGCCTTCGGCGGCGAACGTTTCGCTGCGGCCTTCCACGTTGATGGTCACCGTGGTGCGTTCGAGCTGAGCATCGGCCATCTGGCAGGCGATGGTACGTTTCCAGATGAGTTCGTAGAGACGCTTCTCCTGTGCCGTTCCGCCGATGGTGGAGCGGCTCATGTCGGTGGGGCGGATGGCTTCGTGGGCTTCCTGTGCGCCTTTGGCGTGGGTGTGGTAGGTGCGTCGCTTGTGGTAGGCCGCTCCCATCGTTTCGTTGATGACGGGTCCGCAGCTGTTGAGGCACATGTCGGAAAGGTTCATCGAGTCGGTACGCATGTAAGTAATGAGTCCGGCTTCGTAGAGCCCCTGTGCTATGCGCATGGTCATGGCTACGGGGTAGGAGAGCTTACGTGCGGCTTCCTGCTGGAGAGTGGATGTGGTGAAGGGAGGTGCCGGGGTGCGCTTTGCGGGACGTGTGGCAATGTCGGCAATGGTGAAGCGGGCCGTGCGGCAAGCTTCGAGGAAAGTCTGTGCTTCCTGTTCGGTGGCAAAGCGCTTGTTGAGCTCGGCTTTGAGCGAGGCGGACGTGCCGTCGGCAGCGGGCACGTTGAAGAAAGCCGTGATGCGGAAAGCCGATGTGGGGGTGAAGTTCTGAATTTCGCGTTCGCGTTCTACGATGAGCCTTACGGCAACGCTCTGTACGCGTCCTGCGGAAAGACTGGGGCGTACGCGGCGCCAGAGCACCGGCGAGAGTTTGAAACCTACGAGACGGTCGAGCACGCGGCGGGCCTGCTGTGCGTCGACGAGGTTGAGGTCGATGTGGCGCGGGTGCTCGATGGCTGAGAGGATAGCAGGCTTTGTGATTTCGTGAAACACGATGCGCTGTGTGGTGGCAGGGTCGAGTCCGAGCACTTCTGCGAGGTGCCATGAGATGGCTTCCCCTTCGCGGTCCTCATCGGATGCGAGCCACACCGTTTCGCTCTTTTTGGCTTGTGCACGGAGTTCGGAAACTACGTGCTTCTTGTCGGCCGGTATTTCGTATTGGGGTTCGAATGTTTCGAGGTCGACACCGAAGTTTTTCTTCTTCAGGTCGCGGATGTGTCCGAAGCTTGACATCACTTTGTAGTCTGCTCCGAGAAACTTTTCGATGGTCTTCGCCTTGGCGGGCGACTCGACTATTACCAAGTTCTTTTGCATGATTTCTTTTGAATTATGGTGCAAAAGTAGTGCAAGGTGAGTGAAGAGCAAAGAAAACGTATCTTTTAATTGCTCTTCGCTCACCTTGCACGGCGATTCTCTGTGGCATTGCGCTCTGCAGTGCTCTTTTGGGCACGCAATTTGAGGCGTTTTTGTGCTATATATATAATAATGGGTGCAGCGGGGCTTTAGAGGTCGCCTTCGAAGGGCAGTTGTTGCTCGCCGAGGCCGGCAAATGAGCGGCGGTGGTAGGGCGAAAGTCCGTGCTGGGCAATGCCTTCGCGGTGTGCCTTTGTGGGGTAACCGGCGTTGCGGTCCCAGGCGTAGAAGGGGTACTCTTCGTGGAGGCGGTGCATGTAGTCGTCGCGGTAGGTTTTGGCCAGGATGGAGGCGGCTGCGATGGAGAGATATTTCCCGTCGCCTTTCACCACGGTTTGTGAGGGAACGTCGCCGTAGGGCTTGAAGCGGTTGCCGTCTACGATGACGAACTGCGGCCTTACCTTGAGCTTGTCGAGCGCGCGGTGCATGGCGAGGATGGAGGCGTTGAGAATGTTTATTTTATCTATCTCTTCGGGGGTGACAATGCCCACGGCCCACGCCACGGCGTCGCGTTCAATCTCTTCGCGAAGCGCGTAGCGGCGCTTTGCGGTGAGCTGTTTGGAGTCGTTGAGCCGCGGGTTTTCGTAGTCGGGCGGGAAAATGACCGCCGCGGCATATACGCTGCCTGCGAGACAGCCGCGGCCTGCTTCGTCGCAGCCTGCTTCGGTGAGTTGCTGGTCGTTGTAGAGGGGGAGGAGCATGGGAGGATGATGGTTTGTTGGGGAAAACGAGTATTGCGCGACTTTTAACGTTGGCACTATAGGGGAAAGTCGTACTTTGATGCGATGTGGCGAAGCAGAAGTGTAGAATTGTGTGCTGAAAGAGCAAGGCGTTTGCTCTTTCGCTTGCATTTGTCGCGCATAGATATTCTTTTGCCCTTTCAGGGCGCATCGTCATTATGAACGTTGTAACCCAGGGTGTCGCTTCGCTTGCCCTGGGCTATGTGGTTATTGGGCTTTCAGCCCGCCATCGCTCAATTCCGATTTTTGATTACTTGACAATATGTAAAACTATACTATGCACAGTTTCCTAACAGCGTATATTGCGCGGCGAGCGGCCTGAAAGGTCACCACATGCGCCGTGGTGATTGCTTTTGCGGTAGCTGTGGTGGGCTTTCAGCCCGCGACATTACCGCCTGCATATACCCAGGCCGCGTCACTTCGTGCCGTGACCTGGGCTTACGAGTGGTGGCCTTTCAGGCCGCTCGTCGCGCTTGCCAAAATAGGACGGCTTGTCCTTTAGTACTTTACTTACTGCCTTTTTGGGCGTTACTTACTGCCTTCGAGACTTTACTTACTGCCTTTTTTGGCTTTACTTGCTGCCTTTTGGGCTTTACTTGCTGCCTTTTGGGCTTTACTTACTGCCTTTTTGGACATTACTTGCTGCCTTTTTAGCTTAAGTGGTTCATTTTGCTCGCCCCCATAGAGGGCGCGTTTGCGAAGCTCGTCTTTCAGAAAATCAGCGGGAGCACGAGCACCATGACGATGCCGATGGCCACTTGGAG
>CAVCAV010000060.1:0-13877 GCA_963600165.1 Christensenella sp. UBA1685 | reverse complement strand
CAGCGTTTGCAATGCCGCTCAAGCGAGCTCGGGAGAGCTCGCCCCCATCGTTCGCTCCAATAGAGCGTTACTACCTACGGAAGAACGCGAACTTTTTCTTCTTTTGGTGGCCGTAACCATATCCGTAGCCATAGCCATATCCGTAACCGTAGCCATAACCGTAGCCGCGGCGGTGGGGGTCGGAACCGTTGAGGAGGATGGCCATGTGGTTGAGCTTGTGCTCGTCGTAGAGCTGCTGGAGGTCGGGGAGCTGACGGCGGTCGAGCACACCGGCACGAACCACGAAGATGGTGAAGTCCGCCAGGCGGTTGGTGATGGTGGCGTCGGCAATACCGCTCACGGGCACGCCGTCGGCCACGATGTAGTCGTAACGTTCGCGAAGCTCAGCGAAGAGGTCGTCGAGGCGGCTGTCCATAAGCAGTTCGGCAGGGTTGGGCGCCTTCATGCCCGCAGGGATGATGTCGAGGCCGGGCGCCACGTCCGACTGGCAGATGACGTCGTCGGCCTTGAGCTGAAGGTCGGCAAGGTAGTTGGTCACGCCCATGCGGTGGTGTACCTTGAGGCGGCGCGAGATGGTGGCCTTGCGCACGTCGAGGTCCACGAGGAGCACGCGCTTCTGGGCACGTACGAGCGTCTGCAGCAGGTTGTAGGAGATGAACGACTTGCCGGCGCCTTCGTTGAACGACGTGAGGGTGATGACCTTCGTGGGACGGTCGCGGCGCGACATGAAGTTGATGTTCGTGCGGATAATGCGGAAGGCTTCGCTCACCATGTCGTCGGCCTCAGGCGCATTGAACGGCAGCGAACCGTTCTGCTGGCGGGCGGCTATCTTGGAGTCCTGCGGCACTTCGCCAAGGAAGGGCACCGTGACGCCTTTCTCCACTTCCTTGCGGTTGTGCACCTTGGTGTCGAAGAAGAGGCGGAGCAGACAGCCGGCAAACGGAAGCGCCAAGCCAATGAGCACGCCGAGCAACATGATGCGTGACTTGCCTGGAGCTATGGGCGCACCCGGACCTTCGGCAGCGTCGATGACGCGGGCGTTGTTGGCCACCATGGCCTGCGAAAGGGCGTTCTCCTCGCGGCGGTTGAGGAGGTAGAGGTAGAGCGTCTCCTTGATCTTCTGCTGGCGCTCGATGCCGAGCATCTGGCGCTGCTTGGCGGGCATGGTGTTGACGCGGGCGCTGGCCTGAATCTCACGGCTTTGGGCGGTGGAGCGCCGCATGTTGAGATTGGCGATGACGTTGTCCACGGTGCGCACGATGTTCTGGCGCATGGCGTGGAGCGAATTGTTGAGTTCCTCCACCACGGGGTTCTTCTCGTTGCTCTCGGAGGAGAGTTTGTCGCAACGGAGCTTCGTGGAGTTGTATAGGGCAATCTGTGCCTCGAGGTTGGCATCGCCCACGCCCGTGTTGGCAGGAATGAGTTCGCGGCTCTTGGCAGCGTCGGTGAGATACTGGCGGATGTACTGCGCCAGGCGGATCTGCGTTTCGAGTTCCACGGCAGAGTTGCCGAAACTGCGTTTGTCGTCGAGGTAGTTGCTCACGCTTCCGTCGAGGTCGACCACGTCGTTGCTCGTCTTGAAATGTTCGAGGTCGCTCTCCACGGAACCCAGTTCCTGACCGATGATGGAGAGGCGCTCGTTGATGAAGCGTGCGGTGTTGGCGGCCACTTGGTTCTTGTCCTTGATGGCTTCCTCGTTGTATACGTCGATGAGCGTGTTGAGCACGTCGGCGGCACGGGCTGCGGAATTGTCCTTAAGGGCAAGGGTGAGGATGGACGATTCGTCCTGTTCCTGTTGAATGCCGAGCGAGGCGCTGTACATGGCGGCCACGTCGTCGGCGGGACTCTTCGTCACGCGCACTTCTTCGCCGTACCAGGCGTTGGAGTAGTTTTCCGTAGGGGTGACAATGATGCGGCCGTAGCGCGTGTTGACGATGGTGCCGAGGCGAACGTCGCGCGTGTCGACGTTGGTCCATCCGCCGGCGAAGTCTTTTATGGTGACGGTGTTGGCGTCCTTGGGCACAACGGTGAGACCGATGTAGGCGTCGGGGCGGGCATTGACGAAGGCCACGCTCACGGGCGAGGAGGTGTAGAGCTCCTGTTGGCGGAAGCCCTGTTTGCTCTTATAACTCACATCGGCATGGATGCGCTCGACGGTGGTGCGCATGAGCTGCTTGGAGCGAAACTGCAGCAGCTCGTTGGCCACGTTGACCTTGTTGATGTTTCCCTCGTAGC
The DNA here is from genome assembly GCA_963600165.1 of Christensenella sp. UBA1685. GTDB lineage: Bacteria > Bacteroidota > Bacteroidia > Bacteroidales > Bacteroidaceae > Alloprevotella. Next base: position 11,642 of record CAVCAV010000060.1, on the reverse strand, counting down.
GGTCGAGGCCGCCGGACGACTTGTCGCTGGAGGGGTCTTTGATGATGACGGTGGCCTGGCGGTAGTATACGAAGGGCGAACGTGCGTAGCGGTACCAGGCTATGGCCGTGCAGACGGCAACGGAAAGGACAAACCATTTCCACTTCGAGCCGAGGTAGCTGAGCAGGTCGAGCACGTTGAGGCTGCCGGCTTCGGATTTGTTGTTGTTCATATATATAATGGAGTAGAGGGAGGGTTATACTTTTTTATTGTGCGGCAACGGGCTGTAAGCCCAACACAACATAGCCCAGGGCAAGCGAAGCGACACCCTGGGTTAAGGATGCCCCAACAGCAATGCGCCCTGAAGGGGCAGCATAATATCTATGTCGGATAAATTGCAGCGCACATGTAGCCATTGTGTTGCCCTTTCAGGGCGTATGTTCTATGTGGGTGGATTACCCAGGGTGTCGCTTCGCTTGCCCTGGGCTATGTTGTGCTGGGCTTTCAGCCCGCCTTCACCCTAAGCAGAACATTAAAAATTTATTTCTTGAGCAGGTAGAGTAGCGTGCACACGGCGGTGACGGCGGAGAGGCCGACGGTGCCGTACTGGATGGCGCGGTCTTCCTTGGTCTTGGCGCGGTATTTGGGCTCCACGTAGACGAGGTCGTTCTGCTGCAGGTAGTAGCAGGGCGAGGAGAAGAGCGACTTTGACGTAAGGTCGTGGTAGTACTTCTGCTGCTTGTTGCCTTCCTGACGGATAACGACCACGCGGTCCAAGCGGGCATTGGCGCTGACGTTGCCGGCGTTGGCGATGGCTTCGAGGAGCGTGACGCGGTCGCTGGCGGAAGTGAACGTGCCGTTGTGGCTCACGGCGCCCATCACGGTGTAGCGGAAGTTCTGGAACTCCACGCTGACGAGCGGGTCGCTGATGTAGTTGCCGCTACGGATGCGTTCGGCAATGAGGGCGGTGCACTGGCTGAGGGTGAGTCCGCCGAGATGGAGTTTTCCCAAAATGGGAAAGTCGATGTTTCCGTCGCTGTCCACGCGGTAGGAGTGGGCGGCATCGGAGGTTTGCGTGCTAACTTCTCCGCTTTCGCTGACGCTTACGGCACCCGAGCGCACATTGAAGGGAATGGCGAGTTCGGGGTTCTTGCAACTGACGTTGATGTTGAGCCGGTCGTCGGGGAGCACGGTGGCCTGGTGCTTGAGGTCGAAAGGCACTTGTTCCGTGTCGGTCATGTCGGAGAGGTAGACGAAGCTTTCGCGCGAAGCGCACGAGCAGAGAAGGAGAGAGGCTATGGCAGCCACGAGAGGAAAAGATTTAAGCTTCATATATAAGGATTGAAAGTGACTTGTGGATATTGTTCGGAGTCGGTGAGTATGGCACTGCGGCACACACGGGCGGCTTCGGCATTGGGGAGGCAGGCCATTTCGCCCACTTTCACGCGTTCGGCCACTTCGGCAAGCGTTTCGTGGAGGGCATCGGTGAGCACGGCGTCGGTGCGGAGGGCGGAACAGCCGGGAAGGAGGAGCACGAAAGCGCTCACTCCCTGCTTCAGGCAGAAACAGTTGGCGGCGGCCTGGCGGAGACGGACGAGTCCTCCTACCCTACAGGTGGCGGCATGGTAGCAAGGTGTCTTTCCGCTCCAGGGCGTGCCGCTCAGCGTGATGCCGTGGGGCGTGAGGCGCAGCACGGGGTTGTCGTCGTTGAGCAGACGGAAACCGGGAAAGGCGGCAAGCCATTGCTGCGAATGGGTGCTCTTGCCTGTGCCGCTGGCGCCCATGAAGGCGTAGGCTACGCCGTCGGGACTGACCACGGCAGAGGCGTGGATGGCCACTGCGCCGTGGAGGAGGATGGCCTGCGAGAAGGCGAGGCGGACGAGCGAGGTGAGCGCAAGGGAGGCATTGGGCGCTTCGGTCTGAAGCGCTATGCTCACGCGACTGAAAGTGGCGTTGGCGCTCATGGTGTGCACTTCTTCCGTAGCGGAACTGTCGTCGGAGGAAGGAGCAAAGGTCTGGCGCACGAAGTAGCCTTCGGCGGAGGGCCAGAGCTGGAGGTGGCCCATGTCGTTGGTTTCGTCCACCACGGGCTGGCCGTGGGGAACGGTCGCTGACACTTTGTGGGCATCCTCGCAGTCTACCTGCAACACGGGTTCGGTAGTGCAGTCGTCGTTTCCTTTATATATAAAAGGAGTGAACGAGGGCAGCAGCCGTGCGGCGCACCACGAAGCGGGCATTCGCACGCACACCGTGAAGCCGGCTATGCGGTAGGTGCTTATGGTGCAGTGTGGGGGCGTGTTCATTTCCATTTTAATATTACTGTGGGGGACGGTTTAGAGCATCATCCCTATATGTTGTCCGCGGAGCAAGGCCCAGCAGGTGGCAAAGGCTTCGTGCGGTGCGTAGTGCAAAGCGAAGGGCACGTTCTGCGCAAAGGCCATGAGCGTGCGGGCTTTCCTTACGAGGGGGTTGCGCGAACGTTCGTTGCTTTTGCCTTTGGCATAGCGTCCGAAGTTTCCTCCGCGGAGCACGATGGCAAGGAGAGCGTCGGTGTCGGGCGGCGAGGCGGGCTGCGGAACGGGCATTTCGTCGTAGGGCACACCGAGGCGTTCGTGGAGGAAAGCGTGGAGCAAGGTGCTCCAGCGGGTGAGGTGCATCTGGCCGTAGAGCGTGTGCAGCGCCTCGAGGTGTTCGGGGGAATGAAAGGCGCGGTAGATGCGGGCCAAGTCGCAGAACTGGCGCAGACCGATGCCGCGGCCGAGCACGTGTTTCAACACGTGTGTGCTGAGCAGCGCCATGCAGGCTTCGGCTTGCGGCACGGAGGCCTGCTCTTCGGTGCCTTCCACGGCAAAGGGCTGGAACTTCTGCCAAACGGACTGCGAAAGGGCGCGGCGGGCGCAGCGGGCTTTCATGTCGTAGAGGGAGGTGTGGAGTTCCACAAGGAAACCTTGCCACACGAAGTGGGTTGCACTTTCTGCATCGTGTTCGGTGCAGTAGCCGTAGTGGTACATGATGTGTTCCGCCTCGCGCTGTTCGCCTTCGTGGGGGAAGTAGAGGTCGATGTCGCCGCATTCGCGCAGTTCGGGCCGTGCATAGTGTGCAGCCACGCCTTGCCCTTTCAGTATGACGGGATGGAGGCCGTGGCGGCGGAAGAGCTGGAGGAGGGCGGCGAGCGCCGCGTTCATGCGGTGGTTGATGTTTTCTATGGCATCGAGTTCGGCCGTCCACCGCAGCAGGAGCATGCGGGAGGGGAGCTGGGCGTCGTCGAGACGCAGCACGCCGTCGAGCACGATGGCAGTGACGGACTGCTCCCGGGCGAGGCGATGTATTTCTGCCCACTCGCTGTCGGCGAGACGAAGGTCGCCCACGAGCGGACTGTCGTCGTCGGTCCAAAGGCCTGCGCGAAGCAGGAAGAAGAAGGCATCGAGTACCCTTGTGTTCATGTATGTCGGTTCAGGAAGAAAGAGAATGTTTTTGGGGTGGAGACGGACAATGTCAGTCGGCAATGAGGCCGTGGCTCTGCCACTGCTCCACTATTTTCTGTGCGTCGGCTTCGGCGCGTTCGGCGTCCACTTCGTAGCGGCTGCAAAGGGCTTCGGCAAGGGAACGGACGGTGAAGTCGGTGGTGGCGGCCACGTTCCAGAGCCAGGCGGCCGTTTCGTTGAGGGTGTAAACGTTGGCAAGGTCGGTGGTGCGGCAATCGTGGCGAACCACCATGTGCTGCTTGCCTACCTTGCGGAGCTTGAGGTTGGGGAGGAGTTTCATTTCTTGTTCTGGTGCTTGCCTGTGCAGGCACACTATGGGGTAACGAGGGGTAAGACAATTAAAAAATGGTCCGCGGCAAAAGGTTCGGCTATGGAAGCCTTTCTTTCGGCGCTGCGCGGAACTGGCTTATCTTGCATACGCCACAAATGAAGCGGTAGATGTACATAGGTAAAGAACTTGTAAGGAGGGGGCGGTTCTTTACTGAGAATGCTTCATTGCGGCACAAGACCACGGACCATACTTCTCTCTCTTCTCTTATCAATCCGCGTTGACAGATTTATGCTGATGGATGAATCTCTTGTTATGTTCTCTTATGTTCTCTTTGAAATTCGGCCGCGCACGCTTTGCTGCGGCTTCGTTTCTCTCTCTGAGAGCAAATATAGAAAGTCCCTAACACCCGCAGTGCAGCCGACAACGACTTTTTTACAAGTTTGTACAAAGAAGGAAAGCGTGTGTGGATGAAAGAGAATTTTTGGAGATTTCTCCCCCATAGAAGCGGGTTAAAACTTCTTGCCGAAGATGATGGACACGGCGGTGAGCCAGATGATGCGGAGGTCTACGCCGAAGGTGCGGGTGCGGAGGTACTGGAGGTCGTAGTCGAGGCGGCGCAGCATTTTCTCGAGCGTGTCGGTGTAGCCGTTGTAGAGGGTGGCGTAGGAGAAGAGTCCCGGACGTATTTTGTAGAGATGTACGTAGGCGGGATTGGCGGCCATGATTTTGTCGATGAAATACTTGCGCTCGGGACGCGGACCCACGAAGCTCATGTCGCCCTTGAGCACGTTGATGAGCTGGGGAAATTCGTCGAGATGGTGAGCACGGATGAAGGCGCCTACCCGGGTGAGGCGCGACTTTTCGCGCGTGGCGAGTTCGGGGCGGACGATGTCGCCGGGACGGGGCTCGGCCATGGAGCGGAACTTGAGAATGGTGAAGGGGCGGCCCTTGCGGCCTATGCGCTCCTGGCGGAAGAGCACGGTGCCGCGGGGATCTTCGAGTTTGATGGCACAGGCGATGACGAGGCACACAGGCGAGAACACCACGAGGGCCACAAGGGCGCTGAAGGCGTCGAAGGCACGTTTGACGTAGCGTTGCCAAGGCGCCATGCAGTCTTCGTAGGCAGCAGTTTCTGTGATGCGGGGCACGCTTCGCTCGGTGTAGAAGAGGCTGAAGTCTAATGCCTGTTGGGTTTGGGTTTTCATCTTTTCTCTCTTTATATTATTGTCAAACTAACAAAGAATGTACATGTACTGTTCAGAGTGCGTTGGCGCATCGCTGCGCCGGGGTGTTTTCATCTTCAAGAAGTTCTTCGTAGACCTTTCGGCAACCTTCTATCATCTGTTCGCGGGTGAAGATGCGCTCGAAGCGTTCGCGGGCCTGGCGCGAATAGCGCGAATAGGTGTCGGGGTCGGAAAGGATGGCGGTGATGGCCTCTGCCAAAGCGGCGCCGTCGGCGGGCGGCACGTTGAGTCCCGACTCGCCGTGGGCGTTGACCCATGCCGTGCCCGAACCGGGGATGGTGGTGGCGACAACGGGCTTTCCGCACGACATGGCTTCAATCTGCACAATGCCGAAGGCTTCGGTCTTCTGCACGGAACTGAGGCAGAAAAGGTCGCAGCCGTGGTAGTAGAAGGGCAGTTCTTCGTCGGAAATGAAGCCGAGGAGTTTCACCTTGTCGCTGAGGCGGTATTTCTCTATCTGCTGCTGGAGTTCGTCGTGGAGCGGACCGGTTCCGCCGATGAGCACCACTACGTCGTCGGGCAGATAGCGGGCGGCGTCGATGAGGTAGGTGAAACCTTTGTAACCCACAAGACGGCCGAGGGAGAACACGATGCGGCGGTTGCCGTAGGCTTCACGCAGCTGGCTTGCCGGACGCGGACTTCCGCCGACGGGGTCGATGCCGATGGGCAGGCAGCGCGTTTTGTGCTGCACATGGCTGAGGAAGGGCGACTCCTGAAGGTAAACGGGACTCGTGCCGAGAATGACGTCGGCGCGGCGAATGAGCCACGACTGCAGGGGCTCGTAGAGTTTGAGCAGATGTTGCTGCTTGATGATGTCGGAGTGCCAGTGGAGCACCACGCGTCCCTTGAAGCCCGAAAGGTAGAGGGCCGTGGTGGCCATGGGGTCGGGATGGTGGATGTGAACGATGTCGTAGGCGTTGCACTTGCGCCGCATGAGGTTGATGAGCGAGGGCGCAATGGTGGTGGCTTTGAGCTTGAGCCAGGTGCGGCAACAGGCGATGGTGGATTCGGGATTGACGTGGACGAGGTGGCTGCCGCGTCCGGTGGCGGTGGCACAGAGCATGTCGCACTTGACGCCTGTCTGCGAAAGGCCCACGGTGAGGTCGTACATGACCCTTTCGACTCCGCCTTTTACGGGATAAAATTTTCCAAGTTGTAGGATTCTCATCTTCTCTCTGTTTTTAGGGTGAATATCGCCTTTTTAGGGTGAATATCGCCTTGCCGCTCTTCTCTCTCTGTTCAGCGGCAAGGGATGTATGTTTTTTACTTTGTGTGTTGGCTTAGAATTTCGTTGTAGAGGTCGACGTATTCGGCATAGCGGTCGGCCTTGGCAAAGTGGGCTTCGGCAAACTGGCGGCAGGGCTGGCGGAAATGGTCGGCGCCGAGAGCGCGTATCTCTCGCACGGCACTGAGCAGGCCATCGACGTCGCCCTGTTCCACCACGCGTCCCGTAAGCGGGGTGACGGACTCTATGCTTCCGCCGGTGCGGTAGGTTACGACGGGAGTGCCGCAGGCAATGGCTTCGAGGTTGACGGTGGGATAGTTGTCCTGCCACGTGGGGTTGACGAAGGCGGTGGCGGCGGCGTAGAGGGCGGCAAGCTGCTGCACGTTTTCGGTGCGGCGAATGCCTATCACGCCTTTGGGAAGAAGCTTTTGGCGGGCTGAGTTGACGCCTACCATGACGAGCACTTCGTCGGGACGGAGCTTGCGGCTGAGCGCCATGAAGTCGTCCCATCCTTTTTCTTTGCTCCAAATGCTTGCCAGACCGAGAATGACGGTGCGTCCCTCAAGGCCGTAGCGCTTCACAATGTCGGCCGTGGGCTGCGGACGGAAAGTGTTGAGGTCGATGCCGTTGTGGATGACGTGCATGGGATAGTCCTGGAAAAACGATTTGCGGAGTTCGCCTTCCATCCATTCCGACACGGGCACAATGGTGAGCTGTTCGGGCGGCAGGGAGGTGAAGGCGCGGCGCTTGTCGACGTAGTTGCGATGCGAGCGGTCTATCATCCAGCTTTTGGGGAAGAGCGTGCGTTGCGGACAGTTGTGGCAACCCGTTTGCCAGCGGTTGCAACCGGCGTACATATAGTGATAGCAGTGGCCGGTGTAGAGCCAGCAGTCGTGGACGGTCCAAATGACGGGCACGCCGCTCTGCTTGAGGTAGCGGAAGAGTTCGGGATAGTTGAGGAAGTAGCCGTGAATGTTGTGGATGTGCACCACGTCGGGCTTCAAGGCTTCGAGTTGCCGTGTGAAGGCCCGTGTGACGGCCGCCGAACCGAGTCCGTGGCGGTCGAACAGGCGGGTGGCTATGCCGTGGAGGGCAACGTCGAGCTGGTTACCGACGGGAAGGATGCGGGAGGTGCAGGGACGTATTCCGTCGCGACCGCGACTGTAGGCTACGTAGCTGTCCCATCCGGCAGCCATTACGCAGTCGCCTATTTCCTGCATGATGCGTCCGGTGGACGTGGAGGTGCGCAGCACGGGATTGATTTGAACTAAACGTGGCAACGGTTTGGGGTTTTGAGGGTTGGGGTTCGTTGGGGAGATGGAATAGAAAATAAAACGTTCAAAACAGATAAAACGGGGCTACGCCTTGACGTGAGCGATATGAAACAACCAAAACAAAGAGCAATGCCTGATATTCGTTTAGGCGCAGCCTGTTTTATTTGTTTTGAGGGTTTTATTCTCTACACGAAATGCGTAGTTGTTGTGTTTCTGCGCTTTACTTCTTTTCCGCGAGGTCTTCGAAGAGCCTCGTCCACATGGCCATGACGCGCTCTTCGGAATAGGTGTCGCGCACTTTGAGGGCGTTGGCGCCGAGGCGGCGGCGAAGGGGAAGATTGGCCATGAGGTTGGCCATGGCGGCGGCGAGGGCGGAGGCGTTGCCTTCGGCCACGAGGTAACCGTTCTCGCCGGAACGGATGATGTCGCACGGTCCGGTCTTGAAGTCGTAGGTAACGACGGGGAGGCCGCATGCCATGGCTTCTATCATCACCATGGGGAAACCTTCGTAGCGCGAGGTCATGAGGAGGAATGCGCTCGAGGTGTAGACGGCCTCAATGTTTTTGGTGGGTTCGTGGATTTCTACGCTGCCGGCAATGCCGAGCCGCCGGGCTTTCTCCAAGAGAAGGTCGTGCCATTCGCCCTGGCCGTAGATGTCGAGCGTCCAGTCGGCAAACTCGGGATGGTTGCGAAGGAGTTCGGCCCACACGTCGAGCATGCGGTCGAATCCTTTCTGGAAGTCGAGTCTTCCAACGGCCACCACGTGCTTGGCTGCGAGGTCGGCGGTGGTGGCGGGACGGAAGAGTGCGGCGTTGGGGATAACCTCAATGTTGGCCATAGGGGGCCAGTAGCCGCGGTCTTCGGCGGTGAGCACCACGAAGCGGTCGAAGCGTTGTGCCAATTTTTCGTCGGAACGTGTGCGCAGTCGGTCGATGAGGCCGAGAATGCCGTGGCGGCCGTACTGCAGACGGAAGAATTTGCTGTAGTGTATCTCAAGCACTTTCTTTCCGCCCCACTTGAGCGAGGGAATGAACGACGACTCGCAGGGGAAGAGGCTCACGGTGAGGTCGGGCCGCTCGGTGCGGAGCAGGGCGGAGAGGCGACGGCGGTGGCGACGGCGGCGCACGAGGTAGCCGGCAATCTTGCCGAGCGGCGAGCGGTGGTTGTCGTCGGAGTAGTTGACGTCGAGGTCAACGGTGCGCACGCCTTCGGGAAGGGGATAGAAAGTGGGCCGCTGGTGCTGGTCGGTGGTGACGATGACTATCTCCCACCCTTTCTTTTCCACAAGGTAACGCACCTTGTTGAGCAACACGCGCTCCATGCCGCCGGGGTTGTAAAGCGAATGGATACAGTATACTATCTTCATAAAAGTGGAGTCAAACGGGTTTTCTTGTCTGACGCACCGCTGCAAACGCCAATGTATTGGATTTCAAGCGTCTGCAGTTTCAGCGCGGATGGCAAGGTTTGAAACAAAAATTTCAAGGCTTGGAATTTTAATTTCAAGGCTTGGAATTTTTGTTTCAAGCATTGGAAATTTGCGGGGATGCGCTTGCAGCAATCTCGGCTTCGCTTTCCGTTTCGTCCGCCTCGGCGGGAAGAGCGAGGAAGAGGGCGAAGAGGACGAAGAGGTCGGAACTTACCTTGACCCAGAAGATGAAGTTGGCAAGGAGAAGCAGAAGGAAGAGACCGGTGTGGGCGGGAAACTTGCGGATGCACGTCTTGCCCACTTCCACCATGTAGACGGAGAAAGCTATGAGGCCGAGAAGACCGAAGTAGAAGATGAAGCGCAGGTAACCGATGTCGGTACTCATGTAGAAGCCGTGGTCGGATTTTCCGGTGAAGAAGGCGTCTACCTCGTGCGGGTTTTCCATGTAGCCGTCGCCAATGAGCCACGTCTTCGTGTTGTCGGGGAAGACCACCATGTTCTTGAGAATGTTGTTGGAGTTGGTCTCCCAGTGTCCTTTCTCTGCCATGCTGAAGAAGCCTTCAAAGGCGAAACGGAGATTGGTGTGCACGGTGGCGTTGACGTTGTAATAATAAATGAGTACCGCCACGGCCACGGCCAGAAAGACGAGGAATACGGTGAGGAAGCGGCGCATGTTGCTCAACGCCTCGTCCGTTTTTGGAATGAATAGCCGCACTACTACGAGCACGAGCGCCATGGCAACGCCGATGACGGTGCTTCGCCCGATCATGTTGCCGAAGGCGGCAATGAGGCAGAAGGCTATGCTGTAGCAGACGAGGGCTGCCGTGGAACGTTTCTCCTTTGTATAAAGGCAGAGCCAGACGATGATGACGAGCACGGAGGCGAAGCGCATTCCTGCCACGTCGAGACTGGCGCCGATGCCGTAGATGCGGTCTTCCACGGTGCCCATAAATCCGGTGCTGGCGAGGAAGCCGTCGACGAAGTTTTTGAGCGGTGCGTAGAGCGACATGGTGAAAGCCACCACGCACTGTGCGGCGCAAACGGCCACAAGGTAGTTGCAGAGGAGGGTGAGCGAAACGCTTCCGTGTACGACCTCAAGCGTTTTCACCACGACGTAGGCTCCGCTCAGCCATACCCACATGGAAACGATGTAGGTGACGTAGGAATAGTCGGGCGTTTCGTTGTAGGTGACGGCGAGGAGTCCGCAGAGCGACACGGCACATGCCCAGGAGGAGAGCACCAGAAAGCTGCGGTCCATGCCGTTTGTGCGGCGGCGGGCATAGGTGAGGCCGAGCAGCAGTGGCCCGAAAGCGGCAAGCACCATCTTGGTGTTGGCCGCGGGGAGGAAGGTGAATTCGAAAGGAAAGAAGTAGAAGCTCGTGAGGATGACCAAAAAGGGCATGAGCAGGTACTTGGGGAAAAATGGAAGGGGCATGGATTTAATGTGCGAATGTGCAAATGTGCAAATGCAATATGCCTATGTGTCAATGTGCGAATGTGCGAATGTGCGAATGTGCAAATGGAATATGCCTATGTGTCGCTTTGCAAATGGATAAATGAGCAAAAGAGGTGCATCTCATTTGCACATTTGCACATTTGCATATTTGCACATTTACTTGTAGAGCTTGCTGTAGATTACTTCAAAGAGCAGCCAGTAGTAGAGCCTTACGAGGAGGAATAGGCGATGTGCGGCGGCCCACTGCAGCAGGCGGCTGCGGAGCGGCACGTAGCGGTTGCGGAGAATGTGGCGGTTGGCTTCGGGAAACCATTCGGTCCACAGGCGGTACTTGCCGTGGCTTCCGTCGCTGATGAGAAAAGGAAATTTGGCTTCGAGCTTGAAGAAGGCATATTCCTCTTCCATACGGCTGCCGTAGAGGTTTTGCAGGTCGGCGAGCGTGGCGAGCACGTTGTGTTTGAGTTCTTCCATGTGGCGGGCCGAATAGACCTGGCAGAACGACGTGGCGTTGGTTTTCACATAGCGGTAAAACGCTTTGGGCAGATAGCCTACGCGGTGGCAGCGGGCGAAAAGGCGGATTATGGTCATGTCCTCACCCATGCCGTAGCCCGAAGGGAAACGTACGCCGGAACTTTCGTAAACGGTGCGGCGGATGAGCTTGTTCCACACGTTGTATTTCATGCCGCCGCTGAGCATGGCCCTCACGGCAGCCTCAGCCGTGTCGAAGGCGGGCTGCTTCATGAGGCGTTCGCTCTCGGCATAACTCAGGTACCAGTCGCACCAAAGGGCATCGAGGTCGCGGGCCTTGGCGAAAGCATAGAGTTGCTCGAGCATTTCGGGAGCGGCGAAGTCGTCGCCGTCGCAGTGGAAGATGTATTCGCCCTGTGCGGCATCAAGTCCCGTGTTGCGTGCGGCGGGCAGGCCTTGGTTGTGCTCGTGGTGGAGCACCAGCACGTCGGCGCTGCGCTGCGGATAGCGGCTGAGCGTTTGTTGCAGAAGCGCTATGCTGCTGTCCCTCGAGGCGTCGTCCACAAAGATGAACTGCACCTCCTTGAGCGTTTGCTCCATGAGCGAGGCGGCGCATCTTTCAATGAACGCCTCCACGCCGTAGACGGGGATGACGACGGATATTTTGTAGGGCATAGGTTGCTATTTAGAATAATAAGCAAAGACAACAGCGCAGTTTTTTTATTGCAATGTTTGCGCGGCGAGCGGCCTGTAAGGCCACCACTCGTAAGCCCTGGTCACGGAACGAAGTGACGCGGCCAGGGTTAAACGGCCC
>CAVCAV010000059.1:0-13918 GCA_963600165.1 Christensenella sp. UBA1685 | reverse complement strand
TTGTTTCGGTTCGGCTGAGGCAAGCCTCAGCCGAACACTCTGCAAACTTAGTGCTATGTTGTGCTGGCCTTTCAGGCCGCTCCTCGCTCAAACCATTAATAGTGTAATTTCCCCCATGCTTGACGAATACATCCTCAGCCACACCACACGGCCCGACGAATATCTTCAGAAACTCTACCGCGCCACAAACCTCCACCTGCTGCGACCGCGCATGGCGTCGGGCCATCTGCAAGGCCAGCTGCTGCGAATGTTGATGCAATTGGCCAATCCGCAAACCGTGGTGGAGATAGGCACCTACTCGGGCTATTCGGCACTGGCCATGGCGTCGGGCATGAAAGCCGGCGCAAAGGTCTACACCTTCGAAATCAACGACGAACAGGAATGCTTCACACGGCCATGGCTCGAAGGCGCACCCTACGAAGCCAAGGTGGAAATGGTGGTGGGCAACGTGTTCGAACTCCTTCCGCCCATGAACCTCTCCATCGACGTGGCTTTCGTGGACGCCAACAAGCGCGAGTATGTAGAATACTACGACCTGCTCATGAACTACACCCACCCGGGTTCGCTCATCCTCGCCGACAACGTGCTTTGGGACGGCCACGTTGTCGACCCCGCCTACGACCGCGACGCGCAAACGCAGGGCATCCGCCGCTTCAACGACCACGTGGCCAACGACCCCCGCGTGGAACAACTCATCCTCCCCGAACGCGACGGTCTCTCGCTCATACGCGTGAAATAAAAAGGGAAAGAGTCAAGAGGAATAAAACGTTCAAAACAAATAAAACGTGGCTACGCCTACATTTTGTGCGGCGAGCGGCCTGAAGTGCCAGCACAACATAGCCCAGGGTGTTGCTTCGCTTGCCCTGGGCTATGTTGTGCTGGGCTTTCAGCCCGTCGTCGCCAAAATTCGAAAAAGTATCCATTTTTCGCTACATCTATCCTAAAGGCACAGCCTTTTGTTTTGGACATTTTGTCTTACAACTCCACACACAGCGCGCAGCCTCGTTTTATTTGTTTTGAACGTTTTATTCTCCTTCAAAACTTGCCAAAGACAAAGACGGCTGACAAAGCGAACGGCAAACGACAAAAATGTTGTACTTTTGCACGTTGCAACGCCATACATCCCCATTTTATGACGGAAAAAGCGCGTGGCATTTATCAAAAGAAACAGATCAACCCCTCTTTATACTATCAATGAAAAAGTTCGTCACCCTCACCCTCATGCTCCTCGTGGCAGCCGTGACGGCCGTACAGGCGCAGGTGAACTTCAACGTGCAGTACAAGCGCGTCAATCCCACTACCGTCGACATCGTGTTCAGCGGTACGGCAGAAGCCGGATGGCACATCTACTCCACCAACATCGGTGAAGGAGGTCCCACTCCCGCTACCTTCACGCTCGAAAACATCAAAGGGGCGAAGCTCAAAGGCAAACTCACACCCGGTCCCGGCGCAAAGACCATGCAGGACCCCATCTTCGAAATGCCCGTAAGTTTCTTCGAACACCACGCCACCTTCACCCAGCGCGTGGAACTTCTCGACAAAAACTACGAACTCAGCGGCTACCTCAAATACGGTGCCTGCAACGACGAGAACTGCTTGCCGCCCACGAGCATCGACGCCAAACTCAAAGGCACCGACGGACCCGAACCCACGGCTGAAAGCAAAGCCAAAGAGGCCGCCGCACAGGCCGAACTTGCAGCGCCCGCCGCAGCCGACTCCGCCACCGCAGCTCCCGCCGACTCCGCCGCAGCACCCGTGGCCGTGGCGCCTACCGACTCGGCTCAGATAAAAGCCTGGTGGACTCCCGTGATTGACCAACTCAAGACGATGGGCGAAGACAACGGCAACATGGCCGGCAAAGCCTGGTACTACATCTTCTTCCTCGGATTCCTCGGCGGACTCGTGGCGCTCTTCACCCCTTGCGTGTGGCCCATCATCCCCATGACGGTCAGCTTCTTCCTCAAGCGCTCGGGCGACCGCAAGAAAGGCATACGCGACGCCATCACCTACGGCGTCAGCATCGTGGTCATCTACGTGGCCCTCGGCCTCATCATCACCACGCTCTTCGGCGCCAACGCGCTGAACAACCTGTCGACAAACGCCATTTTCAACATTCTCTTCTTCCTGATGCTCGTGGTGTTCGCTGCAAGTTTCTTCGGAGGATTTGAAATCACGCTCCCCTCTTCATGGGGCGCTGCCGTCGACAACAAGGCAGAGAAGACCACCGGTCTGCTCTCCATCTTCCTCATGGCCTTCACGCTCAGCCTCGTGAGCTTCTCGTGCACAGGTCCCATCATCGGTTTCCTCCTCGTGGAAGTGAGCACCGCAGGCGGTTCGGCCCTCGCGCCCACCATCGGCATGTTCGGCTTCGCCCTTGCCCTTGCCCTTCCCTTCACGCTCTTCGCCCTCTTCCCCACGTGGCTCAAGAGTGCACCCAAGAGCGGCGGCTGGCTCAATGCCGTGAAGGTGACGCTCGGTTTCCTCGAACTCGCCTTTGCCCTTAAGTTCTTCTCCGTGGCCGACCTCGCCTACGGATGGCACCTGCTCGACCGCGAAACGTTCCTCGCCCTCTGGATTGTAATCTTCGCCCTCCTCGGCGTTTACCTCCTCGGCGGCATCAAGTTCCCCCACGACGACGAAGACGAGCGTCACACTTCCGTGCCCCGCTTCTTCCTCGCCCTCTGCTCCCTGGCCTTCGCCGTATATATGGTGCCCGGCCTTTGGGGTGCACCTGTCAAGGCTGTCAGCGCCTTCGCACCGCCCATGTCCACGCAGGACTTCAACCTCGACCCCGTGAAGATTGAAGCCAAGTTCCGCGACTACGAAGAGGGCATGGCCTACGCCCGCCAGACAGGCAAGCCCGTGGTGGTTGACTTCACCGGCCACGGCTGCGTGAACTGCCGTAAGATGGAACTCGCCGTTTGGCACGACGCCAAAGTGCGCGACCTTCTGATGAAGGACTACGTGCTCATCTCGCTCTACGTGGACGAAAAGGCTCCGCTCCCCGAACCCATCAAGGTGGAAGAGAACGGACAGACCACCACGCTGCGCACCGTGGGCGACAAATGGAGCTACCTGCAGCGCTCGAAGTTCGGCGCCAACGCACAGCCCTTCTACGTGCTCGTCGACAACGAAGGACGTCCGCTCAACTCCTCCTACTCCTACGACGAGGACGTCGACAAGTTCGTGAAGTTCCTCAAAACAGGACTCGACAACTACAAGAAGTAAAAGTTCTTGAACAACGTTTCGAATCATCTCCCATATGCCAAAGCCAACTGCGGCCTGGCATATGGGAGATGGCGTTTTGGGAGTTGGAGCATAAATTTTCCGAAACAAATAATTGGAGTGGAGAATAAAACGTTCAAAACAAATAAAACGAGGCTACGCCTCCAAGCGCCAGCCCAAAAGGCGAAGCCTTTCGTTTTGTATGTTTGGCTCTTTGTTTACACATAACAGCGCAACCACGTTTTATTTGTTTTGAACGTTTTATTCTCTCCCTTAGGCTTTAAAATCAAAAACCTCACACCGCAACAATGGCATTGTCCAACATAGAAAAACATTACAACAAACACCCCGAGGACCTGCGCCTGCAGCGCCGCCACGGCATCGTGGAGTTTGAAACCACCATGTACCACCTCCACCGCTTTCTTCGCCCCGGCCAACGTCTGCTCGACATCGGGGCCGGAACGGGCCGCTACACCTCGGCGCTTATGGCCGAAGGCTACGAAGTGAAAGCCGTGGAACTGGTGCGCCGCAACATCAACGTGTTTCTCGAGCGCGAACCCACGGCCAACGTGGTGCAGGGCGATGCCCGCCACATGCCGTTCATCCCCACAGCCTCGGCCGACGTCACACTGCTCCTCGGTCCGCTCTACCACCTCATCGGCGACGAAGAGAAACTGAAGGTGCTTGCAGAAGCCAAGCGCGTGACGAAGCCGGGCGGAATCATCTTCGTGGCCTACCTGATGAACGAGTACAGCATTCTCTCGTACTGCTTCGACGAGGACCGCATAGCCGGACTCATGCAGCGCGGTGTGGTGGACGAGGATTTCCACATTCAGGCACAGGCCGACGAACTCTACGACTATGTGCGCCTCAGCGACATCGACCGGCTCAACCGCCAGGCCGGACTGGAGCGCGTCACCATATTCTCGCCCGACGGCCCCGCCGACTTCATGCGCACACGGCTCAACTACATGAGCGACGAAACCTTCGCCCTCTTCCTCGAATACCAGAAACGCATGTCGGAACGCCCCGACCTCATCGGCGCCGGCAGCCACGTCGTGGATGTGGTGACATATAACGAATAGGAAGCCCAAAAACGTCTACAAACCACGGAGTTAAGTGCCGAACACAGAAATGTAACCGCTTTTTCGCAACATGCCGCTTGTACGGCTGACATATTTTGCGTTCCTTTGCACAAGAATAATACTTACAACCTCAAAACGAATGACAAGTCTTACCATCGCCATTGTAGTGGTGTTCGTGCTCGGATACTTCTGCATAGCCATTGAAAGCCTTACGAAAATCAACAAGGCCGCCATCGCACTGCTGATGTTTGTCTTCTGCTGGACCATCTTCATGATTGACCCGGGACAATACATTGCCTCCGCCGTAGGCGAAAACACCGCGCAAGCCGTCAGCTCCGTAATGGAAGCCCACCTGGGCAACACGGCCACCACGCTCTTCTTCCTCATGGGCGCCATGACCATTGTGGAACTGGTGGACCAGAACGGCGGTTTCAACTTTGTCCGCGGCATGATGAGCACACGCTCCAAACGCGCACTGCTCTGGCGCATAGCCTTCATGACCTTCCTGCTTTCCGCCATTCTCGACAACCTCACCACGAGCATCGTCATGGTGATGATTCTACGCAAGCTCGTCAGCGACCACAAGGACCGCATCATCTACGCTTCGCTCGTGATCATCGCAGCCAACTCCGGCGGTGCTTTCTCGCCCATCGGCGACGTCACCACCATCATGCTGTGGAACAAGGGTCTCATCTCTGCAGCCGGCGTCATCAAGGAAATCATCGTGCCCTCGCTCGTCTCGATGGTTATTCCCGCCCTCATCCTTCAGTTCATGCTGAAAGGCGAACTTCAGGTAGCTGAGGCGCAGACCACGCTCTCCGAAAGCGAACTCCTCACGGCAGCCCAGCGCAAGACCATCTTCTTCCTCGGCGTGGGCGGTCTTATCTTCGTGCCCATCTTCAAGAGCATCACGCACCTCCCGCCGTTTGTAGGCATTCTCCTCGTGCTCGGTCTGCTCTGGACCGTGACGGAACTCTTCTACCGCCACCTGCCCCACACCTCCGACAAGGGAGGCATGCAGAAGCGCGTAAGCAACATGCTTGCCCGCATCGACATGAGCACCATCCTCTTCTTCCTCGGCATCCTCATGGCCGTGGCCTGCCTCGAAACCGTGGGCGTGCTCACGCAGCTCGGCACCGGACTCAACACGGCATTCAACGGCAACCACTTCCTCGTCACCGGCATCATCGGTGTGCTTTCGAGCATCGTGGACAACGTGCCCCTTGTGGCAGGCTGCATGGGTATGTACCCCGTAGCCGAAGTGGGCGACTTTGCACAGGACGGCGTGTTCTGGCAACTCCTTGCCTACTGCGCAGGCGTGGGCGGTTCCATGCTCATCATCGGCTCTGCTGCCGGCGTGGTGGTAATGGGCCTTGAGAAGATAACCTTCGGATGGTACATGAAACACATCTCGTGGATTGCCTTCGTTGGTTACATCGTAGGCATTCTCTGCTACTTCGTACAGCGCGAAGTGCTCTGCTTCTGACAACGAAATAAAAATGATAAATTCTCACGTTTCCTTTGTTTTACATTCATAGAATGTAAACTGTCTTTTCCGCGTCCTCCCGCATTACAAATGCGGGAGGTTTTTTTGTGCGATAACTGACGGGCGGCACATTACGTTTTCATCTTTTACGTTACCTTTGCACATGCATTGGCGGTTCGCAGGGGCTGAAAGCCCGCTGCGATGAAAAGGGAAACGGGTGAGAATCCCGTGCAGTCCCGCTGCTGTATGTTCCATTATCGCCGAGTTCACTCGCGCCACTCTCCGCCCAAGTCGGGCAAACACCGACAAACCGTTTGCTGCAACAGGGCTGGACGGAGGGGAAGGCGAACCCGTGCGGGAACGAGCCAGAAGACCTGCCGACTTTGCCGGACGTAACGTAGGTGGTTTTATAAAACATCTTACCACCTGCAAGAACGCTGCTTGCTGAAAGCATCCGCGTCCTTTGTGTTGCCGCTCTTCGAGGAAAGACGTTGCAACCCCTGTCACGAAAAAAGTCCCGCGACGCAACATTGCATACCGAAGGACTGTATTTCCAAAACCCCAAAAGAGAAATGAGCCTACTCTTGCCCTTGGCATTCGCCACCGCAGCGGCAAGCGTCGGAAGCGCTGCAGCGCCCGCACCCTCGCCAGTCGACACGCTCGGCACGGCCGTTGTCACAGCTTCGGCACGCTTGCGCACCCTGGCGGCACCGGCCCCTCTGCAGCGCATCGACTCGCTCTCGCTGACCACACGCGGCATCACCGACACGGGCGATGCCCTTCGGCGTTTGGCAGGAGTGAACCTGCGCGACTACGGCGGTGCGGGAGGACTCAAAACCGTCAGCGTGCGCGGACTCGGCGCTTCGCACACCGCCGTCACCTACGACGGCCTCCCCGTGACCGATGCACAGCAAGGGCAGATAGACCTCCAGCGCTTTCAGGTGGAACGCCTGAGCGCAATAGAACTGCAGACGCTCGACAACGACCGCCTGCTCTGTCCCGTTCGCAGCATGACCGCCGCCGTTGTGAACCTCTACGCCGCCACACCCGCTACGGACAATAGCCGACTGCACGGTTCGCTCACGCTGCGGCAGTCGTCGTGGAACGTTTACAATCCGTCGTTCTCCCTTGCCAAACGCACGTCGGAACGCACCGCCCTCTCGTTGGGCGCCGACTATTTCTTCGGTCTCAACGACTATCCGTTCTATGTGAAGAACGGCATTGCCTCCACCCACAAACGGCGCACAAACAGCCGCATGCAGAGCTACACGCTCGAGGGCAACGCCACCCACACCACACGCCGCGGCGGAAGCATCAAGGCAAAAGTTTTCTACTACAACAACCACCGCCGCCTTCCCGGACAGGTCATCCTTTATGTGGACGACAACAACGAGCGGCAGAGCCAGCAAAACGCTTTCGGCCAACTGCGCTGGACGCAGCGCTACGGTAGGTGGGAGGTGATGGCCGCAGCGCGCTACAATTGGCAAGAGTCGCGCTACACGGACATCGACGGCCAATATCCCGGCGGTGCTTTGCGCCAAAACTACTGGCAAAGCGAAGCCTACGCCACAGCCGGTGCGAGCTACAGCATCGTTGGCGGACTGCGCGCCGCCTATGCCGTCGACTACGCCCATGCCTGGCTCACGAGCAATCTTACTACGGACAACGACGTGAGCCGCGACTCGTGGCAACAAGCGCTCTCGCTGCAGTACGCCACAAGCCGCCTCAATGTGATGGCACGCGCCGTTTCGCTCATCGCTTCCGACCACGTGGAAGCCACGGCCACCGCACCGGGTGCTTCCGCCACGGGCACAGCCGAAAAGGCGCGCAGCGTAAACCGCCTTTCGCCTTCGCTCACGGCTTCGTATCTTGTGGTGCAGTCGCCGTTGCGGCTTTATGTGCGCGGAGGTTACAAGGAAACTTACCGCCAGCCGACGTTTACCGAGTCATATTACTACCACCTCGGTTCCACCACCCTCCAGCCCGAACGCACCAGCCAGCTCAGCGGCGGACTTACGCTTCAGACCGCTCCCTTTTCGTGGTGGACACTCGTGGCTTTGACGGCCGACGCCTACACCAACCGCGTAAAGGACCGCATTGTGAGCGTGCCTTACAACTTGCAGATTTGGCGCACGGTGAATTTGGGACGCACCAAAGCCACAGGCGTGGACCTTACGCTCGAGAGCGAATTTGTGCCTTCGTCGGGCCACAAACTCTCGCTTGCGGTGAACTACTCGTGGCAACGTGCCGTCAACGAGCGTACGCAAGGCACCATCCACGCCGGGCTGCAGCTTCCCTACACACCGCTCCACAGCGGAGCCGCATCCATTTCGTGGGAGAATCCATGGGTTTCGGCAGTAATCCACACCACCTTTGCCGCAGGCCGCTGGAGCACACTGGAACATATGCCCACCACCCACATGCCCGCCTACAGCGAATGGGGCGCCGCCCTCTTCCGCACATTCACCCTCGGCACCATGCGCCTTGAAGCGCGCGCCGACCTCGTCAACGCGTTCAACAAGCGCTACGAGGTCATCCGCCGCTACCCCATGCCGGGCCGCAGCTACAAGCTGTCGTTGGCTTTGAAATTCTAACAAAACAAACTATACACGAAATGAAACAATCACTCAAACACCTCAAGTTCGCAGCACTTGCACTTCTTCTCTCTGCAGGTTTCGCCGCCTGTTCCGACGACGAAAGCGACCCCGTCCACAAGGACTGGACAAACGACGCCAACGGCGCCTACGTTATCAACCAGGGCAACCAGTACGGCGGCGTAGAAGGCAGCGCCTCCTTCATCGACCTCGCTTCGTGGACCGTAAGCAACGGCGTGTTCAAGGCTGCCAACGGCCAGAGCCTCGGCGACACGCCCCAGGCTGCCGTTCACTACGGCTCTAAAATCTACATTCCCGTCTACGGCAGCAACAAGGTATGGGTTGTAGACGGCACTACGTTCAAGAAGGTAGGCGAAATCAACACCAACGAGCCCGAATCCGTTTGCGGCGCCGGCAAATATGTGTTCGTAGCCAACAACGACGGCTGGCTCACCCGTGTGGACACGCTCTCTTACGATACTCTTCAGGTGAAAGTAGGTCCTAACCCCGCCAACATGTGCACGGCCAACGGCAAGGTGTACGTGAGCATCAGCGACGGCTACAACTACGCCAACGGCTATGCCGACGGCAAGAAGGTGGCCGTGGTCAATCCCGAAACGTTCAAGAAGGAGCGCGACGTGGAAGTAGGCACCAACCCCGGTCCCATCGTGGCCGACAAATGGGGCAACGTCTACGTAGTGGCCCGCGGCAACTACTACACGGAGATGCCTAAGGTGCAGCGCATCGCCACGGACTACACCGTGAGCGACCTTTGCGCCGGCCAACTCGTAGCCTGCAAGGACAACCGCCTCTATGTGGTCGACTACACGGCCGACTACACCAACAACAACTGCCAGATTACCTCTGCGCTCTACACCACCACGCAGACCGCCGCCACTGCCGACGCTTCCTGGAAGCTCGACGCAGCCCACTTGCCCGAGATGCCCGTTGCCCTTGACATCAACCCCGCCAACGGCGACCTCTACCTCTGCTCCGACAACGGTCCTATGGGCTACAGCAGCAACGGCTTCGTCTACGTTTACCAGGCCGACGGCACCTACAAGACCAAGCTCAACGTGGGCGTCCACCCCTACGGCGTAGTGTTCACCCGCAAATAATGCTTCAGGCATAAACTACAACAACCGAAAGAATCCCCTTCGCAGCCAAGC
The DNA here is from genome assembly GCA_963600165.1 of Christensenella sp. UBA1685. Lineage (GTDB taxonomy): Bacteria > Bacteroidota > Bacteroidia > Bacteroidales > Bacteroidaceae > Alloprevotella. The sequence continues at coordinate 4,359 of CAVCAV010000059.1, read as the reverse complement.
TGGCAGCGAAGGGGATTTTTTTGGTTGGGCATTCGCACACCTTACATTGCATAGACCTTTCCTGCAAATGTTTGGCTCGCTAAAAGAGGTTACTCCATTACAACTCAGTATGAGCGGGTTGCGCCCTCTATGGAGGCGACGTTTGAAACGTCGCGCTCTATACGAACTTCAAGCGACGATGGAGGGCGCAAGTTCATGGGGGTGAAGTCTCCCGACTTCGCTTCGCCGCATCAGAAGATACTTTCCCCGTGTAGAACGCGACGTTCCAAACGTCGCCTCCATAGAGCGCGCAAGCCGTGTAGAACGCGAAGTCGGGAGACTTCGCCCCCATCGTTCGTCCCCATCGTTCGTCCCCATCGTTCGTCCCCATTGTTCGCCCCCATACGCTACACCTCCGAGCGCAGCACATTTGCAGATTTGCTCGTTCGCACATTATGCCATATCTCATCGGCTGTGTAGATGTTTATTTGGTCGAGATAGTCGTTTATCCGTTCGTCCCAGACAATCGGAGCCACTCTAACTAAATTTTCCTGTATCAAGGCATAGATATCTGGTAAATCCCTCTTGATGAAGAAATCTTCGCCGTTTTCGTCATTCCATTCCTTTCATTCAGCAAAAGTCTCCCAACGTTTGGCCGTTTCGCAGTAGCGATTAAATTGTTCGTCAGTGAGTTCTATAGGCATGTGTTCATACCAATTTTCATAATCAAACGGTACGCCAAACATCGCTTCTATTGCAAAATTACATAGCTTCATAACAAATACAGTTTAAGTGGATTTTGAATTGGCATGAGGGACGTAATTTATAGAACCTCCCCTACAGCAAGAAAGTCTCGTAGTTGTCGCGCGTGACCACTTTGAAATCTGCTCGTTCGTACGATTGTGCAAAGGATGAGGGTTTTTACGATGCCAAAAATAAGCGCCAAACGGCCCAAATCCAAAAAAGTCATGACTTTTTTGGAATAGATTCCGCAAAAGTCATGACTTTTTTGGATTTGGGAAGGAAAGCGATGTTTTGCGCTAATGCGAAGTCGGGAGGCTTCGCCCCCATGCGCTTCGCCGCATCAGTAACTTTTCCCGTGTAGAACGCGACGTTTCAAACGTCGCCTCCATGGAGGGTGAAAGCCGTGTAGAACGCGAAGTCGGGAGACTTCGCCCCCATCGTTCGCCCCCATACGCCTTCGCCCCATACGCTATGCTGCTACTCATACTTCTTCCCGTAAGCTTCGTAGAGCTGCTTCATGAAGCGGCGATACTCCGTGGGGGTGATGTCCACCTTACCTGCAATGCGCTTTTGGGGATGGTGTTTCATATAGTTCTTACGTACCGTTTCGTGGCTTACGATGTGCGTCAACGGAATGTTGTATTTGGCAATGATGGGACGCAAATATTCTATGGCACTGCTTATCTGGTCCTGCGTGAGGGGCTTTTCGAGCGTATTGCCCTGAAACTCTATGCCAATGGTGAAGTTGTTGCAACCCTCGCGGCCGTCGAGGCGTGAGAATCCGGCATGATACGTCACCACTTCCGGCGCACACATGATGTAGCGCGTGCCGTCGGTGTCTATCACACAATGCGTGCCTACGCCTTTCGTGGGGCTTGTAAGCACGCCGAGCGAACGCTCTATGGTGGGTTCCGCCGTGTGGTGGAGAATCACACCGTTCACCTCGTTCGTGCGGTCGGGATTGAAGTTGGGCGTGGGATGGGACACCTCGCGATAATTCTCTTTCTTTTCCTTATCATCGTTGGCGTTTATGGAGTCCTTGCCCGCAGCGGGCAAAGAGTCGTTCACTGCCAACGGAGCGTCGTCGGCCGACACCGCATGCTGCGCACAAAGATTGAACGACAGCAGTGTAGGCAAACAAAAGAATGCCGAAGCACAAAACAGATTGAGTTTCATATTGTATCAAATAGCAAAATGAATCCGTGGGCCCGTAGGCTCACAGATTCATTCCAAATCTACTTATTTTCTGTCAACTACTTTTTGTACATTTCAGCAGCCTTTGTCAACAAACGGTTGAAACGCTTAAGCTGACTTTCTGAGAAATTACCCTTTATCTTACGGAATTTATCTGCATAGTCCATGAGTTCGGCAACGTATTGCTGATATTCCACGATGGCCGTCGGGTCGTTGTTCTCAATCTTCTTCATCATGGAATGGCCTTTGTCAATAAGACGCTCGTAAGTGTCGAGCAGTTCATCGATGTCTACCGAACCTTCTTCAAAATCACCGTCGTCGAAAGAAGAACTCTCGTCGGAAGAAGAGTCTGATTCATATGCCGAGCTGGACGATGATTGTACGGGCATTTCAAAGCTGTCGAAAGGTACGGTGGAGAGGTCAATGGGCGACAACGTCTTGTCAGTCTTCAGACTGTATACATAAGTGTTGCCGTTGGTGGTAAACTTACCGTTGAAGATGTCGTTTTCGAACTTGCCTTCAAACACGCCCGTGTTTTCTGCGCGGTCGTTGAACTCGGGAATGGTAGAGGTAGACGCCCAATTGCTGGTTGACTTGAGATAGAGGTATGCGCCGGGACCTTTTTTGGCGTAGTAGTAGGCACCGGTTATGACACCGGTAGAAGCTACGTTGAGAGTCATGCACACGGGATAGGTGCCGATGTTGCCGCTAAGGGTGATATTGGTCAAGTCTACGTTAAGGTCACGAACCGTGAAGTGATCCAAATCCTTAAGAATCTCCTTCAACTTGTCTTTGGCAACTTTGGCGCTGAACTTGATGTTGGCTTCCGCACCTTTTTTGCCTTTCAAAAGGTTGATAAAGGCTGTCTTGGAGGAATCGGAGTCGAGCTTCAGCTTTGTGCTTACAGAGGCACTCAGTTGCACGCAGAAGTCGTCGTCGAGTTTGATGTTCTCGTCGCTAAGGTCCGTGATGCCGCTGATATGCTCGTTGGCCGTCATCGGCACGGTCATGGTGAGCGTCTGTACTTCGCCCTCGCCAGAAACTTCAAGCGTAATGGGGTCTTCCGTTACTTTGACAGCTTTGCTTTGGTAGCCGTCGACATTTAAGCAAGTGACTTGCACAGAATCCTTGCTGCACGCAGCGAGCAGAAGCATGAGCGAGGAGAAAAGTAAGGTCTTTATCTTCATTGTGTTGAAACTTTAAAGTTTATGTTATGCGGTCAGTCGTCCCAGTCACAGCGTGACTTTTCCTTTTTCTTTCGGCTGGACACCTTTGCAACGATGCAGTATACTGCCACGCCAAGTGCCGCAACAGAAGTGATTTTTAGCAGAGAATTCTTCATAACAACGGAGATTGCGTTAGAATAAAAAAATACCGTCCCCAAGGCATTGCCTAAGCAAGGCCATAGAGACTGGTATCTCAACTTAATTACTCATCGTCGGAGCTGCCGAAGCTGTCAGCGCTGTTGAGGCTGTTGAGGCCGTTGAGGCCGTTGAGGCCGTTGAGGCCGTTGAGGCCGTTGAGGGCTGCGGATTTTGCGAGCTCTTCCATCTTCTTTTCGGCTGCATCAGCAAGTTTCTTTCGGGCTTTTTCCACTTTCTCGGCTACTTCTTTATCGGGGCCAGACTTGAGCACTTCCTGAGAGTTCTCCTTTTGGAACTTTTCAGCGTCTTCATAGAACTCTTGCTGTAATTTCTGAAAATCTTCTGCGCTCTCAACTTTCTCTATCTTGGAAGTGTAAGAATCACATAAATCTACAAATTTGTCAGCAGGTGACTTCGAGCAAGAGCCCAATGAGAGGAGAACGGCAACGAGTGCCACGGGGAGAATCTTTTTCATTGTGTAAATACTGTTTAAGTTGATGGTGTGATTGTTGATTAACAGCAATGCCACAAGTAAGAATAACTTAAAGAGCTATCTTGGTCATCTTTGCCGTAATCTTCATGTAGCGTGTCCACTGTGAGGCCGACATGTCGCCTTTGGCACCGACCAGTTTGCTGTTCATTTCGTTGGCCTTTACAACCAACTCGGCAGCTTCGGACATGGTGGTTTCATCACCGTTCTTGGCTTTCTTGGCAAGAGCTACGTATTGGTCCACATACTCGCTATAGCTGTCGAGCAAAGAGTCCCAATCTTCGCTGGAGGAACTTGTTGAACTGCTCTCCTCGGAGGCGTCGGAGCTTGAAGCGTCGCTCTCGTCTGAAGAGTAGTCGCTGGCCTCGTAGGAGCTTTCGTCGTTGCCGGATGTCGTAGAGTCACAGTCGTCCGTCGTTTCTGTTGCGAAAGACGTGTCGATATCGTCGCTCGACGAAGACTCTTTCTTTGAGCCACAGGCTGCAAACAGGATGGCCGCAAACGCTATGGCAGTGAATTTGATTGTTTTCATATTACGATAAGATTAGATTCCAGATGCCAAGAAATGTCCAAGAAGGACATACGCAG
>CAVCAV010000058.1:0-14182 GCA_963600165.1 Christensenella sp. UBA1685 | reverse complement strand
CCGTCGCCGTTGGGGGTGAAGGCATTGGGCACTTCGAGCTTCGACTCGCTGATGGTGAGCGTGAAGGGGGTGTCCATGGTGTACTGCACGGTGTCGGCGTTTTCCACAAAGCTGACGATGAGTTCAACGGTGAACGAACCGCTCTGCACGAAGTCGTACTCGGTGTCCTCGTCGTAGCGGATGAGGAAGGGCTGGGACTCGGAGTTGCGCGTGAAACGCCACTCGTAGAGAGCGGTGCGGCTGCCGACGTTCTCGGGCTGCGCCTTGAACGTGACGTGGAGCGGGGCGGAACCGTCGTAGGACGACTCTTCCACCTCTTGTCCGTCGGCGTCGGTGTAGACCATGACGGGGTTGGCCGTGGGTACGTCGGTCTGCGCACGGAGCGTGGAAAAGGCTCCTAGCGAGAGGAAGAGAAATAAAACGAAAAGGGGCAGAATGCGTGTCATTGGTCAATCTTTTGTGCGCTTCGGCGGTCAAACGGCAAGCAGACGGGGCACATTGCTTTCGCCGTGCACACATTTAAAATGCGAAGATAGCGCAAACTCGCCGAAAAGGGAAACGATTTGCCCGTTTTCTGCTCGGCGGAGGGGAGGAATGGCAGATTGGAGCATTTGTTGTTGTATGAAATGAAAATAGAGGGCACGCACCGGCCGCCTTCTGCGTTCTGCTTAAACAAACGACATATGGAACAACGGAGAATCGCGTAGAATTCGCCAGCGGAAGGTTGAACGGAAATACGCGAACGTCAGAAATGCAATCTGAGCGAACGCATTTCACTTCTCTATCATTCCATCTCTTATTTTTCTCCTTTTCACGAAAAACGCCCCCGCTTGTAGGAAAAATTCCCCGCCTCCAAGAAAAAACTCCAAGGCACGCCGTAAAAATTTGCTCAGAGGAAATAAAAATTCGCTGCCTTGGAGTGAAGACAAGAAGCCAAAGCAGCGCAAAAACGTGCTTCATATTATTTTTTTGAAGCACAGGAGTTGTCAAAATAAATTACCTGATTCCGACAAAGGGGACAATTCGTGGAAGAACATCCATGACAATGCGCAAACAAGCTGCGCTGCAATGCGCCCTCCATGGGGGCGACGTTTGAAACGTCGCGTTCTACACGGCGCTTGAGCTAGGTTTTGAGGGCGTAAGCGCATGGGGCAAAGTCTCCCGACTTCGCGTTCTACACGAACCGTCACATGCCGTGTAGAGCGCGACGTTTCAAACGTCGCCTCCATAGCGCGTTTAAGGGCCGCGCAAGCGAAGTCGGGAGACTTCGCCCCCATGCGCTAACGCCCCCATCGTTCGCCCACAACATCCGCCACACTTAAACCAGCCATTAACATTCCAAATGCGCAAACAAGCTGCGCCGCAATGCGCCCTCTATGGGGGCGACGTTTGAAACGTCGCGTTCTACACGGCGCTTGAGCGAGGTTTTGAGGGCGTAAGCGCATGGGGCAAAGTCTCCCGACTTCGCGTTCTACACGAACCGTCACATGCCGTGTAGAGCGCGACGTTTCAAACGTCGCCTCCATAGCGCGTTTAAGGGCCGCGCAAGCGAAGTCAGGAGACTTCGCCCCATCGCTCGCCCCCATCGTTCGCACAACGTCCGCCACATAGAAACACCACTTCGATAAAGTGGGAATAACCCCACGAACTGCACTGTTTTTTGCCCAAAAGCACACTAAATCAGCCATTAACATTTCAAAAAATCACCCCGTCCGCCCCATCACCCTACATCCACCCTGTCCTTCCCCTTCTCCGCCCCGCAAAACCACCGCCCCACCCTCCACGAACACCACTATACACTACCAACGAGCGCAAAACGCGTCAAGCGCAAAACACTCCAAATCAAGCCCCCATTTCAGCCCTGCAAAAGCCTTTTGCAAACGTTAAAGTGGTGAGTATCAAGCACACCACATTTGCGCACCTCGGGAAAAATGCGTAACTTTGCAGGCGTAAACCTCACGAGGAGAGAGGCCGAACGCCGTTCAAGCGCCGTGAGCGCCACACAACGAGCCGCCGGCACGCCCTCTGGCGGAGAGCCAAAAGCACACCGCACGAAGCCCTCATTTCAACGCCACTCCAAGCACTCTCACCCCAACGCCGGATACTCCCCGCTGCAGCCCCAAGGCAGCAGCCACAGTTTCCGCTGCACACACCCAAAGTGCAAAACGTCACCCCCGTGACACCCGCGCCCCAAACCTCAGGCAAAGCACCCCGCCACTCCTTATTATATATAAAGAGAAGCGCCGGACAGAAAAGCGGCACACACGCCGCAAAGCTTCGCCCGCAGGCCCATGCGCACCCGCCGCCCGAAGTTTCACAGCATGGCTAAGCTAAAGTGAACAGAAAGAGGCGGGACAAGTTACCCGGCGGTCCTCGTGGCAAAACAAACCACATGAAGTTAAAACAAACCATTCTTCTTTTAGCAACTCTCTTCTCATTCATCGCAACCCCAGTCCTCGCGCAAAGCCACGGCGACGCCACCTACTACGGCAACCGCTTCCACGGCCGACGCACCAGCGACGGATCACGCTACCACAAAGACTCCCTCACCTGTGCACACCGCACACTCCCCTTCGGCACGCTGCTCAAAGTGCGCAACGTGAAGAACGGACGCGAAGTTGTCGTGAAAGTAACCGACCGAGGCCCCTTCCGCCGAGGAGGCATCGTTGACCTCTCCATGGCCGCCGCCAAAGAAATAGGCATGGTGGCACAGGGCGTAGCCCGCGTGGAAGTAACCGAAGTGGGCCGTGCAGCCGACACCAAAGGCGAAACCTACGACCAGTTCGGCGACGCCGTGGCCGACTACAAGCTCCCCGAAGCAAAATACGTAGACCCCGCCACCGGACAGTATTACACCCTCTCCGAATGGCGCGAACGCGGCGAGCAGGCACAGAAGCGCCGCATGGCAGCAGCCCGCAAGAAGCTCCAGCCCAACTACCGCATACTCGACACGAAACTCATGGCGCAGAAAAGCATAAAAGCACCCGCCGCCAAACTCCGCTAACGCAACCCTCAAGCAGCGGAAACCCCACATACACCACTGCCCGCCTCTTCAACCGAAGAAGCGGGCAGCGGTTTTTTTATATAAGAAAAGAAAAGCCTGAAGATGGGGCGAACGATGGGGGCGAGGTCTCCAGACTTCGCGCTCTACACGGCTTCGCCTTCTATGGAGGCGACGTTTGAAACGTCGCGTTCTACACGGCCTGAAGGCACAAGCGCATGGGGGCGAAGTCTCCCGACTTCGCTTCGCCATTTTATTCAAAAAATCCCCGTTTAGAGCGCGACGTTTCAAACGTCGCCCCCATAGCGCGTTTAAAGGCCGCGCAAGCGAAGTCAGGAGACTTCGCCCCCATCGTTCGCCCCATGCGCTTGCGCCCCGCCACCTGTTTTCAACAACATTCCCGCCCCAAAGCTTAAACGACCTTACGCTCTACACGGCTCCGCACCGCCTCAGCACTCCAGCAGCCATCGCCAAAGCGGCACAACCTCTATGCTGAATCCGTCCTTCTCCACGGTGCGCTCCTCATCCTTCGTCACCACGACCATACGCTTCACGTCGTGCACGGCAGCAAGCTTCACCAGCCCGTCCGTCTCGCGCTTGAGCGTGTCGGCGTCGGCCAGCGAATACGACACCTGTACCGCCAGGCCCTCTTCCGGCACTACAAAGTCGACCTCCGCATTCTTGCTGTTCCAGAAATAAGCGCCGTCGGCATATTTTCTTCGGAGCGAAACGGCCACCGCGTTCTCAAGCAACGACGTGTCGGCGTCCACGAGAAAAAGATGGAGCAACCCGTTGTCGGTAAAATAATACTTGCGGTTCGACTCCTTGTCCTGCAATTTTCCGAAAAGGTTTTCGTAAGGCAATATAAGCCACGACTCCGCCATGTAACCCACATAGTCTATCACCGCATCGGTACTCAGTTTCTTTCCAGTACTGCTCACAATGCTGGCTATGCGCGTATACGACAGCGGCTGCTTCACGCTTTCAGCCATCTTGCGGATCATCACACGAAGGGCGAAGTCGTTCCTGATCTTGTACCTTGCCACCAAATCACCGAAGAATATCTTGCTGAACAGATTGCTCATCCACACACGCGGCTCCTTCATCCCCACCGTTTCAGGCAGACCGCCGTGCAGGAAATAGTCGTTGGCCAGCCTCACCACATCCTTGCGGTGAACATAGACCGCACTGTCGGCCTCCATGTCCACGCCGGAAGCTTTCACATATTCCTTTAATGAGTAAGGATAGACCTCATGCACCATATAGCGCCCGCCAAGCGTGGTGGCTATCTCGCTGCTGAGCATCTTTGCGTTGCTTCCAGTGATGTACACCTGATACTTTTGGTCGGCCAGACGGCGTGCAAATTTCTCCCACCGGTCAACAAGCTGTATTTCGTCCAAGAAAAAGATGGGGCGGCACGCATACATTTCCTCGTAACAAGTCTTTATGAGGTCGAGGTCGGTCACGTCAAGAGAGTCAATGCGGTCGTCTTCAAAATTGAAATACAAAATTTCCTCACGCTTGTGCCCCTGTGCCATCAACTCGGCAATGCGCTGAAACATCAAGTACGACTTTCCCGCATGGCGCAGACCTACAAACACATAGTTTTGCCCTTCCATAAGCGACACCTCACGGGGAACGAGTTCTACCTGAGATACATAATTCTGATACTCGGCAATGAGCAATTTTATCAAGTCCTTTGTCATGTTCGTTGCTTTCTAAATGCGTTTTCGGGGCAAAACTAACCATTTTATCGTCCATAAACGACAAAACACACCGCTTTTTATCGTCCATAGACGACAAAACGCATTTTCAACCCTATAACGCGCTCCTCCCCCCGCCTCCCTTTTTCAACAACATTCACACGCCAATATTTAAACAACCTTACGCTCCGCACCACACCATATATATACACGCGCGCGAGGGCGACGCCCGCTGCATATACAGCCAATATGCACAAGATTGACATACACTGTTCTCAAAAGCTAGCAGAAAGTAACTCCGCGAAAGGCAAAACGGGCATTTTTTCATCAAAACGTAACGACAATATGCCGACAATAAGAAAAAAGTCGTACTTTTGCCACAAGTATCCTAATTGTCCGACTATGCGCATAAAGCGCATATTTCCACAAAACGACCTTAGCTGAGCCAGAAAAGCACAAACCCCACGCGAGGTTTGAGCAGGCAAAGCCGTGCCCTATGCGGGCGAAAGCTAAACAAAGGCTAAAAACGCAATTGGGAATTCGCAACGAAAATAATGTTTAATTTAATGGTGATATTATGAACAAAAAGTTAGTGCTCTTGGGAGCCAGCCTGCTGTTGACAGCAGCCACGGCTTCAGCGCAGAAGCTTGTGACGGGTAGGGTAACCGACTCGCACGGCGAACCCGTGATGGGTGCAACCGTTCGCGTGCCCGGTACCAAAATCCTTACCACCACAGACGCTTCCGGTAACTTCAAGCTCAGCAATGTGCCCGCATCCGCCAAGAAACTCAACGTTTCCTTCATCGGCATGCAACCTACCACCGTCAGCGTGGCAGGCAACGTGAGCGTAGTACTCAAAGACAACGAACTCGGCGAAGCCGTAGTAATCGGTTACGGTTCCGCAAAGAAGCTCGGCACCGTAGTAGGTTCCGTAAAGAAGGTAGGCTCCGAAAAAATCAACGGCCAGCCCACCGTCGACGCCTCCGACGCTCTCCAGGGCAAGGTGTCAGGTCTTTCCGTGCTCAACTCCTCCGGCGACGCCGGTTCCATCGGCAACGTAAGCATGCAGATCCGCGGTAGCGGTTCGCTCTCCGCCTCCAACTACCCCCTCATCGTAGTGGACGGTTCGCCCGCAGGTTCCTCCATCTTCTCCATGCTCAACGACAACGACATTGAGAGCTACACCGTGCTCAAGGACGCTTCCGCAACCTCCATCTACGGTTCGCGTGCTGCCAACGGCGTTATCTTCATCACCACCAAGCGCGGTCGCGCAGGCGAGAAAGCCCAGATCAACATCGGTCAGAAGATCGGCTGGAGCCAACTCTCCGCTCCCGCAAGCCACAACATGATGAACGCCTCCGAGCTCCTCAACTTCCAGCTCGAAAACGGCGTAATCACCTCCACACAATACGAAAAGTACAAGGCACTCGGCTACAACACCAACTGGCAGAAGTACAACTTCGACAACGCCGCACCCATGTACAACACCGACTTCTCCGTACGCGGCGGTTCCGGCAACACCACCTACTTCGTGTCCGGTTCCTACATGAAGCAGAACTCCATCACGAAGATCTCCCACTTCAACCGCTACACCTTCCGCACTAACCTCGAGACCAAGCCCAAGAGCTGGATGGCACTCGGCGTTCGCCAGAACATCACCTACACCGACCGCCTCTCCGACGGTTACACCAACTCTTCACGAGGCAACTCGCTCTACAACGCCTCCACCTCTTCCTACTGGCTTCCCGCCTATTGGGGCACCGACCTCGACGAGAACCACCAGTTCATCGGTTCCGAAATCATCGGAGGCGTGTACGACCGCTACTGGCTCTCCGACCTGCAGCCCATCCAGTACAACGACGTAGTTTACAACGGCGTGGGCTACATCACCCTCACTCCCGTCAAGGGCCTCACCATCAAGTCGCAGCTCGGCCTCTACGCCACCGACACGCGCAAGTCAAGCTCCGTAAGCACCCAGTTCCCCGGCAACAAAAACCTCGGCCAGGCCAGCGAAACCCACTCCCGCGGTTCCGTATGGACCATCACCAACACGGCAGAATACAAGTTCGGCTTCACCACCGGCAACGACAACAAGCACGAACTCACCTTCCTCGCCGGCCACGAAGGTATCAAGAGCACCAGCAAGGGCTTCGGCTTCAGCGGTACGGGTATCACCGACGACCGTCTCGCCAACATCGGATCCACCATCATCGACGCCAGCGCGAATACCAGCAAGAGCTACAGCTACGCCAAGTACGAATACCTCTCCTTCTTCGGCCGCGGCGACTACAGCCTCAACAACAAGTACTTCGCCAACTTCACCGTACGTAACGACCAGAGCTCACGCTTCGGTCAGGAAAACCGCGGAGCCATCTTCCTCAGCGGCGGTGTGATGTGGAACGTGATGAGCGAAGACTTCATGGCCGTAACCAAGGGCTGGCTCACCGACCTCCAGGTGAAGTTCTCCGTAGGTACCACCGGTAACTCCGAAATCGGTAACTACAACAGCCTCGGCCTCCTCGGCAACACCACCTACAACGGCACCAGCGGTTGGGTGCTCTCCCAGCCCGCCAACGACAAGCTCGGATGGGAAAAGCAGATCCAGTACAACTTCGGAATCACTGCGCGTCTGTTCGACCGCCTCAACGTAGAGTTCAACGCCTACAAGCGCAACACCAACAACATGCTCATGAGCATGCCTCTCCCCTACACCACCGGCTTCTCTTCACAGACCGTCAACGTAGGTAAGATGAGCAACCGCGGTGTCGAACTTGAACTCGGCTACGACGTGTTCCGCTCGAAGGACGCCTTCGTCAACATCTACGCCAACTACTCCTACAACGTAAACCGCATCGACGAACTCTTCAACGGCCTGAGCGAATGGCCCTACCCCGATGGCGCACTCAACTACATCGTGGGCAAGAGCATCAACTACTACCTCCCCGTCTTCGCCGGTATCGACAAGACGGACGGTAAGCAGATGTGGTACAAGGCAGGATGCAACGGCAAGGCCGGCTACGACTTCAACCCCGAAACCATGACGAAGAACTACACCGACGACCTCTTCCAGGACACCGGCAAGCAGATTACCGCTCCCCACTCCGGAGGTTTCGGCTTCACCGCAAGCTGGAAGGGACTTACCCTCACCGCCGACTTCGCCTATGTGCTCGGAAAGTACATGCTCAACAACGACTACTACTTCCAGATTTCCGCCACGAACGCCGCTCAGGGCCTCAACGTAAGCAAGGAAATGCTCAACATGTGGAAGAAGCCGGGCGACGAAACCAACATCGCAGCCTTCTCAGAGCAGTCGCAGTTCGACACCCGCGTACTCCAGAACGCATCCTTCATGCGTCTCAAGAACCTCTCGCTCTCCTACAACCTGCCCAAGCGCTGGATGGAAGCCACACACTTCTTCGAGAACGTACGCCTCAACTTCACCACGCGTAACCTCTTCACCGTCACCAAGTACACCGGTTCCGACCCCGAAGTGGACAGCAACATCGGCGTAGGCTCATACCCCGCCACCCGCCAGTTCACACTCGGCATCGACGTGACGTTCTAAACAACAGGTTTAATTCAAATCGAACAGATACAAATGAACAAATACATCATCAAGGCTCTGCTCTGCTCTGCATTGGCTGTTCCCGTCCTGACTTCGTGCGAACTCGACCAGTATCCCACCACCAGTCTGCCTTCCGAACAGTCATGGCAGACACTCACCGACGCCTCCACGCACCAGAACGGTCTTCTCGCCCTGCTGCGCGGCGTTTCGAGCGGCACGGGTACTGTTCAGGAAGTACAGACCGACCTCTTCAACCAGGTCAGCAACTCCGTTAGCTACAACATGATCCACAACTGGTCGTTCACCACCAACCAGTTTGAAGGCGACGGCCTCTACAGCGGCAACTACAGCCTCATCACCAACGCCAACGACATCCTCAACAACATCGACAAGATCAAGTTCGAAACGGAAGGCGACTCCACCTACTACGGTGCCTACACCAAAGGTCTCGCCTACTTCGGACGCGCTTGGGCATATGCCACCATGGCTGCACGCTACTGCAAAAACTACACGGCCGAAACGGCAGCCACCACTCCCGGCATGCCTCTCGTAACCAAAGTGGACGTTAGCCTCAAGCCCTCACGCTCAAGCCTCGCCGACACCTATGCGTTCATCCTCAGCGACATCGAAAGCGCCAAGAAGTACATGAACGACAAGGACGAGACGGACTTCACCCAGCCTCACTACTACACTGCCGTAGCCCTCGAAGCCCGCGTCTATCTCCAGATGCAGGACTACGAAAAGGCCCTTCAGGCAGCCCAGCAAGTGATGGACGTCTACGAGCTCTGCACCACCAAGGACGCACTCACCGCACTTTGGACGGAAGACAACGCCGAGGACCGCACCGAGCTCATCTACCAACCCGTCTACACCACGCTCGAGCGCAGCAGCCTCTACGGCGCATTCATCTCCCACCACGCCACGAAAGCGTACTACACGCCCGACTTCGTACCCACCCAGGGACTCATGGACCTCTACAAGCGCGGTGACCGCCGCCAGAACCTCTTCTTCAAGAAAGACGCTCTCATGAGCGGTTCCTACATCACAACCGCTTACTTCCTCAACAAGTTCCCCGGCAACGAGTCGCTCCTCACCGACAAGGACAACGCCACCACGTCGTTCTACAACATGCCCAAACCCTTCCGCACGGCTGAAATGTACCTCATCGCAGCCGAAGCCGAATACAAGCTCGGCGAAATGGGCAAGGCGCTCGAATACCTCAACACGCTTCGCTCAAGCCGCGGCGCCTCCAAGCTCACCAGCACCGGCGACCAGCTCTACTCCGACATCAAGGACGAGTGGACGCGCGAGTTCGTAGGCGAAGGCTTCCGCCTCAACAACCTCAAGCGCTGGGGCGACGGATTCACCCGCATGAAGGAACAGACGCTCCCCGCAGGCTTCCTCAGAACTGAAGGCAACGTGCTCGGACAGACCATCGCAGCAGACAACTACCGCTTCGTTTGGGAATTCCCCGCCAACGACCTCCAGGCCAACAAGAACCTCGAGCGCAACTGGCCCTCCAACAACTGATACACACAGGGAAAGGCGCGCCGCTTAAACGCCGGCGCGCCGCCCCAAGTAAAATTCAAAACCGACAACAACAATGAAACTCAATATTAAAACACTGGCTGCATCGCTCGCAGTAGGTTTGGCTGTGGTTTCTTGCAACAACGACTTCGACGAGACCGACTACTCTGCGAAAGTTCCCGAGAAGGCAACGCTCGGCATCTGGACCCGCGAATACACGCCCGCCGACGACATGCCCTTCACCGTGAACGTACTCGTCAACGAAGCCGGCGACACCGTGTGCGACGTCACCTACTACGACGCCTCGTCCAACATGGCCAACGTCTACTCCAACGGTAAAGTCTCCTACTCCAAGAAGACCGGCACCATCACCGCCGAGTTCGCAGAAGACGCCGACGGTTCACCCGCCCGCGCCACCATCACGCCCGACAACGACGGCAAGCACGCCATTGTCTGCGTCTACAACGTAGGCACCGACGACAACGGCGAAGAAGAACTCACCGCTGTGGACAACTTCACCGCCGTGGCTTCCGACACCATCTCCGTGCTCGGTCGCTGGGAGCTCAAGGACGGCAAAACCGTTCAGCTCGACCTCGGAGGCAAAGCCTCTGTAGTTGACGGCGAAGACGTCCTCTCTGAAGGCACCTACACCTTCGACGGCAAGACCGGCACCATCAACGTAGACGGAAAGAGCTACGCCATGAACTTCAACGCTGCCGGCAACGGCCAGATGAACATCGGCGAAGGCTTTGCCAACCACGTGACCCGTCCCCTTCCCGATGACTGGGCAGAATATGCCGTCGGTACTTATACCTCCAACATCATCGGCAAAGCTTGGGATGCTACACTCTACTACTCAGCATCGCGCCATTACTTCAGAATGAACCCCTACTCCGACTACGGAATCAGCACAGCCTCCGAGTATAAGTTCATCTGGAACAAAGACGACAACACGCTCAAAATGAAGACTGCCAAAGGCCTCGGCCTTACCGACTTCACTATTGGTACATATGGCGTCTATTTCTGCAGCATGGATTTGGCTACCAGCGACGACATCACAAATTGGAACGCCAACTATCCCGAAGAAGCTGTGAAAGCCACCAATGCCGACGGTGATGACCTTACGTTCTGCTGGAAGCTCTACTGCCAACTCGGAACTCTCGGCCTCTACAACGACACCTTCGAAATCTCCGACTACATCGTAGACAACGAATAAACCACGCCGGGCACAACAAAGCCCCGCAACACATACACACACCAAATTAAAGCGGCTCTTCCCGACAATAAAGGGAAGAGCCGCTTTTGGGTTTGGGGGGAGAACATGGGTGAGCGATGGGGGCGAAGTCTCCTGACTTCGCGCTCTACACGGCTTTCGCCCTCTATGGAGGCGACGTTTGAAACGTCGCGTTCTACACGGCTAAAAAGACAAGTTTGCAAATACGCGCAAGCGAAGTCGGGTTACTTCGCCCCCATGCGCTTGCGCCGTCAATGTTGCCGTGTAGAGCGCGACGTTTCAAACGTCGCCTCCATAGAGGGCGCAAACGGCGCAAAAGCGTTTGCAAAGCCGCTAAAGCGAAGTCAGGAGACTTCGCCCCCATCGCTCGCTTCCATCGTTCGCCCCCAACGTTCGCCCCCAAGCGTTTTTGTAATGGCCATTAATTTAATGCCCATTACAAAACAAACGTTAAGACAAAACAAGCCGGGACGACAACCTGCGTTGTCGCCCCGGCTCCATTTACAATAAGGTAAGTACCATACGGCTTACTTCAGCACACCGAGTTCCTTGCCCACCTTCACGAAGGCGGCTACGCACTTGTCGAGGTGCTCGCGCTCGTGGCCGGCAGAAACCTGCACGCGGATGCGGGCCTGGTCCTTCGGCACTACGGGATAGTAGAAACCCGTCACGTAAATGCCCTCGTCCTGAAGCTTGGCGGCGAAAGTCTGCGAGAGTTTCGCGTCGTAGAGCATCACGGCGCAGATGGCGCTCTGCGTGGGCTTGATGTCGAAACCGGCGGCAATCATTTTGTCGCGGAAATAGTTGACGTTCTCCACGAGCTTGTCGTGAATGGCGTTGCTTTCCTTGAGAATCTTGAAGGTTTCAAGCGCAGCGCCCACGATGGCGGGAGCTACGGAGTTGGAGAAGAGGTAAGGACGCGAACGCTGGCGCAGCATGTCGATGATTTCCTTGCGTCCCGTGGTAAAGCCGCCCATGGCACCGCCGAAAGCCTTGCCGAGCGTACCCGTATAAATGTCCACGCGGCCGTAAGTGTTGAAAAACTCGCTCACGCCGTGGCCTGTGGCACCTACCACACCGGCAGAGTGGCTCTCGTCCACCATCACCAGTGCGTCGTACTTCTCTGCGAGGTCGCAGATCTTGTCGATGGGAGCCACGTTGCCGTCCATGGAGAACACGCCGTCGGTGACGATCACGCGGAAGCGCTGCTCCTGTGCGGCCTGAAGCTGACGCTCGAGGTCTTCCATGTCGGCGTTGGCGTAGCGGTAGCGCTTGGCCTTGCAGAGGCGCACGCCGTCAATTATGGAAGCGTGGTTGAGCGCGTCGGAAATGATGGCGTCGTCGGCCGTAAGGAGAGGTTCGAACACACCGCCGTTGGCGTCGAAGCAGGCGGCGTAGAGGATGGTGTCTTCCGTGTGGAAATATTCTGAGATGGCAGCCTCAAGTTCCTTGTGGACGTCCTGCGTGCCGCAGATGAAGCGCACACTGGACATGCCGTAGCCGCGGCGGTCCATCATGTCCTTGGCGGCCTGTATGAGACGCGGATTGTTGGAAAGTCCGAGATAGTTGTTGGCGCAGAAGTTGAGCACTTCCTTGCCCTTAACCTGAATGGCAGCCTGCTGCGGGCCCTCGATGAGCCGTTCTTCTTTGTAGAGGCCGGCTTCCTTGATGTCCTTCAACTCGTTCTGAAGGTGTTCCTGAAATTTACCGTACATAAAATGAGGGGTATTATTTGTTAGGTTATAAAGTTCGCGCTTTCGTTGGTCGTGTGCGTAGTTCTGGCGGCTTGCGCACGAGCGTCCACGCTATTGCAAAGTAACGTAATTTTTTCCGATTGGGGGTGCTCGTCGCCAAGCATATGCTTCATTTCGCGCTCAAAAGGCAGAATAAGGAGGCGAAAGGGAAGACGAATATCTCGCCGAACTCAAGAAGCAGCGATGAAAAACTTATTTCCGCATACCACTCTTGGCACTCTCGCGCATTTTTGCGTAACTTCGTAGCTGAAAGGGTGGTTCTATAAATTACCACCGAATATGGGCAAATTCGCTCAAGTAGCGTTTTGTCATCTTTCGTGCTCTTTTCCGCTCCAATTGCTTGTTCGCTCAGTCGCATAGCCCGCTATGTTCCTTCGTTCACAAACAATTTGAACGAAAAATTGCACCGAAAGCTGACAAAGCTAATTTATAGAACCACCCCGAAAACGATCCTAACAAATCCTTTTTAGCAATGAAGAACATATTGGTCATCGGAGCGACCGGTCAGATAGGCTCCGAACTTACCATGAAGCTTCGCAGCATCTACGGCAACGACCACGTGGTTTGCGGCTACATTCCCTCCGCAGCGCCGAAAGGCGAACTGGCAGAGAGCGGCCCGGCTGAAATCTGCGACGTGACAAACGGCGAGCAAATTGCCGAAGTGGTGAAGAAGCACAATGTGGACGCCATTTACAATCTTGCCGCCCTCCTCAGCGTGGTGGCGGAGGGACGTCCGCAGCTGGCATGGAAGATTGGCATTGACGGTCTTTGGAACGTGCTTGAAGTGGCCCGCGAGCACAACTGCTCGGTTTTCACCCCGAGCTCCATCGGCTCTTTCGGACCTGAAACTCCCCCCGACCACGTTCCGCAGGACACCATACAGCGTCCGCGCACCATCTATGGTGTGTCGAAGGTGACCACGGAACTTCTCTCCGACTACTATTTCCGCAAATACGGCGTTGACACGCGTGCCGTTCGTTTCCCCGGACTCATCTCCTATGTGACGCTCCCCGGCGGCGGCACCACGGACTACGCCTGCGACATCTACTACGCTGCCGTGCGCGGCGAGAAGTTCGTCTGCCCCATCAGCAAAGGGACTTATATGGACATGATGTACATGCCCGATGCCCTTCGCGCCGCAGTGGAACTGATGGAAGCAGACCCCAAACGCCTCGTCCACCGCAACGCGTTCAACATTGCCGCCATGAGCTTCGACCCCGAGGGCGTGTTTGCCGCCATCCGCAAATACAAGCCGGGTTTTGAAATGGAATATGCCGTCGACCCGCTCAAGCAGGCCAATGCGGACTCCTGGCCCAACAGTCTCGACGACGTCTGCGCCCGTCAGGAGTGGGACTGGAAACCCGAATACGACCTCGACCGCATGACGGTGGACATGCT
>CAVCAV010000057.1:0-14600 GCA_963600165.1 Christensenella sp. UBA1685 | reverse complement strand
TCAGGGTGGGTGCATTTACCCAGGGTGTCGCTTCGCTTGCCCTGGGCTATGTTGTCATTGGGCTTTCAGCCCGCCACCGTTCAAAGCCGAAGCTTTAGAAGTTTAGAAGTCAAGAAAAAACCGCCCGAAACTTGTCGCTTCGGGCGGCTGTGCTTGGTTTAGAATGTTTGTGCGATGCATTCTTGAAGTCCTTTGCGTGTAGCTTCGGTGGCCGTTACAAGCGGTAGCCTGACCACGTCGTTGGCCTTGTTCATCACGCCGAGCAGCGCTTTGATGCCTGCGGGATTGCCGTCGGCAGAGAGCAGTTTGTAGAGCCGGCTGAACTTGCGGTGCATGTGCAGCGACGTGTTGTAGTCGTGCTGCAGGGCCGAGTGGACCATTGCGCCGAATTCCTTCGGATAGGCGTTGCCCACAACGGAGATGACGCCCGTGGCGCCCACGGTGAGCAGTTCGAACGTGATGGCATCGTCGCCGCTGAGCACTTCGAAACCTTCCGGCGCGCCTTCGATGATTTCTTCTATCTGTGTGATGCGTCCGGAGGCTTCCTTGATGGCTACCACGTTGGGACAAGCCTCGGCAATGCGCAGCGTGGTGGCGGCTTCGAGGTTGACGCCCGTGCGTCCGGGCACGTTGTAGAGCACTACGGGCACGGGACTATGGTCGGCCACGGCCTTGAAGTGCTGGAAGAGTCCTTCCTGTGAGGGTTTGTTGTAGTAGGGACATACGATGAGCACGCCACTGAATATGTTGGGGTCGACGTCCTTGAGGCCTTCAATGACGGCGTGCGTGTTGTTGCCTCCGGCACCGAGCAGGAGGGGCACGCGGCCGTTGTTTCGGCGAACTACGGTTTCGATGACGGCGTTTCGCTCGTCGGCGTCAAGACAGGGCGTTTCGGCAGTGGTGCCGAGCACGCAGAGGAAGTCAATGCCGTTGTCAATCTGTTCGTCCACGAGGCGTCCGAGCGCTTCGAAGTCGATGGTCTCGTCTTCGTGGAAAGGGGTGACGAGAGCTATGCCTAAACCATGGAATGGGTTGGTGCGTTTCATGTTGCGAGTGAATTGTTGTGAATGCAAAGTTACGCAATAAGTAATGTACTGAAAATAGGTAAAGCGGAAAATGTGCAACAACAGCATGTAAATCAGTGTGACTGAACCCATGTGTGTCTTTGTGCGGCTTCGCCTTTTCTGGTGGCAAGTTCTCCTGAGTTCGCTTGTGTGTAGGTATGCTTGCGCGAAGTATTGCGCCTTCTATGGGGGCGACGTTTGAAACGTCGCGTTCTACACGGTTTTATGCCCTCAATCATTGCGACGTTTTAAACGTCGTCACCATGGAGGGGAATCTCGCCTCCATCAAGGGCGAATTTGCGGCATTTTTGTGCCGATTTTAACACTGAGAATCGCGTAGAATTCACCGACCGGTCGTTCGCTCGGAAATACGCCAGTCACGACGTGCATAATTATGCAGTTGCGAGTCGTCTTTATGCAGATATTGCATAAAAACAGGTATATCTATGAATAAAACGCTCGGTCGGCCGAAAAGCGGGGCCGTTTGGAGATGAAAAAGCAAGGCGTCCAGGAAAAATTCCAAAGCACCCCGTGAAAATTCCAAGGCTTGGAATTTTTACGGGATGCCTTGGAGTGAAAACAATGTGCCCGAAAAACGTGAAAAGTCCGTTTGCCGTTTCTATTTCGAAGCGTTTCGTGAACCGAAAAAACGCTTTGTTTTTAACAATGGTGAATAAAACCGAAGTGCGCAGCAAGTACGTCGTCGTCCAGTGTGTCCAACGAAATGGGATAATCGTTACATTTGCCGTTTTGCTCCGTCCATCGTTGCCCCCATACGGCCTTTTTCGGTCAAGCAGCGGACTCATTCATATAAAATTGCTAATTTTGCAGACATCAAACAAATCGAAACAAACAAAACATGAACGTTTTAGACCTTAGCGAACAAGAAATACAGCGCCGCAACTCCCTTCAGGAATTGCGCAACATGGGCATTGAGCCCTATCCCGCCGCAGAATATCCCGTCAACGCATACAGCGAAGAGATAAAGGCCTCCTTCTCCGAAGACGCCCCCCAGCGCGAAGTGTGCATTGCAGGCCGACTGATGGGCCGCCGTGTGATGGGCAAGGCCAGCTTTGCTGAAATCATGGACTCAAAGGGCCGCATCCAGGTTTATGTGACCCGCGACGACATCTGCCCCGAAGACGACAAAACCCTCTACAACACCTTCTTCAAGAAGCTTCTCGACCTCGGCGACTTCGTAGGCGTGAAGGGTTTTGTGTTCCGCACGCAGACCGGCGAGATTTCCGTTCATGCCCGCGAACTCGTGCTTCTTTCCAAGAGTCTGAAACCCCTTCCCGTGGTGAAGGAAAAGGACGGCGTGACCTACGACGCCTTCAACGACCCCGAGCTCCGCTACCGCCAGCGCTATGTCGACCTCCTCGTCAACCCCGGCGTGAAGGACATCTTCCTCAAGCGCACGAAGGTCATCAAGACCATGCGTGAGTATTTCGACGAGGCCGGCTACACCGAAGTGGAAACCCCCATTCTGCAGCCCATTCCCGGCGGTGCCAGTGCCCGTCCGTTCATCACCCACCACAACTCGCTCGACGTGGACCTCTACCTGCGCATCGCCACCGAGCTCTACCTCAAGCGACTCATCGTGGGCGGTTTTGAAGGCGTATACGAAATAGGCAAGAACTTCCGCAACGAAGGCATGGACCGCAGCCACAACCCCGAGTTCACCTGCATGGAACTCTATGTGCAGTACAAGGACTACAACTGGATGATGTCGTTCACCGAACGCCTGCTCGAGCGCATCTGCGTGGCCGTAAACGGTTCGACCGACAGCGTTGTGGACGGAAAGACCATCAGCTTCAAGGCACCTTTCCGCCGTCTGCCCATCCTCGAAGCCATCAAGGAAAAGACCGGCTACGACCTCAACGGCAAAACGGAGGACGAAATACGCGACATCTGCAAGGCCCTCAACATGGAAATCGACGACACCATGGGCAAGGGCAAGCTCATTGACGAAATCTTCGGCGAGTTCTGCGAAGGCACCTATGTGCAGCCTACCTTCATCACCGACTATCCCGTGGAGATGTCGCCCCTCACGAAGAAGCACCGCACCAATCCCGCCCTCACCGAACGCTTCGAACTCATGGTCAACGGCAAGGAACTGGCCAATGCCTACTCCGAGCTCAACGACCCCATCGACCAGGAAGAACGCTTCCAGGACCAGCTCCGTCTCTCCGAGAAGGGCGACGACGAAGCCATGTTCATCGACCAGGACTTCCTCCGTGCCCTCCAGTACGGCATGCCTCCCACCTCCGGCATCGGCATCGGCATTGACCGCCTCGTGATGCTCATGACCGGCCAGACCCAAATTCAGGAAGTGCTCTTCTTCCCCCAGATGCGCCCCGAAAAGAAAGCGCCCCGCGACGCTGCCGCAAAATATGTGGAAGCCGGCATTGCCGAAGAACTCGTGCCCATACTCCAGAAGGTAGGCTACTACCTTGTCAGCGACCTCAAGGAGGTGAAGGCCCAGAAGATTCAGCAGCAGATTGGTGAAATCATCAAGAAGTACAAGCTGGAAGTGGAGAAACCCAGCGTGGCCGACATCGAAGCCTGGAACGTATAAGCTCAGTAACACGTATCCAATAAATATCAAAGCAATTCCGTAAGTGCGACGAGCGGCCTTTCAGGCCGCTTCTCGCGCAAAATCCACTTATGAAATTGCCCAAATTGTTTTCCATCTTTGATGTAAAACTTCTGTTACTGATATGGCGGAACATATTTCCGCTTTAAAAAAGAACATTCAAGGAGTTCGCCAAGTGCGCCCCTAACCAAACGTCACCGTTATGGATTCAATACAAGCCGGCACAATCGAGCTCAACAATCTCTTCCCCAGCGCACAGGCCCACGCCGAAATGCTGGGCAACATAGCCGTGCTGGGCAGCGGCAGCTGGGCCACGGCCATAGCCAAGATGCTGCTTGAAAAGGTGCCGCATCTGCACTGGTACATGCGCAAGCAGGAAACGATAGACGACTTCATCCGCATGGAGCACAATCCGTCGTACCTGACCAGCGTACACTTCGATCCGAAGCGCATCACCTTCTCTGCCGACATCAACGAAGTGGTGCGGCAGTGCCGGACGCTGGTGTTCGTCACCCCGTCGCCCTATCTGAAGAACCACTTGAAGAAGCTCAAGTGCCGACTGAGCGACAAAATCATCGTCACCGCCATCAAAGGCATCGTACCCGACGAGAACCTCGTTTGCTCTGAGTTCTTCCGTCAGGTCTACAACGTCCCCGACGAAAACCTTGCTGTGCTCGGCGGACCCAGCCATGCCGAAGAAGTGGCCCTCGGACGTTTGACCTACCTCACCGTAGGCTGCTCCGACCTTGACAAGGCCCGCGCTCTTGCCGACACCATTGCCTCGAGCTACGTGAAGACCAAAACGTCGTACGACGTCATCGGCATAGAATACGCCTCCGTGCTCAAGAACGTCTATGCCATCGCCGCCGGCATCTGCAACGGACTGAAGTATGGCGACAACTTCCAGAGCGTGCTCATGTCCAATGCCGTACAGGAGATGAACCGTTTCCTCCGTGCCGTCTATCCCATCGACCGTCAGATATACGACTCTGTCTACCTTGGCGATCTCCTCGTCACGGGCTATTCCAATTTCTCCCGCAACCGTGTGTTCGGTACGATGATAGGAAAAGGCTACAGCGTGAAGTCAGCGCAGATAGAGATGGAGATGATTGCCGAAGGCTACTACGGCACCAAGTGCATGAAGAGCATCAACCATCACTACCACGTGAACATGCCCATCCTCGATGCCGTCTACAACATTCTCTACGAACGCATATCGCCCACGATAGAAATCAAGCTGCTCACCGACTCCTTCCGGTAGCCGTGCCCGCAGCGCAAGTTATGTCAAGCGGAGCCAAGGAAATGCCACGAAACGACAGCGGCAAATCCTCGGCTCCGCTTTTCTTTTTGGGGATAATAGAGGTAAAGGGAGCGAACGATGGGGGCGAGCTCTCCCGAGCTCGCTTGCGCGAAGACCTCGCGGAGGCTTCTCCGTGCTTCGCTTTTGAACTTTTGAACGCTTAGAACTTTAAGAATAAAACATTCAAAACAAACAAAACGGGCTACGCCTTTGTGTTCAACCCGCAGGAAACTTCCAAAACAAAAGGCTCCGCCTTTATCGCTGCAAAGATGCGTAGCCTCGTTTTATTTGTTTTGAATGTTTTATTCCCTAAAAGCCCAAAGTTTCGTTGATGCTTTCGTTCCTTCCGCTCCCAAACCGCGCTTTTTGCCCCTTTCTGCGCATGCCGTACTGCATTATTCGCTATTTTTGCATATAAAACGCTTTCTGCCCGGAAGCGCAAGGCCATTCACGGATACTTCATGTAAAGTTCACTTTGCCATGTCCCGATTACTCCAAGCACTCCTCGCTCTCCTTCTCGCTGTACTGCCGCTCCGGTCGGCAGCGCAAAGTGCGTCATATAAAAGCTACATAGACCGCTATTCGTCCATGGCCGTCGACCAGATGAAGCGCTACGGCATACCCGCCAGCATCACCCTCGCCCAGGGACTCCTCGAAAGCGCCGCCGGCACGAGCACCCTCGCCCGCAAGGCCAACAACCATTTCGGCATCAAGTGCGGCGGACGCTGGAACGGCCCCTACATGCTGCGCGACGACGATGCGCGAAACGAAAAGTTCCGCGTCTACAGTTCCGTGCAGGAAAGTTACGAAGACCATTCGCTCTTCCTCAAAAACGGCCAGCGCTACGCTTTCCTCTTCTCCTACAACCCCACCGACTACAAGCATTGGGCATACGGCCTGAAGCAGGCCGGCTATGCCACCAATCCCCGTTACGCCCAAATACTCATCGACGTCATTGAGCGCAACGAGCTTTGGCGCTTCGACAGCGGCAAACGCCTCTCCCGCCATGAGCGTCACGAAGAAGAGCGCAAGCAACAGATCGAGCAGCGTTCCGACTACGCTTACCCCATTCACCGTTGCAACGGACAGTTCTACGTCATTGCCCGAAAGGGCGACACCTATGCCTCCATTGCCAAAGCGCTCAAGAGCAGCGAACGCAAGCTTCGCAAGTACAACGACGTGGACAAATCCTACAGCCTCAAGGAAGGCGACGTAGTCTACCTCGGCAAGAAAGCCAAAAAGGCCGACAAGGGACTCCGCACCAAGTACCACACCATAGAAGCCGGAGAGTCGCTCTACACCATCTCCCAGCGTTTCGGCATCCGCCTCTCCTCGCTCTGCAAGATGAACCCCGTGACTCCCACCTTCCACTTCAGCGTAGGCGACAGCGTGAGAATCCGCTGATGCCGTGCTATCCAACTATTTGCAAAAGTACTCCACACCATATGACATTCGATTCCAACCAGCCCACCGCGTTCTCCTTTGAAGTGCTTCCCCCACTTCGCGGAAAAAGCATAGAGAGCGTGTACCGCACCATAGACCGGCTCATGCCGTTCAACCCCGCATACATCAACATCACCACACACCGCAACGAGAACGTCTATTGCGAACTCCCCGACGGACGGTACGAACGCTTGTGCGTGAAAAGCCGTCCCGGCACCGTAGCCATTGCGGCAGCCCTGAAGGGACGCTACGGCATACCCGCCGTGCCCCATATCATATGCAGCGGATTCAACCGTACGGAAATAGAAAACGAACTCTTCGACCTCTCTTTTCTCGGCATCACCGACCTGCTTGTGCTTCGCGGCGACCGTGCTCGCGACGAGAACCGCTTTATTCCTACCCCCGGCGGTTATGCACATGCCGTGGAACTTTGCGGCCAGGTCAACGACTTCAACCGCGGTGTGCTCATTGACGGAACCCAGCGCGAGACGCCCGAAACCCCGTTCACCTACGGTGTGGCAGGTTACCCCGAAAAGCACGACGAGGCCATGAACCTCGAAACCGACATTGCCCATCTCAAGGCAAAGGTCGACGCCGGCGCAAAGTACATCGTTACGCAGATGTTCTTCGACAACAGCAAGTATTTCGCCTTTGTGGAACGTCTGCACAAAGCCAGCATCGACGTGCCCGTTGTGCCGGGGCTCAAACCCCTCACCACGTTGAACCACTGCACCATGATTCCCAAAACGTTCCATGTGGACTTTCCCCAGGAACTCGCCACGGAGTTTGCCAAATGTCGCGACAACAACGACGTGAAGGCCCTTGGCGTGGAGTGGGGCATACAGCAGGCACGCGAACTCAAGGCCGCACACGTTCCCAGCATTCATTTCTATTCCATGAATGCCGCCGACAGCATAGAAAAGATTGCCAAGGCCGTGTATTGAGGCCGCCGTCTTAAGGCATCCGCCCATCGCGGACCGTTTCGCACAAAAACACAAAGCATTCCAGCACACCCATCAAGCAATGCCGCACTACGACTTAGCCTACTTCCGTCAACTGCTCTCCCAGCGCATACTCATTCTCGACGGTGCCATGGGCACCATGATACAGCGTTACCGTCTTGGCGAGGACGACTTTCGCGGAGACGTCTTCAAGGACAGCACCGTGAAGCTCCTCGGCAACAACGACCTCATTGCCCTGACGCGTCCCGACGTGCTCCATGAAATACACCGCGCCTATCTCGAAGCCGGTGCCGACATCATCGAGAGCAACACGTTCAACGCTCAGCGCATCTCACAGGCCGACTACCACACCGAGGCCTACGTGGAACAGATGAATGCCGCAGCCATGCGCATAGCACGTGAAGAGGCCGACCGCATGACCGCCCTCACGCCGTCCAAGCCCCGCTTCGTGGCAGCGTCCATAGGACCTACGAACAAAACGCTCTCCATGTCGCCCGACGTGGAGAATCCCGCTTACCGCGCCGTGACGTTCGATGAAATGTACGAAGCCTATGCCGAACAGATGGAAGTGCTCTCACGCGAGGGCGCCGACCTCTTTCTGCTCGAAACCATCTTCGACACGCTCAACGTGAAAGCCGCCCTCAAAGCCGCTCGCGACGTGAGCCGTCGCCAAGGCCGCGTGGTGCCCGTCATGCTCAGTGTGACCATCGCCGACGCCAGCGGCCGTATGCTCTCCGGCCAGACGCTCGAAGCCTTCCTTGCCTCGGTGGCACACGACGCCGACATCCTTTCCGTCGGCCTCAACTGTTCGTTCGGCGCAGAAGACATGCGTCCTTACGTGCGTCTGTTGGCCGAGAAGTCGCCCCTCTTTGTCAGTTCGCATCCCAACGCCGGACTCCCCGACGAAGAAGGTTGCTATACCGAAACTCCCGAAATGATGGCCCGCGCACTGTCCACCTTCGTCGACGACGGAAGCGTGAACATCATAGGCGGTTGCTGCGGTTCCACCCCCGACCACATACGCGCCATAGCCCAAATGGCCGAAGGACGTGCGCCCCGCCGCCCCAACAGCGAGGTGCGTCCCGACTGGCTGGCAGGACTGGAAGGTTTTACGCCGATAGAAGGCGCTTTCATGAACGTAGGCGAGCGTTGCAACGTGGCCGGTAGCCGCAAGTTCCTTCGCCTCATCGGCGAAAAGCAATACGACGAGGCCCTCGGCATTGCCCGCAAGCAGGTGCGCGACGGGGCTACGCTCCTCGACGTCAACATGGACGACGGCATGCTCGATGCCAAAGAAGAGATGTGCCGTTTCCTCAACCTCATGGCGTCCGACCCCGAAGTGGCACGCATCCCCTGGATGATAGACTCTTCGCGCTTCGAAGTGGTTGAGGCTGCCCTCAAATGCGTACAGGGCAAATGCGTGGTCAATTCCATCTCCTTGAAAGAAGGCGAAGAAAAATTCATCGACCATGCCCGCACCATCGCCCAATATGGTGCCGCCATGGTAGTAATGGCTTTCGACGAAGAAGGCCAGGCCACCACCTACGAAAGGAAAATAGAAGTGTGCGGAAGAGCCTATCGCTTGCTCACGGAAAAAGCCGGAGTGCCCGCACGCGACATCATATTCGACCCCAATGTGCTTACCGTAGCCACCGGCATGAAGGAGCACGACCGCTACGGACTCGACTTCATCCGCGCCACGGGGTGGATACACCAAAACTTGCCCGAAGCCCACGTGAGCGGCGGTGTCAGCAACCTCTCGTTCGCCTTCCGCGGAAACAATTATCTGCGTGAAGCCATGCATGCCGTGTTCCTTTACCACGGCATGAAGCAGGGTATGGACATGGGCATTGTCAACCCCGCCTCGAAGGTGATGTTTCAGGACATTCCCTCCGACCTGCTCGAAGTCATCGAGGACGTAGTGCTCTGTCGGCGCGACGATGCGGCCGACCGCCTCATAGAACGTGCGCAGAAGCTTCTTGAAGAAAAATCAAACGCGCCGAAGGCTGAAACCAAAAAGGAAGACCGCACCACCATTCCCCTCGAAGAACGGCTCATGGGCGCACTCCGCAGCGGCGACGACGAATTTCTTGATGCCGACCTCCACGAAGCCCTCGTTTCGGGTATGGCACCCGGCGCCGTTATCGAAGGTCCGCTCATGAGCGGCATGCAACGTGTGGGCGACCTCTTTGGCGAGGGAAAAATGTTTCTTCCCCAGGTCGTCAAGTCCGCCAGAACCATGAAGAAGGCCGTGGGCATTCTCCAACCCTATCTTGAACAGGCCAAGCAGGCTTCGGCAAAGAGCAACGGCCGCTATCTCGTGGCCACCGTAAAGGGCGACGTGCACGACATCGGCAAGAACATCGTGGCCGTCGTACTCGGTTGCAACAACTTCGACGTCATTGACCTCGGCGTGATGGTTCCCGCAGAGAAAATAGTGGAAACCGTTCTCCGCGAGAAGGTGGACTTCGTGGCCTTGAGCGGACTCATCACTCCCTCGCTCGACGAAATGTGCCACACCGCCGAAGCCATGAGCAAAGCCGGCATAGACATCCCCCTCTTTATAGGAGGAGCCACCACAAGCGAACTTCATACCGCCCTGAAGATAGCACCGCTCTACAAGGGTCCCGTATTTCACGTAAAGGACGCTTCGCAAAATCCCGTCCTCGCCCTGCAGCTGCAGAGCGCTGAAGCCGAAACGCTTATCAACGACAACCGTAAGCGCCAGCAGGAACTCGTGCGCCAGCACCAATACCGCAAAACGGCCAAGCAACTCCTTCAATGTCCGTGTTGCGGAGGTTCGCACCCCAACGGCACGGCTTTCCATCGTCTGCAGATAGATTGGAAGAACGAGGCGCTTCCCAAACCGTCCTATCTTGGCTGCCGCTACATTCCCCACATCCCCATAGCGCAAGTGCGACCGCTCATCAACTGGGTCTACTTCTACAACCTTTGGCGCGTGCGCAAGGGAACGCCGGAAGCCGAAGCCGTCCGTGCCGATGCCGAACGTTTGCTTGACGAACTCCAGCAGCGCCATCATATGCAGGCTCAGGTGGCATTCTACGAAGCAAACGGAACGGACTGCAGCATAGTGTTCCACAACGCCGACGGTAAGGGAAAGGACCTTGAACTTCCTACTCCGCGTCAGGCCCATCCCGCAGAAAACGGTGGACCTTGTCTCTCGCTCTGCGACTTCGTAGCCCCCGAGCCCTACAAAGACTATGTCGGTGCGTTCGCTCTCACCGTGTCGCCCTCTTTCATAGAAGAACTCGAGCAAGTAAAGGCCGAAGGCGACGATGTGCGTTCGCTGCTCATGCAGTCGGTAGGCGACCGTTTGGCGGAAGCTACAGCCGAATGGCTCCACCGCGAAGTGCGCCGCAACCTTTGGGGCTACACTCCGGGCGAAGCGCTCCCCTTGACCGATTTGGCACGCGCCGCCTACCAGGGCATCCGCCCGGCCATAGGCTATCCCTCCCTGCCCGTACAGAAACTCATTTTCCCCGTATCGTCCCTCCTCAAGTTTGAACAGATGAACTTGAAACTCACCGAAACGGGCGCCATGTATCCCCAAAGTTCCATCTGCGGACTCCTCTTGAGCAGTCCCCACGCCAAATATTTCGTGGTGACTTCTTAAATTCGGTAAAAAACGATACTGCCGAGCCGATTTTTCATGCGCATTCGTGCAAGGTTCTCAATCTAAAGTCGTTATATTTGCAAAATACCGACAAACGTTAGAACAAACGGCGCTGATGGGAAAAGGTACATAGAACGTTCTTCTGCGAACTCCTTGCACCATATCCACAGCACCCATCTTATAAATAGAACAACAATGAAAAAGTCACTCTTGTTATTGGCATTGGGTCTCAGCAGCATTGGGACTTATGCGCAGGACGACGACGTTTACTTCGTTCCGTCAGCAAAAGACAAAGTGGAAAGTCGCGACACTTACACCTCGGGACATTCTTCATACACTCCCATTGAAACCGACAATTCCGCCTACGAGTCCAGCACTTGGGCCGACAACCGCGGCAACGGCAAATGGGACGTGGACGCTTACAACCGCCGCGGACCTAAATACAAAGGTCAGTGCTACACCGACACCACGGCACAGACTTCCCAATCCTCTTCCCGCCAGTCGTACGACGAAGGTTATGACGACGGTTACGACGACGGTTACTTCACCTCCCGTTTGGTTCGCTTTTGGTCGCCCCGCATCGGCGTCTGTGTGAGCAGTCCTTATTATTGGGACTATTACGACTACTGCTACGATCCCTTCTACTACGGCTACGGCTCACCCTGGAGCTGGGGCTGGAGCGGATGGTACGGCTGGGGCAGCTGGTATGGCTGGCGTCCCTACTACAGCAGCTGGTACGGATGGGGCGGATGGTACGACCCTTGGTGGGGCGGTTCATGGGCTTGGCACCGGCCGCACTTCGACGGATGGCATTTCCAGCCCAACCCCAGAGGTTTCAACGGCGGTTACTTTGCCGGAAACTACAACCGCGGTGGTGCTGCACGCAGTTTCAGTACGGTGCGACCGAACTATGGTTCTGCCAACCGTCCTTCCAGAAACTTCGGCGGATTTGACACGCGCAACAGCAGTGCCTCACGCTCAGGTTTCCAAAACGGCACGCGTCCTTCCCGCCAGTTCGGCAATTCGCAGACTCCTTCCCGTCAGTTCGGCACAGATCGCAGCAACCGTTCCATGCAACAGAGCCAACCCTCGCGTTCCTTCAGTCAGCCCTCACAAAGCACTCCCTCGCGTTCGTTCGGAACTCCCTCGCGCAGCGGCGGATTCAGCGGTGGCGGTAACATGGGCGGCGGTGGCCGCAGCTTCGGCGGAGGTGGCGGCGGTGGCCGCAGCTTCGGCGGACGTCGTTAAACTTTCGGATTACTACTACATTGCACAATTCATTGGCCAACCGGCATGTGCAAAGCCCCTTCTTTGTAGGCATGCCGATTGGCAAACAAAATAGATTATGAAACGCAAATACATTACCGCACTTGCAGCCCTTACGCTCTGCGCAACGGCCAGTGCACAGGACATATATAAAGCCGAAATGTTTTCCGGCTCCGACTTGAACGGTACGGCACGCTTCGTCGGCATGGGCGGTGCCATGAGCGCACTCGGTGCCGACCTCTCCGTCATGGGACAGAATCCCGCCGGCATCGGACTCTACCGCCGCAGCGACGTGGCGCTTACCGGAAGCATCACCCAGCAGCCCAACGGCAAAGAGTTCTCTGAAATCAATGCTGCCCGCGCCTCTTTCGACCAGGCCGGCTTCGTGTATGCATGCAAGGTGGGCAGTGAATCGCTGAAGTACGTCAACTTCGGTTTCAACTACCAGAAGCGCCGCAATTTGAAGAACTACATCGGCTTGGACAATGTAGGGCTCAGCAACGGTATGTCGCAGTCGTGGCAAATGCTCGACCTTTCTTACGTCAACAACGCTTGGCTTGACCTTGCCACCGATGCCGGTCGCCAGTTGACCACTCCTCTTACGTGCGTAGGTTACGACACGCAACTTCTCGAAGCCATTACCGACGACAACGGTAAGGTGACGGGCTACAATCCCGTCAATTCACAGTACTACAACTACCACCGTGCGCAGTGGGGTGGTATACAGCAGTACGACTTCAACGTGTCGTTCAACGTGAAGAACCGCTTCTATGGTGGCGTTACGCTTGGCGTTTACAATGTTGACGTTCATTCCAGCCTGCTCTATGGAGAAGGCATCATTGAGAACGATGCACAAGGCGGTGTGGCCGCGGTTCACGACTACTACATGACCAACAGCGAAAGTCTCACCGGCACGGGCTTCGACCTCAAGTTCGGTTTCATCGTCCGTCCCATTGAGGAATCGCCTTTCCGCATCGGATTCTCGTTCTCAACGCCCACGTTCTACGACCTCACGCAGTGCTCCTACCTTTATATGGAGACTCCGTTCAGCTACACCGACAGCAAGACGGGACAGACCTACGACCATACCACCGGAAACTATCCCGTGCAGGACTACAACTACCGCATCTACACCCCCTGGCGCTTGAACGTCAGTCTCGGTACCACGGTGGGCAACTACCTCGCCCTCGACGCAGAATACGAACTCAGCCGCTACAGCGGAGCACAGGTTCGCTATCCCAATTACGACGAGTGGAACGAATGGGGTTCTTCTTCGTCAACCAAGGACAAGGCGCTCAATCAGGAAATTGACTATTTCATGAAACCGGTAAGCACCTTCCGTGTAGGTGCTGAGGTTCGCCTCGCACAGGGCGTCTTTGGCCGTATAGGTTACAACTACGTCAGCGCACCTTTTAAGAAGGACGCTTACTTAAACCTCTTTACCGCAAGTCCGTCCTACAATTGCAGTACGAACACCGACTACGTCAACTTGGGTGCCATCAATCGTGTGACCCTCGGTTTGGGTTACCGCGGCAAGCATTTCTATGCCGATGTGGCCTATCAGTATCAGCGTCAGCAAGGCGACGTTTATGCTTTCCACATACCCAAGGAAAACTCCGAAATCAACCGTCTGCAAGGACAAAAGGTGGACTTGAACCGCAATAACGTCATGCTGACGTTGGGCTATAAGTTCTAATTCGCTAATTTTGTGTGGGCTTGTCGCAACAGGCCCGCTTTGAAACCATCCGAACAATATGCTTCGGCTGCGCCACAGAGCAAGTCGCCCTGCGACGCAGCCGAATTTCTTTTTACGCTAAACAATGAAAGTTTCAGTGACACCGGCCCTCTTCGCCCTTCTTGCCTTGTCGGCATGTTCTCCGGCAAGGCAGGCTGTAGACTTGGGCGGCGAGTGGGACGTGGTACAGATTGACACGTTGCACATTACGCCAGAAAGAGACGTAACGCCATTTCTCGGATTCAATGCTGCAAACGGAGATACATACGGCTTTACCGGATGCAATCGCCTGACGGGGAGAATGGACAAGAGAAAGTGGGCAGAAGGAAAAGTAGACTTCTCGCAAATGGGAAGCACCCGAATGCTTTGCCACGACAGTGCTTACGAGCAGGCAATGCTCGAGGCTCTGCAACGCGTGAGCCGTGCCACGATAAGCAACGACACCCTTCGCCTGACGGACAACGGCGGCAAACCTGCCATCATTCTAAAGAAACGATAATGGGTGGTTCTATAAATTAGCTTTGTCAGATTTCGGCGCTATTTTTCGTCCAATTTGTTTGTGAACGAAGGAGCATAGCGGGCTATGCGACTGAGCGAACA
>CAVCAV010000056.1:0-14605 GCA_963600165.1 Christensenella sp. UBA1685 | reverse complement strand
TGGGACGTTTAACCCAGGCCGCGTCACTTCGTTCCGTGACCTGGGCTTACGAGTGGTGGCCTTTCAGGCCGCTCGCCGCGCAACATCATCAGCCGAAAAGAAGTATTACTTAGGTCTAAACGATGACTTGTGTGGACATCTTGCTGTAGACCGCTTCCACTCGGTCTACTACACAAAAGCCTAAATCAGGAACTTAAGTTACGTTATGTCAAGCTCTCAATTTAAACAACGGAAACGCCACGAACGTTCCCCCGAGCATGCTGACGCACAACGAATTATCCTAATATCCCTACATAATGAAGAAGATTTTGCTTTTGGGTTCTGGCGAACTCGGAAAGGAATTTACCATTGCGGTACAAAGACTCGGCCAGCACGTGATTGCGTGCGACAGCTATGCCGGTGCACCCGCCATGCAAGTGGCAGACGAGTGCGAAGTGTTTTCCATGCTCGACGGCGAAGCGCTGGAGCGCGTGGTGGAAAAGCACAAGCCGGACTACATCGTGCCCGAGATTGAAGCCATCCGCACCGAACGCCTCTACGACTTTGAAAAGGAAGGCATTCAGGTAGTTCCCTCTGCGCGTGCCGTCAACTACACGATGAACCGCAAAGCCATACGCGACCTTGCCGCCAAAGAACTGGGCCTGAAGACAGCAAAATATTTCTACGCTAAGAGTTTCGAAGAACTCAAGGCGCACGCCGAACTGATCGGGTTCCCCTGCGTGGTGAAACCTTTGATGTCGTCGTCGGGCAAAGGGCAGTCGCTCGTAAAAAGCGAGGACGAACTGCAGCACGCATGGGACTACGCCATGGGAGGCAGCCGCGGCGACATTGAAGAAGTGATTATCGAAGAGTTCATCCACTTCGACAGCGAAATCACATTGCTCACCGTTACGCAGAAGAACGGTCCTACGCTTTTCTGTCCGCCCATCGGCCACGTGCAGAAAGGCGGTGATTTTCAGGAAAGTTTCCAGCCGGCGCACATTGCCCCCGAACATCTCGCCGAAGCACAGCGCATGGCCGACAAAGTGACGAAGGCGCTCACCGGTGCAGGCATTTGGGGCGTGGAATTCTTCCTCAGCCACGAAAACGGCGTGTACTTCAGCGAACTTTCTCCGCGTCCGCACGACACGGGTATGGTCACGCTCGCCGGAACGCAGAACTTCAACGAATTTGAACTCCATGCGCGTGCCGTGCTCGGCCTTCCCATTCCTTGCGTGAAGCAGATGCGCACAGGAGCAGCCGCCGTCATTCTTTCTCCCATAGCAAGCGAAGAACAGCCTAACTACAAG
Source organism: Christensenella sp. UBA1685 (assembly GCA_963600165.1). GTDB lineage: Bacteria > Bacteroidota > Bacteroidia > Bacteroidales > Bacteroidaceae > Alloprevotella. The sequence goes on along the minus strand of CAVCAV010000056.1, from coordinate 13,316 downwards.
GGACTAGAACGCACTTGCGAGGAAGACGCCGACATCCGCATTTTCGGCAAACCTACCACACGCGTAAAGCGCCGCATGGGCGTGGTGGTCTGCAACGGACCGATTGACGCTGACCTCGACGCGCTGCGCGACAAGGCCAAGCGCTTGGCCAGCTACGTAGAAGTTTACTAAAACGTCACTCAACCCTCTCCACATGAAACGCATAGTCAACCCGTTCCTTCATCTCGAAGGATACAACTGCTTCGGATGTGCTCCGCAAAACCCGCTCGGCGTGAAGCTGGAATTCTTTGAAGATGGCGACGACATCGTGTCACACTGGCAACCGACGGCACCCTACCAGGGATGGTTCTGCACGTTGCACGGCGGCATTCAGAGCGTGCTGCTCGACGAAATATGCGGTTGGGTGGTCATGCGCAAGCTGCAAACGGGCGGTGTGACGTCGAAAATGGAGACACGCTACCTCCGCCCCGTGCGTACCGACGGCGGTCCCGTCACGCTGCGCGCCCACGTTACCGGGCGAATGCGCAACATCGTCACCATAGAGGCTACGCTCACCGACGATAGCGGCCACGTGTGCACCACAGCGGTCTGCACGTACTTTACATTCTCCCCCGAAAAAGCCCGCACCGACCTTCATTTCCCCGGTTGCAAGGTGGAAGGTGAATAGAACCACCCAATACAGAATACAACAAAAGCCACCCTGTCATATCCGCACTCGGAACATTGCCGAAGGCGATTATGACAGGGTGGCTTTGTTTGTGGGCTGACGAGCTACGTCGGCGTTAGGAGAATTATTGTTTTACAAAATTGAAGCTACGGAAGTAGACTTTCATTTCATGTCCCGAAATATTGGTCAGGCGGAGTTTGGAAGCGCTCATACCGCCGAGTTCGTTGCCCGTATGGATTACGGGGTCGGTCTCGCTATAGTGGAGCAGCGAAACGGTCTTCCATTCGCCGTTGCTGAAGAGTTCGAGCTTGAAGTCCTTGGCCACGCCCTCTACTCCGAGGTTGAAGTCCATGCCGGCAAAGGTGATGTCGCGGTCTGCCTCGATAAGCAGTGAACCGTCCTTTTGCCAGTTGATAACCTCGTTGGAAGGAGCCACACTCACGCGCTGGCCGCGCACCGTCACAGGAAGAAGGTTGAGCTGGGCTACGTCGCTGGAGAGTTTGTAGGGATTGTACTCTGCCGAGTTCACAAGCGCCGTTCCGTTCTTGGCATTGTAGGCGTCAACAGCTTGCGTGAAGAGTTTGTTGAGCGTAGGAAGCATCACCGTCGTTCCCACCTTGATGCCAGGCTGAAGGGCATGGCGCACAGAACTGTTCTCCAAAGCGTACATCTGTTCCTGAATGGAACGGGCCTGAGCGTAGAAGTCAGCGAAGGAAGGATAGCTCTGCTGCCCTGCAGGGGGATTGCCGGCAAGCACAAGGGAGCAAACGCTCACGCCGTAGTCGGCAAGGTTGCGTCCCTGAAGGAGCCACGGACGGAGTTCGCGGATAAGTTCAGGATTGCTCTTTTCGCCGAGAAGCACGTCGCAGGCCAGTTTCAGTTCCATGCTCTTCTGGAGCAACATGCCGAGCGACTGCTGGTCGCCCTTAAGGGCTCCTTCTGCCACCGACTTGAGTTCGTCGCCTTCTTCGCGGCGGAAGCCGTGGCCGTTCTGCCCGAGATCCTTGCTATAGAGGGCGAAGGTGCGCAGAGCTGCGGTGTTGGAAGGAAGAACGGCTTGCAGACCTCGCTCCCAGTCGCGCTGATAGTCGTAGTTCTTCATGTTCCACGTATAGTCGGCTATGCCGTAGAGCGAAATCTTGGAGGCTTCGGCGTGTTCCATAGGGTTGGAAACGAAACCCGACACGTCGTCGGCAATGTCGAGCCCGTTGCCGTAAGCCGGACCGAGGAGGATGTGGTCGCGAACGAAGTCGCTCACGGGGAAGTTCCACCAGATGTAAGCCTTGCGGTCTATGCGCTGGTTAATCCACTCCATCGACTCCTTGTCAATGCAGTGGACCACGCTGTTGCCCGTCCACATAATCTGGACGTCCTTGTTCATCTTCGTGCCCAAAGTACGCAGATAGCCTTTCTCGTCGTTGGCCCATGCACGGTTGTATTCCGTAGGACACATGATAAGGGGTGAAACGTCCTTGTACTTGTGGATGAAATGCTCGTCCACATAGTTGAGCAACTCGGCCTGTTTGTCGGCCTTGGCTCCCTCACCCCAAATGTCGTCGAAGAAGACGGCATACGAACGGATGCCGAGCTTGTACATCTTTTCGAGTTTGGCCACCAACGCATCGCGGTCTTCCGTCGTCCACTTGATGTCCACGCCCGGATGGATGGCCCAATAGAACTTCACGCCGTTGGCCTTGGCGTGTTCGTTGAGTTCCTTGATGCGTTGGGCATCGGCATCGGGATAAGGCTTGCGCCATTCGGCACGGTGGTAAGGGTCGTCCTTCGGTCCGTAAATGTAGACGTTCATCTTGTTGCGACCGTAGAACTCAATCTGGCTAAGGCGAGCTTCATGACTCCAAGGCGTGCCGTAGAAACCTTCCACGGTGCCGCGGAAAGCTACGTCTGGCCAGTCCTGAACGGTGCCTTCCTGAAGTTTTCCTTCCTTCATGGAAGCGAGAAGCGTCTCAATGCCGTAGAAAAGGCCTTCTTCGTCGGTGCCGACTACTACGATGCCTTTCTGCGTAACGCTCATCCAATAGCCTTCTGCCTTGGAAGGCACTTTGCTTGCATACTTGGAAACGGCCTTGTCGCCTTTCACGCCGAGCGTGACGGTGAACTTGGCTTTGGCATTGACGGCAATTTGCGAAGTCTGTGCTTTCAAAGCCGCCACGGCGAAGGAAGTGGCACGCGAAGCGTCGGTCTTGATGTTCCAGGCCGAGGGCGCGGCGAAAAGGGCGCCGTCCGTCTGCGCAAGTTGTATTTTCTGAGGAACAGGATTCACGAGCGAAAACTGCGCACGTGCCTGGCCCGTGGAAAGTGCTGCGAGAAGAAGTCCCGCCAACAGGGTGTTGTGTTTCATGGGAAAGGGAAAATGGGAATTTGTTTTGTATTTGTTGTCAGTCTCGTTCTTTATAACATTCTGCTTCCGCTTCGGCTTCCTCGGGATTGTCGTCAATTTTTATCATCGCCGCCACAATGAACGTCAGCACGCAAAGGACGGTGGTAAAGATGAAGAAGTTGAGATAGCCCATATAGGTCTGCAGATAGCCCGATACGAGTCCGGGAAGCATCATGCCGAGCGCCATCAAACCGGTGCAGAAGGAGTAATGGGCCGTAGAGAGTTCGCCGCGCGAGAAATAGATAAGGTAGAGCATATAGGCCGTGAAACCGAAACCGTAGCCGAACTGTTCTACAAAGACGCATACACTCACCCACATCAAGCCGTCAGGCTGAAAATAGGCAAGGCCGATGTAGACGGCGTCGGGCAAGGTGATGCTGAGCACCATAGGCCAAAGCCAGCGTTTCAAGCCGCCGTGGTCGGCCATAATGCCGCCCAAAATGCCGCCGAGCGTCAGGCCGATTACGCCGATGGTGCCCTGTACCATTCCGTAGTCGCCTGTGGTAAGCGCAAGGCCGCCAGTCTCTTTACTGCCCAAGAGAAACAGCGGGCAAATCTTTACCAGCAAGGCTTCAGGCAAGCGATAGAGGAGTATAAAGAGGATGGCCACCACGATGTGCTTCTTGCGGAAGAAAGTCGCGAAGGTTTCTGCGAATTTCATGAACACATTGTTCCACTGCACATGGGGTTGCGGATGGTCCGAAGCAGGCCGGGGCAACATCTTGGCATGGTAGACGAAGAAGCAGAAGAAAAGGGCGGCCGTGAAGGCAAAGGTCAAAGCCCAGGCCTGCGAAGGTTTCATCAACGTCTCCATTCGTCCGGCTATCATGCACAAAAGTCCTTGCCCCATGATACTTGCCACGCGGTAGAACGTGGAACGTATGCCCACGAAGAAGGCTTGTTCGCGCGTGTTGAGGGCCAGCATGTAAAAGCCGTCGGCAGAAATGTCGTGCGTGGCACTGCTGAACGCCATTACCCAAAGCATGGCGAGCGAGCACTGCACGAAGTGGGGAGCGTTGAGCGTAAAGGCAAGACCGCCAAGCGATGCGCTGACAATAAACTGCATCACCACAATCCACCAGCGCTTGGTGCGCAACAGGTCTACTACCGGACTCCAAAAGGGCTTGATGACCCAGGGAAGATAGAGCCAGGAAGTGTAAAGAGCGATGTCCTCGTTGGAAAGTCCAAGGCGCTGATACATCACAAGAGCCACGGACATGACAATTACATAGGGAAGGCCCTCAGCCATATATAGCGTAGGCACCCAAGTCCAAGGTGTAAAAACTCTTTTTGTCGTTTTACTCATGAGTGGAAAGGGGATAGTTTACGTTTTAAGTATTGTGTTGAAAATTTGTTCGGAGAAAAAGTACTGTACGAAAGCAGAAAGTGCTGTACGAAAGCAGATAAACGCAACGGACAGAATGACCGTTTGCCCTTCGAATCCCAAGGGACTTGGATTCTTTGGAACGTCAGAAACAGTCATTCTGTCCGTGAGAATTGTACCGCACATCGCGGCTATTGTAAGTACAAATCGTATTACTTGGCGTAGCTTACGGAACGCGTTTCGCGGATGACGGTGATTTTCACCTGGCCGGGATAGGTCATTTCGTCCTGAATGCGGCGTGCGATGTCTGCGCTAAGTTTTTCAATCTGCTTGTCGTCAATCTTGTCTGCGCCGACAATCACGCGAAGCTCTCGTCCTGCCTGAATGGCGTAGGTCTTCGTGACGCCTTCGTAGCTTGAAGCAATGTTTTCAAGGTCGTTGAGGCGCTTGATGTACGCTTCCACAATTTCGCGGCGGGCACCGGGACGTGCGCCGCTGATGGCGTCGCAGACCTGGACGATGGGAGCGAGCAACGAGGTCATTTCCATTTCGTCGTGGTGGGCACCGATGGCATTGACAATCTCGGGCTTTTCCTTGTACTTCTCAGCCAATTTTGCGCCGTAGAGTGCGTGCGGGAGTTCGCTCTCTTCGTCGGGCACCTTGCCTATATCGTGAAGGAGGCCGGCGCGCTTCGCCTTTTTCGGATTGAGCCCAAGCTCTGCCGCCATTACGGAACAGAGATTGGCAGTTTCGCGGGCGTGCTGCAGAAGGTTCTGACCGTAAGAAGAGCGGTACTTCATTTTTCCGACAATGCGGATAAGTTCGGGATGGAGTCCGTGGATGCCGAGGTCGATAGCGGTGCGCTTACCTGTTTCAATGACTTCTTCTTCCACTTGCTTCTTTACTTTTGCCACGACCTCCTCGATGCGTGCGGGGTGGATGCGGCCGTCGGAAATGAGCTGGTGGAGTGCAAGACGGCAAATCTCGCGGCGGACAGGGTCGAAGGCGCTGATTACGATGGCCTCGGGGGTATCGTCCACTACAATCTCTACGCCGGTTGCGGCCTCAAGTGCGCGGATGTTTCGGCCCTCTCTACCGATGATGCGACCCTTCACTTCGTCGTTGTCGATGTGGAAAACGGTGACGCTGTTCTCGATAGCGGTTTCGGTAGCCACGCGCTGGATGGTTTGGATAACGATGCGCTTGGCTTCCTTGTTGGCCGTCATTTTGGCATCGTCCATAATTTCGTTGATGTAGCTTGCGGCATCGGTACGCGCCTCGTCCTTGAGCGAATCAACGAGTCGTTTTTTGGCTTCCTCGGCGGAAAGTCCGGAGAGTTCCTCGAGTTTCTCGCGTTCCTTCTGCTGGATTTTTGCGAGCTCCTCTTCTTTTTTGGCGAGGTTCTGTTGCTGGTTGACGAGACGGTTGTGTGTGTTGTCGAGCTCCTGCTTGCGGCGTCCGAGTTCCTCTTGGCGCTGGTTGAGACCTATTTCGCGTTGCTTGAGTTTGTTCTCAACTTGTGCGACGCGCTGGTTGCGTTGCTGCACTTCCTTTTCGAGTTCGGACTTTTTGTTGAGGAAAGTTTCCTTTACTTCAAGGAGTTTCTTCTCTTTGATGACGTTGGCTTCCTTGTTGGCGTTGTCGATCATGCGGTTGTACTTCTTCTTGAGCACATAGCGGAAGAAGCTGTACCCTGCTGCGGCACCGACAAGAAGTCCAATGATGAGATATATGAAATTCATGTGGGAGTTGGGTGTGTGATATGATAAAAGATTTGCTTGTTCTCTTGGAATTACTCTTTTCCTTCGAACAGCTCGCCGATTTCGTCAGAAAGTCTGTTGACGGTGTCGGCATAAGGCGACTGGTCCTTTTCGTTTTCCAGCTGGAGTGCACGCACGGCAAAGTCGAGAAGCGCCACGGAGGTGTACTTCTCGTAACCTTGGCTCGGATAGGCTTGCTCGTAGCGGCTCAACTTTTCGTTGATGAGACGGGCGGCTTTCCGGAATATTTCTTCCTGCTCGCGCTTTACGGTAATGGGGTATACCTGTTTGCCGATAAGGAGCTGGATGACCATTTTGCCGTTATCTTGTGCCATGATGGGTAAACTTTAGGACGTTTCTACTTGTTGACCATTGCTCAGACGTCGAGCAGTGCGATGCACTTGTCCACTTCGCGTATGAGTTTGGACAAGCGGGCGCGCGACTCTTTGATGTCGCCGCTGCTGACCTCTATCATGCGTGCCGTCTTGAGCGTCTGGTATTCGTTCCGTGCTTCCTCCACGCGCTTTTCAGCGTCGGCAAGGTCTTGCCGACACTTGTCCAAGGCTTCTTTGAGCTGCGCGTTTTCAGAACGCAGGAGTTTGTACGCCGACATGAGCCGGCGCACGAGAGCCTCAAATTCGTGGAGTGATTTTTCTTCTTCTTTGGTCATGAAGAAATGCTTTGTGGCGTGTTCTTAACGGAGCACGGAATAAGGAGAAAGGATAATGTGTCGTCTGCTGCGGGAGTGCTATTCCTTGTCGTCGGGCTTGGGTTCTTTTTTGGCAAGGATGACGACGTTGTAGACGTAGGTGGTCATCCACTCTGCGCTGTAGCCGAGCTGCTGTTGGTAGCGGCGGACAGAGGCGCAGGCTTTTCTTACGCCGTCGTCCTTCCAGTTGTCTTTGGTGAGCACCTGGTTCACCTGCTTGGCGGTCAAGTCGTAGAGTGCCTTGCGGAAGAATCCGGGGAGACGGAATTTCCACTTCATGAGGTTGCCCATGAGCATCATGAGCTCCTGCGAGAAACCTTGGAAGAGGAAGAGATAGTTGCGCACGTCGTTGACTGAACGGCAGTGGCGCTTGATGCTGGCGTCGATTTCGCGGAAGAAATTTTCGTCGATGGCGTAAATTTCCATAAGCATCTTTTTGCAGCGGTTTTTCTCGCCTATTCCCAGACGGTTGTTGACTGTCTGCACGTGGAGCGTCTGCTTGAACACGCGGAGGTCGGGGAGTGCCGCAAGGTTGCTTATGCCGAGATTGGCAGCCATCACAGCCTGGTAGTAGACACGTATGAGCATCATGAAATCTTCCATGCCGCCCACGCGCCATCCGGCTTCCTGCTGTGACTTTTTATGATTGAATAGCTTGGATAAGAGTCCCATATGTAAAATATTTGAAAGCAAAGATACCACTTGACGCTATAATCCGCAAGAAAAACATGGCATTTTTGCCCTTTGCTGCGGTTTTGCGCATTTCGCGGAGTGTAAAATTCTGCTATAATCGGGCATTTCGTACCTTTGTTGCCACACACTCATTTCATGCACATGCAATCTACAATACTTTTGCAGCCGAACTGCAAGATAAACATCGGCCTCCATGTTGTGCGCCGCCGCAAGGACGGTTACCACGACCTGGAGACGCTTTTCTACCCTGTTCCGCTTCGCGACAACCTTGAAATCCGGCGCACCGGGGAATTCGATGCGCCCATCAGCCTTACCCTCGGCGGGAAACCGATTGAGGGGGAGTTGGAGGACAACATCGTGATGAAAGTCTACAAGAGTCTGAAAGAAGAATTCGAGCTTCCGCCCATGGAAGTGGACCTGTTCAAGCACATCCCTACGGGTGCCGGCCTTGGAGGCGGCAGCAGCGATGCGGCCTTTATGATGAAAGGACTGAACGAGCTTTTCGGTTTGGGACTAACGGACGACGAGATGGAACGGCGCGTGGCAGCTTTCGGAGCCGACTGTGCATTCTTCATCCGCAACAAGGCAGCTTACGCAACGGGCATCGGCGACGCGCTTACCCCCTACCCGCTTTCTCTTAAAGGGAAATTCATTGTGCTGGTGAAGCCGGACGTTTTCATCAGCACGAAGGAAGCTTACGCAAACGTGCATCCGCGCATTCCGCAGTTTGACTTGAAAGTTTCGCTGAAGCAGCCTATAGAAACGTGGCGGCACACGGTGGTGAACGACTTTGAGGAATCGGTATTTCCCAACCATCCGGAGTTGCCCGCCATCAAGCAAACGCTCTACGACATGGGAGCGCTCTATGCGGCCATGAGCGGAAGCGGCAGCACGATGTACGGCATTTTCGACCGCCCCGTTCCCGAGGCGGAGAAGGTGTTCAAGAAGTGTTTCGTGTTTACCAAACCCATTGTGTTATGATCTTTTGTTTCAGCGGCACGGGCAATTCGCTTTGGGCGGCCTACGTCCTTTCGCTCAAGACGAACGACAAAGTGGTGATGATGGCCGAGAAAACCGCAGAGGACGTCTGCCGCCTTTGCAGCGAAAGCGAGCGCATCGGTCTGGTGTTCCCTGTATACGCGTGGAACATGCCGGCTGTGGTCCGAAGTTTTGTGAAACGTTTGCCGTACAACGAAGGCGAGAAGCATCCCTACGTCTACGCCGTTCTCACCTGCGGCGACGACACGGGACGGACGGACCGCGAGCTGCGCAAAGCGCTTGCCGAACGCGGATGGACGCTCAATGCGGCGTTTTCCCTGACGATGCGCAACACGTATGTGGCTCTTCCGGGATTCGACACGGACTCTCCCGAACTTGAGAAGGAGAAACAGGCGGCTGCCGAGCGGAGATTGGAAACGCACATTGCCGACGCGGTGAACCGCAAAGCACCGTCCGCGCCGCGCGACGTGCACCACGGAGCTTTTCCATGGTTGAAAACGTATGCCATCGGCAAACTGTTTGACCGCTTCCTCACTTCGCCACACGGTTTCCGTGTGGACTGCAAAGCATGCAAGCACTGCGGCCGCTGCTACCGCGTGTGCCCGTTGCGCAACATACGGCTCACGCGAGACGAAACGCCGGAATGGGGCGAACAATGCACGCTCTGCATGGCGTGTTACCACATTTGCCCGCGCCATGCCATCTCCTACGGCCGTTTTACGAAGGGGAAAGGACAAGTGCGCATTGTGGAGAACCGACTCTGAGGCAAGACGCCCCTACCAGGCACTGCGCTTCACCCGCAAAGCAAAATATGGACACCGGACCGCACTTTGTGTGCATGGGCGGGCACGTTTTTCAGCACTAAATGCGTACCTTTGCCGACCGCAAAGGCCGGATGCGGTACAAACCGGCATATAAAATCCACTAAACGAACACCATAATGAACAACACCTGGTTTGAATGTAAAGTACGATACGAGAAGACTATGGAGAATGGTCTTGTCAAGAAAGTGAACGAGCCTTATCTCGTCGACGCGCTGAACTTCACGGAGGCCGAGCGCCGCATCATCGAAGAAATCACGCCGTTTATGACGGGCGAGTTTGAAGTGAGCGACATCAAGCGCGCACGCTACGCCGAGCTTTTTGAAGCTCCGGGCGACGACAGCGCCGACCGTTTCTTCCGCGCGAAGCTTGTGTTCATCACGCTCGACGAAAAGAGCGGCAAGGAGAAGAAGACGTCGCAGAACGTGCTCATCCAGGCCAGCGACCTCCGCGACTCCATCAAGCGCCTCGACGAAGGCATGAAGGGTTCCATGATGGACTACACCATTGCTTCCGTAACGGAAACGGCCATTATGGACGTGTACCACTACGTGCAGACGAAGCCCGGAGAAGACAAGCCGGAGTTTGAACAGTAAACCAGCGACAAACACCTACAGGGGCTTTTGCGTAAAGGAGCTGCACACCTTGCAGTTCCCTTACGCAGAAGTCCCTCATTGTTATACTTGAAAAAACAATCCCCTATGGTCAATCTTGAGAAAGTAAAGTCCACCATCGCGCCGGGTGTACGCCTCGTGGCCGTTTCGAAGTTCCACCCCGCCGCACTCATCAAGGAAGCTTACGATGAGGGGCAGCGCATATTCGGCGAAAGCCGTGTTCAGGAGCTGGAAGAGAAGCGCAAAGTGCTGCCCGCGGACATTGAGTGGCACTTCATAGGGCATCTTCAAGTGAACAAGGTGAAATACATTGCGCCCTACGTTTCGCTCATCCACACGGTGGACTCGCTGAAGCTTCTCCGCGAGATAGAGAAGCAGGGCGCGAAGCAAGGCCGCACCATCCGTTGTCTGCTGGAGCTTCACCTTGCTCAGGAGGAAACGAAATACGGACTTACTCCCGCGGCATGCACCGCCCTTCTCGAGGACGGGGAATGGCGCACGATGGAGCACGTACGGATTTGCGGTCTGATGTGCATGGCGTCCAACACGACGGACATGGAGCAGGTGAGACGGGAGTTTCACACGGCGCTGGAATATTTCCACGAAACGAAGCGCCGGTTCTTCGCCACGGATGCGGCGTTTTGCGAGCGTTCGTGGGGCATGTCGCACGACTACCCCGTGGCCATGGAAGAAGGCGCCACGTTTGTGCGCATAGGCACGGCGATTTTTGGGGAAAGGGAGTATTAGGAAAGTGCGCTCTCTGATTTTATGTCATGAACCAGATACAGGAGTGACAACGCCAAGCCCTAACATACAGCGGCGTTCCTCACCGCATATGGGGGCGACGATTGAATCGTCGCTTCCTTAGAGGGTAATGCCGTGTAGAGCGCGACGATTCAATCGTCGCCCCATAGGCAGGGCGCACTGCTGCGCATTTTGTTGTTGCATGGTGTATAAAGAAGCGAAAACATGCCCAGTGCTACGTGATTGGCCGGTTACTCAATCCATTTTCACACGCAAACAAAAAACCCTCCGCACGCTTGTCGTACGGAGGGTTATATTTTGCAGTATAAGGACTTGCTTATGCCTTTACGCGGTTGAGGTAAGAACCGTCGCGGGTGTCTACTTCGATGGTTTCGCCTTCGTTGATGAAGAGGGGCACGCGAACTTCCACGCCGGTTTCGAGCTTGGCGGGCTTGGTGGCGTTGGTGGCGGTGTCGCCCTTGAGGCCGGGTTCGGTGTAAACAATCTTCAAGTGGGTCTTCACGGGCATTTCAGCGAAGAGGATGGTCTCGGTGGAAGCGTCGCTTACCACTTCGCAAACGTCGCCTTCTTTCATGTAGTCAACGCCGGTGATGAGGTCGCGGTCGATAACCACGTCGTCCCAAGTTTCCTGGTTGAGGAAGTGGTACTGTTCGCCCTCAGCATAAGAATACTGGAACGGACGGCGCTCTACGCGTACGTCTTCGAGAGCTTCACCGATGTTGAAACGGCGCTCGAGCACGCGGCCGCTTACCACGTCCTTGAGGGTGGTACGCATGATGGTGTTGCCCTTACCGGGCTTTACATGAAGGAAGTCAATGCAGAAGTAGAGCTTGCCGTCGAGACGGATGCAAGTACCCTTCTTGATGTCTTGTGATTTAATCATGGATGTGTATAGCTTGTAATTTCTATTGCTGATTTTTTAGACGGCGCAAAGTTACGTTAAACGGCCGTAAGCACCAAACAATTCATTTTCTTTTTGATTGACTTTCAGTGCTGTTTTGCGCGTAGCGCATCGCCGTAAACATACAAAAGGCAGTCTCAGAACGGACATAAAAAGCGCTACGCAACGGACGTTCTTGGAGAACATTCATTGCGCAGCGCAGCTTAATATATAGGGGATTACAACGCTCTTGTAACGGTTATCCTAAATACTTCATGAGTATGTTGATGTTGTCCGACTCGCGGAGGCGGCGGAGAGCGCGCTCCTTAATCTGGCGCACACGCTCGCGCGTAAGGCTCAAGGAGTTGGCCACTTCTTCGGCGGTCATTTCGTTGCGGCCAATGCCGAAGAGCATCTTCAGCACCTGGCGTTCACGCTCGGAGAGCATGGAGAGGGCTGCGTCGAGGTCGGACGAGAGGGACTCTTTCTCCATCTGGTTGTCGGTACCGGGGGCGGAGTCGTCGCTCATGATGTCGATGAGGCAGTTGGAGTCGTCGTCCTGGAAGGGGGCGTCCACACTGACCTTCTTTCCGTTGGTGCCGAGGGCTTCCTGCACCTTGGCCACGTCGGTGTCGAGCAGTTCGGCAAGCTCATTGACGGACGGACGGCGCTCGTTCTCCTGTTCAAACGATACGATGGCCTTGGTCAGCTTGCTCTGGAAGCCAACCTGGTTGAGCGGCATGCGCACAATGCGGCTCTGCTCGGAGATGGCCTGAAGAATGCTTTGGCGAATCCACCACACGGCGTAGGAGATGAACTTGAAACCGCGGGTTTCGTCGAACTTCTGTGCGGCCTTGATGAGTCCGAGGTTGCCTTCGTTGATGAGGTCGTTGAGGGCGAGACCCTGGTTCTGGTACTGCTTTGCCACACTGACAACGAAACGCAGATTGGCGCGCGTCAAACGGTCAAGCGCTTGCTGGTCGCCTTTGTGAATGCGCTGTGCGAGCTCCACTTCCTCGTCGGTAGTGATGAGTTCTTCGCGGCCGATTTCCACCAAATACTTGTCCAACGCCGCACTTTGGCGATTGGTGATGCTTTTGTTGATTTTTAGTTGTCGCATGGATACCTGTTTCTACGTTTTCTGATGCTTCTCGATTATGCGTCTATTCACAAAACAAGCCTTGCAAACCTCATGCCTGCAAGAACTTACATGTCAATTTTACAGAGAACGTAACTGTTATACAAAGTCTCGTCTTGATTTTGGACTGCAAAATTACGAATAAAAACCTTTGTGTGCCACATTTTTAAAGAACATTATGAGCACACCGGCGGTTTGCGCTTGGAAATGGCGGGCAAAAGCAGCGGCAAACGCCACAAAGGCATGCCGTGAAAATTCCAAGGCGGAGAATTCAAATTCCAAGGCGGGGAATTGAAATTCCAAGGCGGGGAATTGAAGCGAACGATGGGGGCGAACGATGGGGGCGTAGCGTATGGGGGCGAAGTCTCCTGACTTCGCTTCGCCGTTTAAGTCGCAATTTCTCGTGTAGAACGCGACGTTTCAAACGTCGCCTCCATAGCGCGGTTAAGGGCCGCGCATGCGAAGTCAGGAGACTTCGCCCCCATCGTTCGCTCCCATCGTTCGCCCACAGGAATGCGCACGCCCGAAAAACTTTCACGCAACTTGTA
>CAVCAV010000055.1:0-15168 GCA_963600165.1 Christensenella sp. UBA1685 | reverse complement strand
AGGCCACCACTCGTAAGCCCAGGTCACGGCACGAAGTGACGCGGCCTGGGTATGTGTAGGTGGAAATGTCGCGGCCTGAAAGGCCACCACATCAACCGCATTAGCAATTGTCTTGGTACTACGTCGTGGGCCTTTAGACTGCTCGTTTCACAAACTCCTCTATGGAAAAACCGGGTAGCTAATCTTTTACATGCAACTTAGAACCCTTTCCCTCCGACATTCCGAAATGTTTTATCGACACATTAAATATATACTCCTCTCTACCTTGCTGCTCTGTGCCGCCCAGACGAAGGCGCAGGTGGGCGAGGCGCGCCACAGTTTGGCCGTGGGCGTCACGGGCGGCGTGATGATGAACACCATCGGCTTCGACCCCACCATCAAACAGAACCAACACATGGGTCCGACGTTCGGCGTAGTGGCGCGCTATACCAGCGAGCGTTACTTCAAAGCCTACTGCGCCCTTCAGGTGGAACTCAACTACAGTGTGCTCGGCTGGCGCGAGAATATTCTCAACTCCAACAGCGAGCCTCTTCCCGACACCTACGAACGCAATCTCCACTACGTCCAGCTCCCCATGCTCGCCCGCCTGGCCTGGGGAAAGGAGCATCGTGGCGCGATGGGCTATTTCCTTGCCGGTCCGCAGATAGGCTATTGCATTTCCGAAAAGTCCAAACAAAGTGCGTTCACCCTCAACGAAGAGGGCAACCCCGACCGTCCCAACGGGCTCTACAGCCAGTATTCCATGTCCATCGACCGCAAGTTCGACTACGGCATCACCGCCGGTGCGGGACTTGAACTCAATACGTCGCTCGGCCATTTCCTTTTGGAAGCCCGATATTACTACGGTCTCTCCGACGTGTTCAACAATTCGAAGAAAGACGTCTTCGGCCGTTCAAACAACTCCACCATCGTGGCAAAGGTGGCGTATCTCTTTGACTTGAAAAAGTAAGATTGTTCGGTTTAATGTCTTGAATATGCTCAATGTGGATGGCATATTGAAATGTTTCGGGCAAAATAATCTAAACAAACGACGATATTTCCGTGCAATACTTGCATGTAGTGGCAAATGCCCGTACATTTGCAATGTTTTTCATGGTATTAGATTTAAGGTTAGTAAAGATTGGTTGTCGGGAGACAATCAATTTTTTTTGTGCCTACTATGGGGGCGAGGTCTCCTGACCTCGCATAAACGAGGTTTTGTAACTCTATGTCTCGCGCATTTGAGATCTTGAGAGCCTTCTTCCCCGTTTGAGAGCCTTCCTCCCCGTTCTAAGTCTTCCATATACAAACAAACAGGAGACAAACACTTGCTTGCGAGTGTTTGTCTCCTGTTTGTCTTTCATTGCATGCAGTTCCCTGCAGCTACTTCTTGTCTTCTTCTTGTTTCTTCAGGTTCTCCTGTGCTGCCAAGTAGGCCTTCTGCCAGTCTGTATCCAAGGAGAACGGCGTAAGTTCGCCTCCGTCGTTGGCGAAAGCCATGGTCGTTTCCTTGTCCTCGTCGTTGTAGAGCGGGTTCATTACCGAAGCGTTCATGAATATCATGATGCGTTCTTTGCGTACGCTGTCTTCCGACTTCTTGTCCTTTAGAATGACGTTGAAGAAGAGGGTGAGAAACTCCGACATGTAGTAAGCCTGCGTGTTGAGGAACGACGCCGGCACAGAGTCCGTGCGTTCGAAAGCCTTGTTCTTCATGTAAATCAAAGCCGTCCGCTTGAATTGCGCAATCTGCGTTTGGGCAAATCCGCTCGTAGGCGAGTTGACCACCTTTGTGGCGCTTTCGAGCACAAGATTGTACACTTCCTGACTGTAGGAAGCCGTGGTAAGGGTGAAGAATGTGAAGAGAAGAACGAAGATTCTCATAGTCGGTTCTGTATTTGCTGTGTCTATATATATAATAATGGGTGGCGCGAAAGAAAACTGCGGGGAAAGGGTGGGCGGCCTTATTTCCTGACGCGCTCGGCGTGTTGCTTCGCAAAGTCCGCCCACGACTTGCATCCGCCCGTCTGAAGCTGTTGCGGCCGCGAGGTTTGCAGATAATGGCAGTAGGCGGCAGCCAAAGCGTCGGTGGCATCGAGGTGTGGCAACATTATCTCCTGCTTGATGTGGAGCATACGCTGCATCATGGCCGCAACCTGCTCCTTGCTGGCCTGGCCGTTTCCCGTGATGGCCTGCTTGATGGATTTCGGCGCATATTCATGGATAGGAACGTCGCGGCTGATGGCAGCGGCAATGGCAACTCCCTGTGCGCGGCCGAGCTTGAGCATGCTCTGCACGTTCTTGCCGAAGAACGGCGCCTCGATGGCGAGTTCGTCGGGCTTGAACGAATCGATGATGCCCATGGTGCGCTCGTAGATGCGTCCCAGCTTAAGGTAGATGTCGCTTACCCGGCGCATGTCAATCACGCCCATGGCCTCCATCTTCACCTCACGGCCCACAATGTGGATGATGCCGTAGCCTAAAAGATTGGTGCCAGGGTCTATGCCGAGAATCACTCTGTCTGTGTTTGCTGTCATGGACTTTAATTGTACGCTTTTTCAATGCAAAATTACGGAATGTGTTCGAATGCCCGCATTTACATAGCTGAAATTTTAGTATCTAAAGATTAAACTGTACATTTGCACTGCATGGTATCGTCCGTATAAGGCCGAACTGTGCGGCATTCAAGTAGAAACTTAACAACTTGACTTATGTTGAAACGACTGTTTATGCTGGCTGTGGTGGCTGCCCTTTTTGCTTGCGGCGCTGCAGCAAAGGCTGTTATCAAATTCGACAAGAATTCCTACAACTTCGGTAATTTCAAGGAATCGCAGAAGATGCAGTACAACTTCGTCTTCACCAACACGGGAGACGAACCGTTGGTCATTCAGCAAGCTTTCTCGTCGTGCGGCTGCACCATAGCCAATTTCACCAAAGAACCCATAGCCCCCGGCGAAAAGGGCAAGATTTCCGTAACGTACAACGGCATGGGCAAGTTTCCCGGCCATTTCAAGAAACCCGTCACCATCCGCTCCAACGCCGCCAACTCCCTTGTGCGCGTGTATATAGAGGGCAACATGGTGGCCGACGACTGATTCTATTCTTACAGGGCAGTGCTCATGCGGCTGCCCGCTAACGATACACATTGCTTTTATGAATGAAAACAACTACCTGGTCATTATGGCCGGTGGGGTAGGGAGCCGCTTCTGGCCCGTCAGCACTGACGTCTGCCCCAAACAATTCCTTGACATTCTCGGCTGCGGCCGTACACTCATACAACTCACACTCGACCGCTTCAAGCGCGTAGTCCCCATGAAGAACGTCTTTGTGGTCACTTCGAAGGACTATCGCGAAAAGGTGCTTGAGCAGTTGCCCGAAATGTTGCCCGAACACGTGCTTTGCGAACCTTGCCGTCGCAATACGGCTCCTTGCATCTGCTACGTAAGCTGGCACATCAAGAAGGAGAATCCGCGCGCCAACATAGTAGTCACACCGTCCGACCACATCGTAACCGACACACATGCCTTTGAAGAGGCCGTTAGCGCTTCTCTCGCTTTCGCCTCCGAAACCGATGCCATCGTGACGTTGGGTCTCAAGCCCACGCGTCCCGAAACGGGATACGGCTACATAAAGGCCGACATGAGTTATTCTTCTTCGCGCAAGAACAACATCTTCCGCGTGGATGCTTTCACCGAAAAACCCGTGCTCGAAGTGGCCAAGCAATATGTAGCCCAGCCCAATTATCTTTGGAACTCCGGCATCTTCATCTGGAGCGTAAGCACCGTGGTCAACGCTTTCCGCGTTTACCAGCCCGCCATGTCGAAGATATTTGAGAATCTTCTTCCTGTCTACGGCACTCCCGAGGAGCAGGAGGTGATTGACCGCGAATTCCCCGAGTGTGAGAGCATTTCCGTCGACTACGCCATCCTTGAAAAGGCAGAAGAAATATTCGTTTACCCCGCCAACTTCCCGTGGAGCGACCTCGGTTCGTGGACCTCGCTTCATGAACTCAAGGAAAAGGATCCCTACGGAAACGTCACCATAGGCGACAACGTCAGTCTCTTCGATTCCTTCAACTGCGTGGTGCACACTGCAGGGAAAAAGAAGGTCGTGGTACAGGGACTTGACGGCTATGTCGTGGCAGAGAACAACGACGAGCTGCTTATCTGCAAACTCTCCGAAGAGCAGCGCATCAAGCTTTTCCATTGATTCCTGACGCCATGTCTGCAAAGCAACTTCCCGCGGCGGAATGGCAGCAGGCGTTACTGGTCTGGTACGGAACGAACAAGCGGTCGCTGCCTTGGCGCACCACGTCCGACCCTTACCGCATTTGGGTGTCGGAGGTGATTCTCCAACAAACCCGTGTGGCGCAAGGCCTGGACTATTACAACCGTTTCGTCAAGGCTTTTCCCACGCCCGAAGCATTGGCAAAAGCCGACGAACAGGAAGTGTTGCGCTTGTGGCAAGGCCTTGGCTACTACAGCCGTGCACGGAACATGCACCGGGCAGCCCGGCAGATATGCGAACGTGGTGCTTTCCCCACTACTTATAAGAATGTACGCGCATTAAGCGGTGTGGGCGACTACACCGCAGCGGCCATATGCAGCATCGCTTACGGATTGCCCGTGGCCGTAGTGGACGGAAACGTCTACCGCGTGCTTTCACGCTATTTCGCCGACGATACGCCGATAGACACCACGCAGGGCAAAAACCATTTCGCCGAATTGGCGCAGGCCCTTTTGCCTCAAAAGTCGCCCGGCACGTACAATCAGGCCTTAATGGATTTCGGCGCCATGCAATGCACGCCGAAGTCGCCCGATTGCAATGCCTGTCCGCTTGCAGCCGGTTGCTTGGCGGCAGCACGGCATAGCGTGGAATCTTTTCCCGTAAAAAGCAGAAAGGTAAAAGTCGTCACGCTCCATTTGGTATATCTCATCGTGCGCGATTCCGCAAACAGAATATGGCTCCACCAACGCCCGGCGGGCAATATCTGGCAGGGACTGTACGAATTTCCTCTTTTGGAATTCACCCGTCCCGCAACGCTCGCTGAAGTCAAAGCTCATCCGTTCTGCAAACGCCATATTTCCTCGCAAGCCGTATTCCGCAACGTGGTCACCGCATACACCCATCAATTGACGCACCGCACGCTTAAGGTGGACTGCTACGAGGTGGCGTTGCCCGAAGACGTGCCCGTTCCCGAGTCTTACCAAAAGATCGAATGGCAAGAATTGGAGAATTATCCGCTCCCCCAGCTCATTGTGCGCTTGGCAAGTCTTGCGGCGCACAAGCCGTAATTCTCCCATTATATATATCTTACAAAAACAATCTTTGCATGTCCCTTGGCTCACGCACAAGCGTGTCAAGCGACGTGCAACTACTCTTCTTTAACTCGTGGCAAGAAAAAAGAAACCCCTTCCCTTACTTGAAAATATCACCATCACGGACGTGGCAGCCGAAGGCAAGGCCATTGCCAAGGTGGACAATCTCGTCGTATTCGTACCCTATGCCGTTCCCGGCGACGTGGTCGATTTGCAAGTTCGCCGCAAGAAGCATTCCTATGCAGAGGCCGAAGTGGTGAAACTCCATACGCCCTCGCCGCTCCGCACAGAACCTTTCTGCAAGCATTTCGGCGTTTGTGGCGGTTGCAAATGGCAGTGCCTTCCCTACGAGGAGCAACTCCGCTTCAAGCAAAAGCAGATCGTGGACAACCTTACGCGCATCGGCAAGGTAGAGCTTCCCGAGGTAAATCCCATACTCGGCAGCAAGCATACGCGCGAGTACCGCAACAAGTTGGAGTTTGGCTTCTCCAACAAGAAATGGCTGACAAGGGAACAGGTAGAGTCTGGCGAAACGTTCAGCGTAATGAACGGCGTGGGTTTCCATATTCCCGGCGCATTCGACAAGATTCTCGACATTGAGTGTTGCCATCTCATGGACGACCTCAACAATCGCCTGCGCAACTCCATCCGTGCCTATGCTTTGGAGAACGGACTCACGTTCTTCGACCTTCGGGCACAGCACGGCTTGCTTCGCAACATGATGATTCGCAATTCAGCTACGGGCGAAGTGATGCTGCTCATGCAGTTCTGTTGGCGCACTGACGAAGAGCAGGTTCAGGCGATGGAGCTTTTGCGCTACATTCACGAAACATTCCCCGAGGTTAGTTCCCTCCTTTATGTGAACAACCTCAAGTGCAACGATACGATTGGCGACCTCGACGTGAAGGTCTATAGCGGCACCGACCATATCTTTGAAACCATGGAAGGGCTCCGCTTCAAGGTAGGTCCCAAGAGTTTCTATCAGACCAATACGGAACAAGCCTACGAACTCTACAAAGTGGCGCGCTCCTTTGCCGGACTCACGGGAAACGAACTCGTTTACGACCTCTACACCGGTACCGGTACCATTGCCAACTTCGTGGCACGGCAGGCCCGTCAGGTCATCGGCATAGAATATGTGCCCGAAGCCATAGAAGACGCCAAAGTCAATGCCCAAATAAACGGTCTCAACAATACGCTCTTCTACGCCGGAGACATGAAGGACATTCTTGACTGCGCCTTCATAGAGCGCCACGGACGTCCCGATGTTATCATCACCGATCCCCCGCGTGCCGGCATGCATGCCGACGTAATCAACACCATTCTCTTTGCCGCACCGCAGCGCATAGTATATGTCAGCTGCAATCCCGCCACACAGGCACGCGACCTCCAGGCGCTCGATGCCGACTACCGCGTGGCCGCCGTACAGCCCGTTGATATGTTCCCCCAAACCCATCATGTGGAGAACGTTGTGCTCCTTGAGCGTCGCTGATACAAAGGAGCGTGGAGGTAGCAGACGGCTGACGCAAAATTCAATGACAGGCTTGCCGGCAGCAAGTCCTGTCCATATTAAATAAGAACCAATGACTCCTCTTGCAGACCGCCTTTATTCCATGGCAAAAGCCGGAAACGCTTCCGGCTTGTTGCTGATGATGCGTTCGATGAGCAACTCCGCTTTCCGAACGTGCGGCAAACTGCTGGGAGAACGTGTGTTGCCTGAGTTGCCGAAGAACCAAACCTATTGGGCGCTGTTCGCCGCAATGGTGCCCGCACAGCCGCGAGCCTATCTCGGCACATTCCTCAAAGCCGCCGTGGCGCGGTACGCCAAAGGAACGCTCGACTTGCTCGACAATGCCAAAAAGGTAGAAGAGTTTGCAGTCATGGCTTCTGCGATTGACAAGCGCAAAGTGCTTGAAGCCCTGCTCCCCGTTGTGGCTAAATCAGAAGAAGTAGGCTCGCTCCTTCGCTTGTTCGCTCCGCAGGACAGCACTTCGCGCATTGACCTCCTGCTTGCACAGCCCGACCATGCAGTAATCTGCTTTGCCTTGTTCGGCGAGTTGCGCCGAAACGACGCCGACCACGCACTGCTGCGGCGCACCGCTTTGCGCCTAATGCAGAAGACTTCGCCCAACGCCTTTAATATGGCGAGAATCATACAAGCCTATTTCGGACTGGAAGCCTTGCCCGGCACGCTCTCGCTACGGCTTGAACCCTACGAACTCAGTTCGTTGGAACAGGGAGAAGCGGCGTTCTACCGCATTCTCCGCAAATAATCGTGATGTCAAATACCTTACATATTAGAACCGCTATGAAATTTGCTTTCTCAAAAGTATTGGGCCTTGCTCTCGTAGCTTTGCTCATCATTGCGCCGGCTCCAGCCTTTGCGCATAAGAAGGACAAAGCCAAGACTGAGACTGCCAAGAAGAACTCAGGAGACGGTGTTCTCACCAAGGGCCTTTTCAATGTATACAAACAGGGTACGGACTGGATGTTCGATGTGCCCGACTCGCTTATAGGCCGTGACATCCTCGTTACCGTGCGTTTCACTTCCACTCCCGCCGGAACGGGAAAGTATGGCGGCGAACTTGCCAACGAACAGACCGTCTATTGGGAGAAAGCCCCCAACGGCAATCTTCAACTCCGTTCGCGCCTGCTCGTCAGCATGGCCGACAGCACCGATGCCATCAACCGCGCAGTCATTGCTGCCAATGCCGACCCCATCATAGGTTCCTTCAAGGTAGAGAGCCGCCAAGGCAAAGCAAGCCGCATCAAGGTCACGCAATTCTTTATGGACGACAATCAGGCCTTCTCCGTTTCGTCGTACATGAAGACGTCTATGGGACTTCAGGCGCTTTTGCCCAACCTCTCCTATATTGAAAGCATCCACACGTTCCCGATGAATACCGAAGTGCGTACCACCAAGACGTGGATGTCAAACGGCCGCAGCACTTATGCCTCGGCATTTACGGGAAAGGTAACGTTGGGGCTGAACGTAAGTTTCGTGCTCCTTCCCAAGGTTCCTATGATGCCGCGTCTCTTCGACCCTCGCGTGGGATACTTCACGGAAAACTTTACGCAATACTCCGACAACCAGCAGCGCGTGAGTGAGAAGCGTTACATTTCCCGCTGGCGCCTTGAGCCCAAGGACAGTGCCGACATGGAGAAGATGAAGCGCGGAGAACTCGTGGAGCCCAAGAAACCCATTATATATTATATAGACCCTGCCACGCCCAAGCAATGGCGTCCTTATCTCATTGCCGGTGTGAACGACTGGCAGAAGGCTTTCGAAAAGGCCGGCTTCAAGAATGCCATCATGGCCAAGGAATGGCCCGACTCCGACTCCACAATGTCGATGGAAGACGCCCGCTATTCCGTCATCCGCTACTTGGCTTCCGACATTGAGAACGCTTATGGTCCGCACATCAGCGACCCTCGCTCGGGCGAGATTATGGAAAGCCATATCTGCTGGTACCACAATGTGATGAGCCTTGTACACGACTGGTACATGGTGCAGGCTTCCTCTATTGATGAGGCCGCTCGCTGCATGAAGTACGACACGGAACTCATGGGCCAGCTTATCCGTTTCGTCTCCTCCCATGAGGTGGGCCATACCCTTGGCTTGCGTCATAACTTCGGCTCTTCAAGCACCGTTCCCGTCGACTCGCTCCGTTCGAAAGCTTTCGTGGAGGCCAACGGCCACACGCCGAGCATCATGGACTACGCCCGTTTCAACTACGTGGCACAGCCCGAGGACAGCATCGGCCACGACGGCATTTTCCCCCGTATCGGCGACTACGACAAGTGGGCTATCCAGTGGGGTTACACCCCCATGTGGGACGCCTATGACGACGCTTCCGACCATTGGGAACTGGAGAAGATGACTACGGCAGCCTTGAAGAACAATCCCCGCCTTTGGTTCGGCGACGGCGAGACGAACCGCACAAACGATCCCCGCTGCCAGACCGAGGACCTCGGCGACGATGCCGTCAAGGCCAGTGAATACGGCATTCTCAACCTCAAGCGTCTGATGAAGAACCTACCGCAGTGGACGTATGAGAGCAACGACATCGACGGCGACAATATCAAGGGAATGTACCAGAACGTGCTCAGTCAGTATCTCCGCTATGCTGGCCACGTGCAGCGCAACATCGGCGGCGTTTGCCACGACTACAAGACCATCGACCAGGATGGCCCGGTATACTACGACACTCCCAAGGAAAAACAGAAGGCCGCAGTTGACTATCTCGACCGCAACATCTTCCACGAACCTACGTGGCTTATTTCCGAAACTTTCGTAAGCCGTGTGACTTCCAACCCCGAAAAGCTCGCTGCAAGCGTGGGCAACCGCGTTGTGTCGCCGCTCTTCGACGCAAACCTCCTGGGCCGTCTTACGAAGACCTATCCTGTGAGCGAATACCTCCCCGAGGTGACGAAGCGCCTCTTCCGTTCGCTTTATGCCGGCAGCACTTCCGAGCCTTCCTCCTACGAACGTACCCTTCAGCGTACGGCAGTGGACCAGCTTATCGCCACTTTCAAGCGCGGCAACAGTTCCGACGTTTACGGCGCAGTGCTTTTGCAGTTGCGCGAACTTCAGAAGAAATGTGGCGCAGTGTCCTCTTCGGCACACTATGCCGCTTTGGCCGACCTGATAGCCCGTGCACTTGTTGTAAAATAAAGATTCCGTGTTTCTGGTTTGCGCATTGTGCGGCCTGCGTGCTGCATGGTGCGTAAACCAGAAAGTTTAGTAATAGATCTAAGGTAATGTCTCAGTCCATGCAGCGTGCGGGCGCAAGCAAGCGGCCCGTCTCGCTATTTGTACGGTTCTTGAAAAATTGGACACTCCCCGTGGCCATCGTCACGGGGTTCGTGGCATACGAAGTGTATTCCCATGTGTCTTTCTTTGACCCTACGCGGCCCTATGCCCTCCGCATTGTAGGCGAGGTGCAGCCCTTGCTGATCTTTACCATGCTCTTCCTTTCGTTCTGCAAGGTAGACGGCCGCACGTTGAGGCCGCGTCTTCACCACTTGTGGCTGCTGCTCATTCAGGCCGGAGCGTTTATTGCCGGAGCTTTGGTGCTTCGCTATTGTCCCGCCATGCATGGCAGTGCGGTGCTTCAGAGTTGTATGCTTTGTATGATATGTCCTACGGCCACGTCGGCCTGTGTGGTGACGATGAAGCTGAACGGCAATGCGTCGGACATTACGGCCTATACCGTACTCGTCAATCTGATGGTGGCCGTGGTCGTTCCCCTTTTCGTTCCCCTCTTCAGCAGCGTGCACGGCATGAGTTTCCTTCCGGCGTTCACCGCCATCATCAGCCGCGTGTTCCCTATGCTCATCATGCCCCTTGTGCTTGCGCAACTCTGCCGTTGGCTCCTGCCCGGTGTGACGCGCAAACTCATTTCCGTCCCCAATCTTCCGTTCTACATTTGGGCAGTGTCGTTGAGCATCGCCATAGCCGTTACGGCCCGTTCGCTGGCACATACCCACGAACCTTTGACCGAAATAGTCGGCATCGCCGTAGGCTCGCTCGTGTGCTGCGCCTTGCAGTTCGCTTTGGGAACCCTTATCGGCCGCCACTGCGGCGAACGCATCAGTGCGGCCCAGTCGCTCGGGCAAAAGAACACCGTGTTCGCCATTTGGGTAGGCTACACGTTCCTCAATCCCATCTCCTCCGTGGCCGGCGGCTTCTACAGCGTTTGGCACAACCTCTACAACACTTGGCAACTCCGCCGCGAAGCCAAAAGACAAGGGGCGTGCTAACTCAAATGCCTACGTCTTGTAAAAGCAAAAGCCCCTTCTATCGATTCATCTCTTTTCTATAAACAACAAACCTCGTCCTATGCGCAGTCTGCTGCTTTTCCTTATGCTCTTGGCCGTGTCGGCCGCCCACGCACAGTGCATCGACAGCCTTTTCGCTGCCACTCCGCGTGAGGTGCTTTCCGTGATAGACCGCTCGGGCCGGCTCGACCTGCTCGACCTCTACAACTCCGGCCTGACGGCACGCGTGGAGAACGTATATGGCGGGCAAACCGAGATGACCGCCAAGGACAGCACGTCGCTCACGTTGAAGACTACGGCATCGGGCACGTGGAAAATGGTTGTCGTGCCAACCGCCACTGATACCCTCTTGCTCACGTTCTATACCTTGCGCGCAGGCGGCGAAAGCACGCAGGTACGCTTCTACGACGCCCATTGGCGTGCGGTACGCAAGACCATTGCTGTACCCTCGTTCGCCGATTTCTGGTGCCCCACGGTAGGGCTTGACCCCAATATGGAAAATGTGTATCGCGAAACGGCCGCTCAGGCTCCTGTGCGCATAGATTGGGACGCAGCCGACAAAAGTCTTGTCTATACCGTGAGCCTCGATGCCGTGGCGGAAGACTATCGGCAAGCCGTAGAGAAATGTCTTTGCCCCGTCAAGCAACCGCTGTTCCCGAAGAAGCAATAGTAGCTTTCCTTCTTCTTTAAGTGTACTGCAACTTTAAATCCATACATTTCGCACCCCATGCCCATACTTCCCACCGCGCAATACCTCCGCGACCCTGCGACACGCGACGAAGCCTTCGCTCTTTTGGTGAAGGAAACTGCGCCGCGCCTGTATGCCGTGGTGAGAAAGATGGTCCGGTGGCACGACGATGCCGACGATGTGTTGCAGAACACTTATCTCAAGGCATGGCAGGCACTCGACAACTACCGCGGCGATGCCCAGCCCTCCAGTTGGCTATACCGCATTGCCATGAACGAAAGTCTTACCTTCTTGGAGCGGCAGAAAGAAACCCAAAGCATTGAGGACGACGACCTGGCGCGGGCTTTGGAGGCCGACCCCTATTTCGACGGCGACGAAACCGAGCGCCAACTCCAGCAGGCCATCGAAACCCTCCCCGAGAAGCAACGCATCGTGTTCAACTTGAAGTACTACGAACAGATGAAGTACGAAGAAATGAGCGCCATGCTTTCTACCAGTGTCGGCGCCCTCAAGGCTTCCTACCATTTGGCCGTCAAAAAGATAGAAGCCTTTTTTGCCCAGATAGATTAAACCCTCGTATCCTTTCATAGTCAAAGTGTTGAGATGGGAAACGAAGCATTCCCGCCCATAACGACCTTGTGGCGCACCTTCGCTCCCTTTTTGTTACACAAAATCCAAACATACCTGCAATGATAAACCTCAACATACCCCCCTCGCACAACCCCTTCGTTGTTCCCGAGCATTATTTCGCCTCGCTTTCTGAGCGTGTGTTGGCTCAGTGCAAGAGCGCGTCCCGTCCGCAGGCTCCCGTACGTCTTGTGCCGACATGGCTGCCCTATGCCGCAGTAGCTTGCGTGGCTGCTTTGGTCGTATTGTTTGCCGGTGTGCTCAATGTGGGGCTCCCCGACGGCGAAGTGGCAGGTGCCGAAGACTCTTCTGCAACGCAACAAGTGGAGACCGCCCGCCCCGACGCCGCCGACTATGCTTACGAATACTTTGCAGCGAACAATTCCTTGGGCTATTATGCCGGGGAATAAGCGCTTGTTCTTGTAGTACCATTGTATAAATACCGTTGAAAGTCATGTACCGATTATATTTCTTCTTCGCATTCCTCTTGGCCACTGTTACGGCCAGTGCATCATCAGTGCAGCAAAAGGCTCAGGGCAATGTGGCCGACCCTCCCGAATGTCAGCAAGACCACCACAAACCGAAGTTCGACCGCGAACAGATGCGGCGCGAGCAGCGCGAGTTCATTCAGCGCGAAGCCCAGCTCTCGCAGAGCGAAGCCGACGCCTTCTTTCCCCTTTTCTTTGAACTGCGCGACAAGACGTTCGACATGCAGCGCCGTGCCGACCGCATGATAGAAAACGCCAGCCGCAAAGGCATGAGCGATTCCGACAGCCGTCGTGCCTTGAAGGGCTACCTTGAGCTTCGCGAGCAGATAGCCGAAACCGAGGAGCATTACTTCAAGCGTTTTTCCCGTGTGCTGTCGCCTTCAAAGGTCATCCGCATACTGCGGGCCGACCAGAAGTTCGGAAGGGAACACTTCCGTAAGATGATTGACGGGAATAAGAAGCAATAACAATAGTGTCCTTTTTATGGGGGCGAAGTCAGGAGACTTCGCCCCCATCGTTTTCCCCCATGCGCTTGCGTCCTCTTATCATGCATTAATGCCGTGTAGAACGCGACGTTTCAAACGTCGCCTCCATAAGCGGCGCAGGGCGCAACTCATTTGCACATTTGCGAAGCGTTGCCCCCATCGTTCGTTCCCGTCGTTCGCCCTTTTTTGTCTTTTTGTAAACTACTATAGCCCAAAGAGCGAGAAAAATAGGTGCAAAACTTTGCGCACTTGCAAGACATGTTGTACTTTTGCTTGCGAAAAAGATGTGCATCTGGCGAGAAAGGTGCGCATGCTACGCATAAACAAAGAATTCAAGAGAACAATCCCCAAAATATACTCACAAGTATTATGGTAAACTACAAAGAATTAGGCTTGGTCAACACCCGCGAGATGTTCAAGCGCGCCATCAACGGCGGTTATGCAATTCCTGCATTCAACTTCAACAACCTTGAACAGCTTCAGGCTATCATCAAGGCCTCTTCCGAACTCAAGTCACCGGTTATCCTCCAGGTTTCCAAGGGTGCCCGCAACTACGCTAACGAAACTCTTCTCCGCTACATGGCAGAAGGTGCCGTTCAGTACGCTAAGGAACTCGGCTGCCACCATCCCGAAATCGTGCTTCACCTCGACCACGGTGATAGCTTCGAGCTCTGCAAGAGCTGCGTAGACCTCGGCTTCAGCTCCGTCATGATCGACGGTTCTTCTCTTCCCTACGACGAGAACGTAGCCCTCACCAAGAAGGTCGTTGAATACGCTCACCAGTACGACGTAACCGTTGAAGGTGAACTCGGTGTGCTCGCCGGCGTAGAAGACGAAGTTTCTTCCGACGTATGCCACTACACGAAGCCCGAAGAAGTAATCGACTTCACTTCCAAGACTGGCGTTGACTCACTCGCTATCTCTATCGGTACCAGCCACGGTGCTTACAAGTTCACTCCCGAACAGTGCACCCGCGACCCGAAGACCGGCAAGCTCGTTCCTCCTCCCCTCGCATTCGACATCCTCGATGCCATCATGGAGAAGCTCCCCGGATTCCCCATCGTGCTCCACGGCTCAAGCTCCGTTCCCCAGGAATACGTTGACATCATCAACGCCAACGGCGGCAAGCTCCCCGATGCAGTAGGTATCCCCGAAGAGCAGCTCCGCAAGGCTTCTGCCAGCGCAGTTTGCAAAATCAACATCGACTCCGACTCACGTCTCGCTTTCACCGCTGCCGTTCGCAAGGTGTTCAACGAAAAGCCCGGAGAATTCGATCCCCGCAAGTACTGCGGTCCCGCTCGCGACCTCATGGAACAGATGTACAAGCACAAGATTACTGAAGTGCTCGGCTCTGACAACAAGCTCGCTCAGCTCGACTAATCTTTCGTGTGCCGCTTAAGGCACAGAAAGCAACATAACAACCGGATGCATGGCAACATGCATCCGGTTTTTTGTGTGTTGTAAAGAAGAAGGCGAGCGATAGAGCAAGCGATGTGGGCGTCGCTTCGCTAATGTGCAAATGTGGAAATGTTCTGCGCCTAGCACCGCGTATGGAGGCGACGTTTGGAACGTCGCGTTCTACACGGCTTTCAAACGAAGCATTGAGGGCGCTAGCGTATGGGGGCGAAGTCTCTAGACTTCGCTTCGTCGCATATAAAACTTCGTGTAGAGCGCGACGTTTCAAACGTCGCCTCCATAGAAGGCGAAGCCGCGCATGCGAAGTCAGGAGACTTCGCCCCCATCGTTCGCCCCCATCGTTCGCCCACAGGAATGCGCACGCCCGAAAAACTTTCACGCAACTTGTA
>CAVCAV010000054.1:0-15194 GCA_963600165.1 Christensenella sp. UBA1685 | reverse complement strand
TCGACGGCCGTTACTTCTACGCCTCCGACCGCAAGAACCGCATGTTCCAACTCGATCTCCGCAACAAGCGTCTCGTCGGCACCATCGACATTCCCTCCGAAAGCAGCCTCTGCGTGACCCACATTGCCTACGACCCCCGCAACGACGAGTTTTGGGTGGGCGACTACAACACCATGGGCCGTGTGAACCGTAAGGGCGAAGTGACCCTCGCCTTCTACAAGCTCAACGCTTCAAGCAGCATGAGCGTTTTCGGTACCGCATTCGACAACATCACCCCCGGCGGACCTTATCTTTGGATGAGCAACCTTGAAACTTCCGGGCTCAACACCATCGACAAGGTGAGCATCGTGCAGTACGACCTCAACAACCGTCGCGTGACCAAGGTGGAACATTCCGCCATCGACATTCCTTCTTACAAGACGGGTTCGCTCACCACGGGCGAGAACCGTCTTGGCGGACTCGAAACCACTACGGCTCTCATCAACGGTCAGCTCTCTCTTGTGGGCATTCTGCAGCAGTCGCCTGCCCGCCTCTTTGTCTACAACTTGGCCGACATCGATCCTTGGGTGAGCGCGAGTCCGCTCTCCGTAGACCTTAAGGCCGGAGAGAAACAGGACATCACCTTCCAGTTTGACGCACGCCAAGTGCAGCTCAACACGCCGAACACCACCACGCTCAAGTTCATTTCCCAGCCCGAACTTTCCGGCCACGACGTGAACGTGACGCTCACCGCCACGAAAGCCGCCGCTTTCCCCCGTCCCGTAAAACTCACCGCCGCTGCCGACGGAACTTCGTCCGTTGTGCTCAACTGGCAAGCCAACGCTGCCGCACAGCCCACGGCCTACGCCGTTTATCGCGACAGCAAGAAGCTCGGTGAAACCACCTCCACCACTTACACCGACACCCGGCTCGTTCGCGGCACCTACGCCTATAGCGTGCAGGCCATTTACGGCAAGGACACCTCCTCGCTCAGCGATACGGCACAGGTCAGCGTGAAAGTGGGCGAACCTTTCTTCCCGCCCACCGGCGTGAAGGCCTCCATTGCCCTCAACAAGAACGTGACGCTCTCCTGGGACGAACCTACCGCTTTGCTCAAGAAGGCTACTACCTTGCGTTACGACAATGCCACGAGCGACGACGCCATCGGACTCAGCGAAGGCGGCTACTTCTTCGCCGGCATTGCCCTTGACGCCGATGACCTCGCCTCTTACCGCGGCATGCAGATCGACACCGTGGAAGCCTTCATCAAAGAGCGCGTCACTTCGCTCTCCGTGCGCATCTATAAAGACGGAAAGGCCGTTTCCACCCAAAAGGTCAACCCCGACGACGTGAGCTACGGCGAGTTCAGCCATATTGCGCTCGCCAAGCCCGTCACCATTGAGCGCGGAAGCACTTACTACGTCACTCTTCTCCTCTCCCACGATGCCAACGTCAACCCGATGGGTATCAACAACGGCACGGTGGTCGACGGCAAGAGCAACATCATGAGCTCCGACGGCAAACAGTGGTACCCGGCTTCGTATGTAGGTTTTGAAAATGCCAACTTCAACGTAGCCGCCCACCTCAGTCCCGTGGCGGACTACACCGAAACGGCGCCTTCGGCCTACGTCGTTTACCGCAACGGCGAACGCATAGGCCAGACCTCTTCACGGGCTTACACCGACGAACTCTCCGCAGCCGGCACCTACGCCTACACCATTGCTTCTTCCTATGAAGGCGGAACGGAGTCGGCACAGAGCGAAAGCGCCAGCGTGGAAAAAATTACGCTCGACGCTCCCCTTGCTCCAGCCACGCTCAGCGGACGTGTGGAACGCAACAGCCAGATAAACCTTCGCTGGAGCATGCCCCTTGCACAACCTCTCACCTTGCCGCAGGACCTCACTCCGCAAAGCGGCATTACGCCTGAAGGACGTCCCGAATATGTCGGACAGTTCCGCAGCGCCTTCACGGGAGAAATGGGCATTGCTTCCGACGGACGTTACATCTACACCACCAAGTATTCCTCAACGGGTGTCATCAACCGCTACTTCATGGACGGTACGTTCGACACCAGTTTCACCATGGCCGTGCCCAGCACGCTCAGCACAGGTTTCCGCAACCTGGCCTACGACGGTTCGCAGTTCTACGCCACGGCAAACGGTTCCACGCTCTACACCATCGACATGGACAAACAGGAACTTGGCGACGAGATGTCCATTTCCGAAATAGGTCGCCACATTGCCTACATTCCTACGCTCGACGGCGGCCGCGGAGGCTTTGAAATCGGCGACTGGGAAAGCAGCATCTACACCTCGCTGCGAGGTGCAAAACTCGGCAACGGTCCTGTGCTCAAAGGTGCTGCAGGTTCTGCCTACTACGACGGCATTCTTTATACCTTCGAACAGGGTTACAACAAGCGCTACGAACTCTGTGCCTACGACTTCGCCACAAGCAAGCAACTTTGGCACACAAGCATCGACGAATACGGTACCATCAGTCCCGACGAGTCGGCCTCGGCCGGCGGCATGAACCTCATGCACACCCCCGAAGGCTACAATCTGCTCGTGCTCGGACTGCAGGAGAACGCCGGTACACGCTATCTCTATTTCGACCTCAACTCCGTGAAGGGTCTCAGCGGTTACAACGTTTACTGCAACGGCGAGAAGGTCAACGACGCTCCCCTTGCGCAGCGTGCTTTCTCCATGAAGCAGAACATTCCCGGCACTTACACTTTTGAAGTGGAAACGCAGTACATCGACGGAACCGTCTCTGCCCGCACCGCTCCCCTTACGCTCACCATAGAAGAAGCCGGCGAGGGCGATGCTCCCACCGATGTGCGTGCCCGCCAAGCTTCGTACGGCTACGATGTGAACGTGACGATGGTCAACCCCAGCACTTTGGGTGCTGACCTCTACGAAAGTTTCGAAGGCGGAAAGGCCGGCGAGGTCTTTGCCAAAGACGGATGGACCAATGCCGAAGGCCTCTTCAAATATACCGCTACCGATGCCGTACAGGGCACACAGGCGGTGCGCGCTGAGGCCGACACGAAGGCTACGCTCGTAATCCCCGTTGAGAAAGCTTACACTTCGCCCTTTGCCTTCAGCTTCATGGCTCGCACCGAAGCCACTGCCGACGGCGAAGGCGAAATGCAGGTGCTCACTTCCAACAACTCCGACAACCAGGCCGACTTCATCAGTCGCGGACGTTTCACCACTTCCGAAGCCTGGCAGCAGTACGACCTCACCCTGCCCGCCGACGTGAAGTACATCATGCTGCGCGTCAATAGCGGCCACTCTGCCCACTACGTCGACGCGGTCAGCGTGAATGCCGAAGCCATCGACAACGTATACGGTTACGACATCTACCGCAACGGCGAGAAACTCAACGACACTCCCGTGGAAGGTCCGTGCTACACCGACCACAATCTGCTCCCCGGCACCTACAGCTATCAGGCCGTGGCTTACTACACCTCGTCGGCCGTAAGCCCGAAGAGCGACGCCGCCACGGTGAACGTGAACTATCACAACGGCTATCAGCAGCCGGGTACGCTGAGCGTGACGCCTACCGACGACGGCAACCGCCTCGAATGGAGCGTGCCGGCCCTTGGCGATGTTACCGAACTCCGTTGGCACAACGGCGTTTGCGACAATGCTGCCGGTCTGCCCAGCGGCGGCCAGTACTACGCCGGTGCCGAATGGACTCCCGACGACCTCAAACCCTACAGTTCGCTGAGCGTTTCGGAAGTGAAGTTCTACGTCAACCAAGTGCCCGAAGTGCTCTACGTGCAGCTCTATCAGGACAACAACCTCGTGTTTGAAAAATACGTAGACGCACTCAGCCAATATTCCTTCAACACCGTGCGGCTCGACAAACCTCTTCGCGTAGACGCCACGAAGCGCTTGCGTGCCGTGGTCTATGTGGAACACAACCAGATTACCGTTCCCCTTGGCTACGATGCCGGTCCTGCAAAGGGCGGCAAGGGTAACCTTTACTCTACCGACGGCGTAACTTGGACAACCTTGAGCGACAACGACATTGAGGGCAACTGGAACATCAGCGTATGCCTCCAGCCTTATGCCGAAAACACCAAGGCCGCTACCGCCGAGGCCGTCCGTGCCGAACGCTACACGGCGGCCCGCTCCACTACTACCGCCTCTTCCGCCGCCAGCGTACAGGGCGTAGCGCTTGACGAACCCGCCAATGTCAGCTTCTTTACGGGCTACAACGTGTACTGCAACGGCGAACTGCTCAACGCTGCTCCCCTTGCCAACGACGTCACCTCTTACACCGACGCCGAAAAGCATCCGGGCCGTTACTACGAGTATCAGGTGAAGGCCGTCTATCCCGGTTACGGAGAAGTAGGTTCCAACGTGGTGCGCATCATGCGTACTGGCATCGATGAGGCTGTTCCTGCAGCCGAAGCCTCCACTGAGGTCTACAACCTCAAGGGCATCTGCACCCACAAAAACGCTCGCGGCGTGCTCATCGTCAACGGAAAGAAAGTTGTGAAATAACGTTCCCTTTCCCCACTACCGTTTATATACAAATTTAGGGTTGCCATTCCGAGTAAAATCGGAGTGGCAACCCTAATTGTTTGCATAGGTTGCAACTTGCATTATTGCTCTATGACCCATTTCCAAACAGGAACAAGTTCTATTTGCAGTCCTTCATATTCCATTGTACCTTCGTCTTCGTACGTGACAATCATAGCCTTGCGAAGCGGAGCGAAGGAGTGAAGAGCCGCCAAGGCTTTCGCTTCCATTTCCAGCGTGGCGGAGTCGCTCACTCGGTAGCTTGCCTGAATGGCCAAAGCCTCGTCTGGAATGTAGAAATCCACTTCAATGTTTTTGTTGAAATAGTACAAGCCCCTTTCGTACTTCTTATAGAGCGTCACGGCGCAAAGGTTTTCCAGCAAGAGCGTTTCCGGGTTGTTGATGAACAGATGGAGCAGTCCGTTGTCTACAAAATAATGCTTCTTTTTGGTCTCTTTCTCTGTAAAACGCGATGCGTAGTTCTCCAACGAAATCAAGATGCACGACTCCTGCAAATATCTTACGTATTCCATGACTGTCGACGTGCTGCACGATGCGCCTGTGGACTTCACAAGGTTGCAGAGTCTGTTCAGCGAGCAAGGTTGCATGACGCTTTCTGCCAAACGGCGTACGCAAAGGCGCAGCGCATCTTCGTTCTTGATTTTGTGGCGTACCACCAGGTCGTTGAAGAAGATGCGGCTATACAGACTGTTGAGCCACACGCGCTTTTCGCGGAAGTTGACCAATTCGGGGAAGCCTCCCCATTCGAAATAGGTGCGGAAATGCCGTTGTAGCTCGTTGGCCTTACGTCCGTATTGCCATCCTTTTGACCGTGTCACTTGGTTAGCCTTGAGATATTCCTCAAAACTGTAAGGAAAAACATGGAGCGTCAAATATCTTCCGCCAAGGACTGTCTCTATGTCGCGGCTCAGCATTTTGGCATTGCTGCCCGTTACGTAAACCTGATATTTACGGTTGGCGAGTCTGCGTGCAAAGTTTGCCCATCCTTCCACGTTTTGTATTTCATCAAAGAAAAACACGGGCGTTCCGTCGCTGATGCTGTAATACGCTTGGAGTATAAGGTCGAAGTCCATTGCCACCATGTCTTTCAGACGTTCGTCGTCGAAGTTGATGTAGATAATGTCCTCCAGCCGGGTTCCCAACGCAATCATTTGCTTGATGCGCTGGTACAACAGGTACGACTTTCCCGCTTGTCGTACGCCTACAAAGACATAACTTCCGTTTTCTTCCAACGCCAAAGGACGCTCTATCAACGAAATGTCGCCTATATATTCTTGATTCTCAGCGATTATTGTTCGAAACAGTTCTATGTCCATAGCTTGCTTTTTGTTTGCAAAGCTATGAGTTTTATTCGATGCCACCGAATAAAATCAGCGTTTTTTATTCGGTGGCACCGAATAAATTTAGCGGATGGCGGCAAGTTTGCGGCTTATTTCCTGCATGCGCTTCTTGCCGAGCGGATAGACGAGAATGAAGAGAAGGGCAATGAATGCCACTGCTGCAGGAATCCAGCTCATCAGCAGACGTATGCCGTCGATGGCGTCGGGAGTCTGCACGGCGCCCTCTGCCGTGTTGTATCCCACGGCAGAGAGAATCCACATCACCGCCGAAGCGCCGATGGCACCGCCAAACTTCTGTGCCATGGACGAAGAGGAGAAGATAAGGCCCGTGGAAGAAGTGCGGAATTTCAGTTCGGCATAGTCGGAAATGTCGGCATACATGCTCCATACGAGGGGCGAAACGATGCCCGTGAGAATGCAGATGACCACTTGCAGCACCATCATCGGCCAAAAGCCGGCTTGCGAGGCGGGAATATAGTAAAACGCTGCGTTTGTCACGATGAGCGCAATGAGCGAGGCCACAAATGTGCCTTTTTTGCCAATCCAGCGTGTGATGGGAGCCGTAGCGGCCACGCCAGCCATGTTCGCCACTTCGCCCACGGAGAAGAAAATGCCGGCATAGAAGGCAAACGTCCAGGAGAAGAACGTGAGCGTGGCCGAGGGGTCTACCACGGAAGCAAAGAAATAGGGAATGGTGGCGTAGCGGATGGCATTGAAGAAGTTGAAGAAGAGTACCGCACCGAGCAGAATCCACCACGGCGCATTGTGGAGCAGCGAACGGAGGTCGCTCAGCACGTTGGTCTCCTTCGGTGCCGTGTGTACGTGCTCACGGGTGAGGGCAAACGTTGCGAGGAAAAGCAACAGACAGCATACGGCTATCACCACCATGCTGCCCTGCCAACTTGAGGCGGTGGGAAGGGAAAGCGTGTCGTGGAACCACGTGCAGAGCGGTTCCCATGTGGCGAGCACGATGAACGAGCCGGCATAGGCGAAGAACATGCGGTAGGAAGAGAACACGGTTTTCTCGTCGGAGTCGGCAGACACCACGCCGAGCATGGAACCGTAGGGCACATTGATGGCGGTGTATACGGTCATCATGAGGATGTAGGTGGCAAAGGCCCAAATGGTTTTTCCCGTTTGGGAAAGGTCGGGGGTGGTGAAGAGCAGCACGCCGGCTACTGCAAAGGGGAGCGCCATCCACAGGAGGTAGGGGCGGTACTTTCCCCAGCGTGTCTGTGTGCGGTCGGCAATGATGCCCATCATGGGGTCGCTCACGGCGTCCCATATTCGGGTCACGAGCATGAGCGCACCGGTGGCTTCGAGACTCAGTCCGAAGATGTTGGAATAGAAGAAGGGAAGATAGGCCGAGAATATTTTCCAAAACATGGACGACGACATGTCGCCGAGGCCGTAGCCGATTTTTTCTGTAAGTGATGACATGGATGTGGATATGGATTTAAGGAATGGCAACGGCCCAACGCGAACCGTTCGCGCTGAGCCGTTGCAAAGATAAGGGCAAAAGGGTAAATGTGCAAATATGCGCTTCGCGAATGTGCAAATGTGCGAATATGCAAATGTGCAAATGAAGAATGCCTTTAATGTGCGAACGATGGGGGCGAGCTCTCCGAGCTCGCTTGAACGGCCTCAAGGAGGCTGTTACATGCTGCGCTTTGATTTTTCGCCCACGCGAGGTCAGGAGACCTCGCCCCCATCGTTCGCTTCCATAGATATTTTGGAATAATTCCTGTTTTTATACCTTGATTTTGTGGAATAATTCCTCTTTTTGGCACTGATTTTTGTGGAATAATTCCTCTTTTTGGGGCGTTGTTTGACGGAATATTTCCTTTAATGCTTGATTATATTATTATAAATCAGTAAGTTTGCACCTATACTAAATCATTGGATTATGCTGGAACGCAAATACGCACATACTTTGGAGAATTTCCTCCTTCGTAACCCACGGAAAATATTGCTTCTCAATGGGGCACGACAGATTGGCAAGTCTTACCTTATAAGATATATAGGGCAGAAATTGTTCAAGAACTTTGTTGAAATCAATCTCAAGGCCGATCAGGAGGGCGCCCGCATTTTTGCAATGGTAAGCAGTAAGGAAGATTTCTATTTGCAGTTAAGCGCCATAGCCGGTAATAGACTGGGCACAAAAGAAAACACGCTCGTTTTCCTGGACGAAATACAAAGCTATCCCCACCTGATGACAATGCTCAAGTTTCTCAACGAGGACGGCAAATACAGGTATATCGCCAGCGGTTCGCAGTTGGGTGCCGCCCTGTCGCAGACACCGTCTGTACCATTGGGCAGCATAGCCGTTCAACAGATGTATCCTTTGGATTTCGAAGAATTTTTGTGGGCTATGGGCTGTGGCAAAGACGCTGTAGAGGCTATGCGGAAGAAATTTGAGGCAAGAGAACCTTTGAACGATTCTATGCATAGCTATATGCTGCAGCAATTCAAGATATATCTGTTGGTGGGCGGAATGCCCGACGCTGTAAACAAGTTTCTTGAGAACCGCAATATAGCTCAGGTGCGCAGCATTCAGCGCGACATACATATGCTATACAAGATAGACGCTTCGCAATACGACGATGCCCGTAAACTTGTAATTCGCAAGATATACGACATGATTCCCTCCAATATGGAGAACAAGAAAAAGCGCATTGTGGTAAAAAACATAGAAGGCTTGAAAGCCCACAAGCAATTTTGCGACTATGCCGAAGAATTTGAATACCTGACGAACTCGGGCATAGCACTTTCCGTGCAGGCAATAAGCAATCCGTCCTTTCCGCTGATTGAATCGGAGAGCAAGAGCTTGCTTAAACTCTATATGAGCGATGTGGGCTTGCTTACCAATCTCCTTTACGGCACCAACATCAATGCGGTGCTTAGAGATGAACGGAGCGTGAACCTTGGGGCTGTATACGAATCCGTCATAGCTCAAGAATTCCATGCCCATGGGTACACGCTCCGTTATTACGACAATAAGCAAAAGGGAGAGGTAGACTATCTGATAGACGACTACCGTAACCTCACGGTGCTTCCTGTGGAAATCAAGTCGGGCAAGGACTACAAGGTCCACAGTGCATTGGACAAATTCCTTGCAACGCCCGAGTACCATATCCGCGAGGCCGTGGTGTTGAGCAACGAACAGACGGTAAGTCGCATAAACGGCATCACCTATTTGCCTGTCTATTATTGTATGTTCTTCAATAATGATGCGGCTGATGAAAGCGAACTGATAGTTCCTGAAGTGCCCTTGCCAATGTAATTAGGGTTGTTCTATAAATTAAATTGCCACCCTTACAGCTCAACCAGAAATGTAGACATGTCGCGAAGGTCGATGGTCCACAATTTTCCGCAGAGGGGCTCGCCGTATCCGCAGATGAGCTGTACGGTCTGTGCGGCGAGCACACTTCCGACGACGCCCGGCGTCATGCCCACGATGGCTTTGCCGGGGTGGGGCATGGCCAGCGTGGCGGCTTCGTCGGGGTAGAGTTCGCGGTAGCTGTGCGGCACCGCTCCGGCATGGAACACCGACACCTGTCCGCAAAATCCGCATACCGCGCCGTAGACGTAGGGCTTGCGCTGTGCGGCACACACGTCGTCGATGAGGAAACGGGTGGCGAAGTTGTCGCAGCCGTCCACCACGATGTCGTATTGCGCAATGAGGTCCGCGGCGTTGTCCTTCGTCAGGCGGCAAGCGAGGGCTTCCACCTCCACTTCGGGATTGAGCGCTGCAAGGCGCCTCGCCGCTTCGGCGGCTTTCGGTTGGCCAACGAGTTTTTCGCTGTAGAGCACCTGGCGGTGGAGGTTGGTGGTGCTCACCACGTCGTCGTCCACAATGCCGAGATGGCCTATGCCCGCTCCGCAGAGGTAGAGCGAAGCGGGCGAACCCAGGCCGCCGGCGCCCACGAGGAGCACGCGGGCCTGGTGCAGTTTCTTTTGTCCAGCTTCGCCTATTTCGGGAAGGAGAAGTTGTCTGTCGTAACGGTCCGTCATACGTGCAGCTTTTTGGTGCGTTCACGAATGTGGTCGAACGAGCCGTCCCAGTCTTTCCATACGGGTTCAATGCCCACGCGCTTGAGTCCGGCCACCACTTCGTCCACCGTGCGGGGGTCGCTCACTTCAAACTGTTCGAGCGCTTGCGGGTAGGTGAAGTAGCCGCCCGGTTCCGTTTTGCTTCCGGCCGACATCGTTGTCACGCCGAGCGTGGCCATGTGGTCGCGGTAGTCGGCGCGTTCGCGTGTGCTGTAGGAGATGTCCACGTCGTGGTCGAAGATGCGCATGGCAAAGGTGAGCTGTGCGAGTTCGCGGTCGCTCATGATGCAGTTGGGCTGGAAACCGCCGTTTTCTGCGGGACACATACGGGGGAAGTTCACGCTGTATTTCGTGCGCCAGTAGTGTTTCTGCAGGTAACGCAGATGGCGCGCCATCATGGTGAGGTCCGTGCGCCATTCCTTTTCCAGACCGATGAGCACACCCATGCCGATGGAGTGGACGCCCGCCATGCCCATGCGGTCGAAGCCGTTCACGCGCCATTCGAAGTTCGACTTCATGCCGCGCGGATGGTACGTCTTGTAGTTTTCGCGGTGGTAGGTTTCCTGAAAGCAGATCACGCCGTTCATGCCGTGGTGTGTGAGTTCCTCGTAGTCCTCCGTGGCAAGCGGCATCACTTCTATTTTAAGGTTGGCAAAGAAAGGTTTGGCGAGGTCGAGGGCTTTGGCAAGATAAGGCACGCCTGCTTTTGCGGGATTCTCTCCCGTGACGATGAGCAGGTTTTCAAACGGGCCGAGGCGCTTGATGGCCTTGTATTCCTGCACGATTTCTTCCGGGGTGAGAATGGTGCGGCGCATTTTGTTGGCCACGTGGAACCCGCAGTAGACGCACGAGTTGGTGCACGAGTTGGTGATGTAGAGGGGGATGAACATCGACATGGTGCGTCCGAAGCGCGCCTCGGTATATTTGCGCGAGAGTTGCGCCATGGGTTCGAGGTAGGGTTCGGCGGCGGGCGAAATCAGGGCCATGAAGTCGTCCACGTCGCAGTGTTCCTTTTGCAGGGCGCGCTCC
Source organism: Christensenella sp. UBA1685 (assembly GCA_963600165.1). Classification (GTDB taxonomy): domain Bacteria; phylum Bacteroidota; class Bacteroidia; order Bacteroidales; family Bacteroidaceae; genus Alloprevotella. The sequence goes on along the minus strand of CAVCAV010000054.1, from coordinate 4,240 downwards.
ACGTCGGCTGCCGTTTTGGCGGCGATGGCGGCGGTGGTGTCGTCCCAGTTGTATTTAAGGAGTTCTTCTGAAAACATTTTGTTTCGCTTTGGATGGTTCAGTTCAGAAAACTGGTGAGGGGCGAACTGGCCTTTGCCTCAAAGGAATGGATTTGTGCGGCGAGTCCGGCTTCGAAGGCTTCGCGTCCGGCTTCCACGGCTTTCTTGAACGCCAGCGCCATGGCGGCGGGCTTTCCGGCCACGGCAATGGCGGTGTTTACCAAACAGGCCGAAGCACCCATCTCCATGGCCTCTGCAGCATGGCTCGGCGCGCCTATTCCGGCGTCGACCACCACGGGCACGGTGCTCTGCTCGATGATGATGCGCAGAAAGTCGCGCGTCTGCAGTCCGCGGTTGGTGCCGATGGGTGCACCGAGGGGCATCACGGCAGCAGCGCCGGCTTCTTCGAGGTGTTTGCAGAGCGTGGGGTCGGCCTGGCAGTAGGGGAGCACTACGAAACCTTCTTTCACCAGCGCTTCGGTGGCTTTGAGCGTTTCGGTGCTGTCGGGGAGGAGGTAGCGCGGGTCGGGGTGTATTTCGAGTTTGAGGAAATTGGTGCCGAATGCTTCGCGTGCCAGTTGTGCGGCGAAGACGGCCTCTTCGGCGTCGCGTACGCCCGAGGTGTTGGGAAGGAGTTGCAGTCCTTCGCGGTTGATGTGGGTGAGCATGTCGTCGTCGGCGTCGCCGAGTTCAATGCGTTTCATGGCCACGGTGACCATTTCTGTTCCCGAGGCGGCGATGGCTTCAGCCATTTCGCTGTTGCTGCGGAATTTTCCTGTGCCTACGAACAGACGCGAGGAAAATTCGCGTCCACCTATGATGAGTTTTTCCATAAGAAAAGAAATTAATGTGCAAATGTGACGCTTCGCGAATGTGCAAATGTGACGCTTCGCGAATGTGCAAATGTGCAGATGTGCAAATGTGCAAATGAGGAGTGCTGAGATTGTGTCTTTGGGGCGAAAGATGGGGCGAACGATGGGGGCGAGCTCTCCTGAGCTCGCTTGAGCGTTTAAGGTTACTTTTTATAATGCTTTTATCGCACAAACTTCGCACAAACTTCGCGCAAACTTTGCGCAAACTTTGCGCAAGCGAGGTCGGGAGACCTCGCCCCCATCGCTCGCCCCTATAGCTTGCCTCCAACGTTATCCCCCGCAGGCGGCTTTGATGACGGTGACGTTGGCGCCTTCTTCGAGTTTGAAGTCGGCCCATTGTGTGCGGGGCACGAGTTTGTTGTTTACGGCGGCTGCCACGCCGGCGGCGGGGAGACCGAGCTGGGCAATGAGCGCGTCGAGGTTGGCGGCTTCGGTTTGCAGCTCTTTGTGGTTGAGAACGATTTGCATGACGGGTGCGTTTTTTTGTAGAAAGGAAAAGATGAGTAGGGTGGGGGATACAAAAAAAGGCTTGACCTCGTAATGTGTCAAACCTAGCGTCGTAAACGGTGGATGTGTGCGGTAAGTACTTGTGCTCTGCCTGTGCGCACGTGCTCTCGCGTGGAGAGGAATAAAGGCAGAATGGGAAGTACAATGCCTACGGCAGCATGGTCTGCATCAGGTCGTAAGAGTATAATCTCAGCCCTTGCGTCGATACGGCGCGCGGGCACCCCTTTGTATTCACTGCAGCAAAAGTAGCAATAGCTTGCCGAACCGCCAAATTTGTGGATACATAAAACGTTTTGTGGCCGTCATCCGCAAAAGTTAAAAGGCAGAATGCGTTGCATATTGGACAACTTTGGAAAAGAGGGGGGGGAGGGTAAATGATTATTTTTGCACCGCAATTTTAGGAAGTACCGCAATTCCTTTGATGTTTAGTAATAATCAAAAAATAACCTACACAATTTGTTGCGCGACGAGCGGGCTGAAACCCTCTGCCGAAAATCGGACAACTTATTTTTTACATGTTACTTAACGATGCCAAGTTGCCTCACAGACAGGAAAAAACACCTTTTATTGCGGTAACTGCTCAAGAGAAGAGAACAGCAAAAATCCCCGCTCGGGCCGTATGGCTTGGGCGGGGATTTGCTGTGTATGTGCGTGTATGGCTTTCAATGCGTCTGCAGCACGAGAGTTTGCGTTTTGCCGTTGAGGCCACCGACGGTGAGGTGCACTTTGGAGGGCGAAGTGCCGGCGCGGAGCACCACGAGGGCTGTGCCGTTGAAGAGGGTGCGCGTGTCGCCTTGGAACGCTTCGTCGGAGAGGAGGTTGCCGTTGTCGAGGGCGGCAATGGTGGCGTCGCCTTCGAGCTTGAAGCGGAGCGGCGGAAGGGAAGCGGTGTTCCACACTCGGCGCCCTTTGCTGTCGACCGCCGTGATGCGGATGTGCATCAGGTCGGTGCCGTCGGCATGCCAACGTATGGTGTCGGGTTCAAACTTCAGACGTACGGCCTCGCCCGTGGTTTCGAGCGTGTGCTGCGCCACTACCTTTCCGCCGCTGCGGGCAATGGCTGTGAGGCGGCCCGGGGCGTATGGCACGCCGTCCCAGCGGATGCGGTTGCGGGTGCGGGGCGAGGCGCTGTTGCGCTTCACGCCGAGGCTGCGGCCGTTGAGCTTCAGTTCCACTTCTTCAGCGTTGGTGAAGGTGAAGAGCGAGAGCGTGTCGGCAGCTGTGCGGTTCCAGTTTTCCGAAAGCCGTGTGGTGCCTACGTTGATGCCGTTCCACTCGCTGCTCTTTCCGCCACGCTCCACGAGACCGATGTGCACGGTGGGGGCGGCGGAGAACATGCTCTTTACGAGCCACGCATCGGGTTTGGGTTCGAGCGATGTGGTGAACACGCCCTGCGTCCATCCCTTGGCGGGCCAGCCCATGCTTTCGCCCAGATAGTCGATGGCGCCCCAGTAGGCAAGGCCCACCACGCGACTGGTGTCCATGCCGAAGAAATTCTCGCCCATGCCCGAGGTGCTTGCTTCGCTCTGGTAGAACATCATGTGCGGATAGCGTGCGCCGTCGGTGGGGAAGTAGCCGTAGCGGTAGTTGTACGACGCCACGTCGGTGGTGCGGGCAAGGGGACAGGGCAGCGAGTCGGCCTCGATGTCGCGGTAGCGGGGGTGCATGGCCACGGTGACGGGACGTGTGTCGTCGTATCGGCGGAGGAGTTCGCGCTGCAGACGGTAGGCCGTTACGCCCCAGTCGTTGAAGGGCAGGTCGGCGCGCTGCTGCAGTTCGTTGCCCAGGCTCCACATTACGATGGAGGGGTGGTTTCTGTCGCGCTTCACCCATTCGGGCACATCGTGCTGCCAAAGGTTTTCCCAAGGCGTGCGTCCGCCGGCAAACTGCTGGAGCCATTTGTCGTAGAGTTCGTCCACGACGAGCAGACCGAGGCGGTCGCAGATGCGGAGAAAGTCTTCGCTGTAGGGGTTGTGGGAGGTGCGCACGTGGTTGTAGCCGAAAGCCTTCATCGTGCGCAGCCGCTTTTCTATGGCGCGGGGAAAAGCCGCAGCGCCGAGCGCGCCGAGCGTGTGGTGGTTGGCAAAGCCTTTAAGGAGCACTTTCTCGCCGTTGAGCAGAAGTCCCTGTTCGGGAGTGAACTCCACGGTGCGCACGCCGAATGGCTCGCTGATGCGGTCGGCGGGCTGTCCGTTCTCGTCGAAGAGCGTCAGCTCGGCGGTGTAGAGCACGGGGTCGGTGCACGACCAGGGGCGGATGTCGGGCCATGTGATGCGCTGCAGCGGATATTCGCGGTCGCGCCACTGGGCGTTGAACTTCAGCGTGTCGGTGGTGCGGGCCACTTCGCGGCGCTGCGCGTCGAGAATCCTTACCTCCACGGGAATGCGCGAGGGCTTGGCTTGGCAAACCACCTCTGCCGTGATGTCGACCCATTTGTTTGCAGTGGTGCGGATGGCAAGGGGATGACGGGGAAAATAGAGCTTCGGGTCGGTGACGATGAGACTTACGTCGCGGAAGAGTCCGCCGCCGGTGTACCAGCGTGAGTTTTCGGGCGAACGGGTGTCGGCACGCACGGTGAGCACGTTGTCCTCGCCGTAGCGCAGAAGGCGGGAGATGTCGGCGTCGAAACCGAGGTAGCCGTAGTCGGTGCCGCCTATGCGCTCACCGTTGAGATAGACGTCGCCCACGAGCATGATGCCCTGAAAGTCGAGCACTACGCGTCGTCCGCGCCAAGCCTCGTCGGCGTGTATGGTGCGGCGGTACCAGCCTATGCCCATTTCCTTGAAGGCACGCGCACTGAGCCGGCTCCGCACGTTGCTGGCG